>NZ_CP061813.1:3106875-3453750 GCF_014784055.1 Polaribacter haliotis | reverse complement strand
ATTTTAAAAGGAGATATTCTTTTAAATTTAGACACAGAAGAAGATGATGAAATTGGAATGGGTTGTGCTGGTGGAATTGATGTAACTGCTACAAGAAATTATGCTGAAGAAAAAACTCCAGAAAATTCAGAAGCATTTTCTATTACTGTAAAAGGTTTAAATGGAGGTCATTCTGGAATGGATATTATTAAAGGTTTAGGAAATGCCAACAAAATAATGAATCGCATATTATTTGACGGATTCACAAATTTTGGATTAAGAGTTTCAGAAATTAACGGTGGTAGTTTGCGAAATGCAATTCCTCGTGAAAGTTTTGCGATTGTTACTGTAGATGCAATTTCTAAAGAAGCTTTTTTATTAGAAACAAAGTTGCTTGTTAACACGATAAAAGAAGAATTCGCTACAATTGAACCTAATCTAACCGTAGAAATTACAAAAATAAATGCTCCTGAAAAAGTATTAGAATTAGGAGTTCAAGAAGGTTTTATAAAGGCAATTTATGCTGCCTTAAATGGTGTATATAGAATGAGCCCAGATATCGATGGTTTGGTTGAAACTTCTAACAACATTGCAAGAATAATTGTAAAAGAGGGTAGTATAAAAGTGGGTTGTTTAACAAGATCGTCATCCGAAAGTAATAAATTCGATTTGGCAAATTCGCTACGTTCTAGTTTCGAGTTGGCTGGTTTCGAGGTTAATTTCTCTGGTGAATATCCTGGTTGGCAACCAAATGTAAATTCAGCAATTTTAAAAGTGGTAGATAATTTATATGAAAAATTACATGGAGAAAAAGCAATTGTTGCAGCTTGTCATGCTGGTTTAGAATGTGGAATTTTAGGACAGAACTACCCAAAAATAGACATGGTTTCTTTCGGACCAACTATTAGAGGAGCACACTCGCCAGACGAAAGAGCAGGAATAGCATCTACACAAAAATTTTGGAAATTTTTAGTCGAAATCCTAAAAAATATTCCTAAAAAATAATCTAAAAACAATAGACTTAAACCGAAGATTATCTTCGGTTTTTTTTTATTCTAATTTGTGAAAAAAGAATTAATGAAAAGATGCAAGTATCTAACTTACAGTGTTTTAAAACTTTATTCTTTTGTTAACATCTTTCATTTCTAAAAGTCATAAAAAAATGTAATTTTACATTTACAAAAATAGCATTATTTTAATGGGCAAAATTATTGCAATAGCAAATCAAAAAGGTGGAGTTGGTAAAACAACAACTAGTATAAATTTAGCAGCTTCTTTAGGTGTTTTAGAGAAAAAAGTATTGTTAATTGATGCAGACCCACAAGCAAATGCTTCTTCTGGTTTAGGAATAGATGTAGAAACTGTAGAATTTGGAACCTATCAAGTTTTAGAGCATACAATTTCGGCAAAAGATGCTGTGGTTAAAACAGAATCGCCAAATGTAGATATTATTCCTGCACATATCGATTTAGTAGCTATTGAAATTGAATTGGTAGATAAGGAAAACAGAGAGTACATGTTAAAAAAATCGTTGGATGAAATAAAAAACGATTACGATTATATTATAATAGACTGTGCTCCTTCTTTGGGTTTAATAACATTAAATTCTTTGGTTGCTGCAGATTCTGTTATTATACCTATACAATGTGAATATTTTGCTCTGGAAGGTCTTGGAAAATTACTAAACACGATTAAAAGTGTCCAAAATATACACAATGCTAATTTAGATATTGAAGGGTTGTTATTAACAATGTTCGATTCTCGTTTACGACTATCTAACCAAGTAGTAGATGAAGTTCGTAAGCATTTTAGTGCCATGGTTTTTGATACAATTATTCGAAGAAATACGCGTTTAGGTGAAGCTCCAAGTTATGGTGAAAGTATTATTGCTTACGACGCAACCAGTAAAGGTGCTGTAAATTACTTAAATTTAGCGCAAGAACTTCTTAAAAAGAATTCATAAATGGCAAAAGCAACAAAAAAACAAGCTTTAGGTAGAGGATTGTCTGCTCTTTTAAAAGAATCTCCAAATATTAATGCTGCAACAGATAAAAATGCAGAAAAACTAGTTGGAAATATCGTAGAACTTGAGTTGGATTATATCGATGTAAATCCATATCAGCCAAGAACTTATTTCGACGAAGAAGCACTTAGAGAGTTAGCTAGTTCTATTAAAGAATTAGGCGTTATTCAACCAATTACAGTTAGAAAATTAGATGGAAATAAATTTCAGTTAGTTTCTGGAGAGCGTCGTTTTAGAGCTTCAAAATTAATTGGAAACAAAACAGTTCCTGCATACATAAGACTTGCAAATGATCAAGAAATGCTAGAAATGGCATTAGTTGAGAACATTCAGAGAAAAAACTTAGATCCAATAGAAGTTGCACTTTCTTACCAACGTTTAATCGACGAAATTCAATTAACACAAGAAGAATTAAGTACAAGAGTTGGTAAAAAAAGGTCTACAGTAACTAATTATTTACGTTTGTTAAAATTAGATCCAATTTTACAAACGGGAATGAGAGACGGTTTTATTTCTATGGGACATGGACGTGCCATGATTAATGTAGAAAACACAGAAGATCAATTAGCGATTTACGAAAAGATTTTAAGAGAAAAATTATCGGTAAGACAAACCGAAGATTTGGTAAAAAGTTTAAAATCTGGTACAATTGCTAAACCTAAGAAAAAAGTAGTTCCAAGTTTTGTTAAAAACGGTGTAAAGGAGATAAGCGAATACTTTGGCCATAAAGTAGACGTTAGTGTTGGTAACAATGGTAAAGGAAAAATATCTATTCCTTTTCATTCTGAAGAAGATTTTAATCGAATAAAAAACTTATTAAAATAAGTGTTTTTAAAGAAAAACATATATATCTTATTTCTTGCATTTTTTTCTTTGCATTTGTATTCTCAAAAAGATTCTACAGAAGTAAAAAATGTAAAAGTTGAGGGTAAATTATTTGTACAAGAAGGTATTTACAAACCATTAGCTCCAGCAAAAGCAGCATTTTATTCTGCAATTTTTCCTGGTTTAGGCCAAATTTATAATAAAAAATACTGGAAAGCCCCCATTGTTTGGGCATCTTTAGCAGTTCCTATTTACTACTATCAAACAAACAATAGCGATTATAAAAGATACAGAACTGCTTTTAAACTAAGAGAAGCTGGTTTAAGAGACGAGTTTATTTTAGACGATGGTTCTACATTAGTTTCAGATGAAACTTTAGAAAGAGCACAAGAACAACTGAGAGAAAATAGAGATTTATCTTTACTCTCTGGTGTTATAATATATATACTTCAAATAGTAGAAGCGAGTGTAAATGCACATTTACTTCAATTTAATACAGATGATAATCTGTCTTTAAAACCAACCTTTATTATGGATCCTATGCAGTTCGATGCTCCAAAAGTTGGTTTAACTTTTAAATATAAATTTTAAGATGAAAATCGCATTATTAGGTTATGGACGAATGGGGAAAGAAATTGAGCAAATTGCAATTTCTAGAGGACATGAAATCGTTATAAAAAAAGATGTAAATGATGTTATAGACATTAATTTAGCAGATGTAGCTATTGACTTTAGTGTACCAACATCTGCATTCGATAATATTTCTAACTGTATAAACAACAATGTTCCTGTAATTTCTGGAACTACAAGTTGGTTAGAAAATTACGATAATGCTGTTGCTTTATGTAAAGAAAAAAAAGGGGCTTTTATATATGCTTCAAATTTTAGTTTGGGAGTAAATATCTTTTTTGAATTAAATAAACAATTGGCTAAAATGATGAGTAATTTAGAAGATTATAATATTTCTATGGAAGAAATTCATCATACAAAAAAACTAGATGCTCCAAGTGGAACTGCAATTACTTTGGCAGAAGGAATTATTGACAATTCTTCGAAAACAATGTGGGAGTTAGATAAAAAAACCATTGAACATAGCATTCCAATCGCTGCTAAAAGAATACCAGAAGTTCCTGGAACACATACAGTTTGGTACGATTCTGAAGTAGATGCGATTGAAATAAAACACACTGCACACAGTAGAAAAGGCTTTGCTTTAGGTGCTGTTATTGCAGCTGAATGGATTTTAGGAAAAACAGGTGTTTTTAACATGAAAGATGTGTTAAACATCAGTTAAAAACTGTAACAGAACTAGATTAAAATCTTCTAATTAGAAAACTGATTATTTTCGGGATTATATAACTCGATTAAAAATAAAATAAGAATTATGACATTTATTGAATGGTTTATCTTTTTTTTAGTAATTCAAGTAATCCACTTCTTAGGAACTTGGAAACTATATGTAAAAGCAGGTAGAAAAGCCTGGGAAGCAGCAATTCCTATTTATAACGGAATTGTTTTAATGAGCATAATCAACCGCCCAAAATGGTGGATTATCTTGTTGTTTATTCCTATAGTTAACTTATTAATGTTTCCAGTAATTTGGATTGAAACTATTCGAACTTTCGGTTTTTACAAAAAACTAGATTCATTTTTAGTAATTGTAACACTTGGATTGTATATTTTTTATATCAATTATGGAACAGATGCAACTTATAATACAGAAAGAAGTTTAAAACCACGCTCTGAACTTGGTGAATGGGTAAGCTCTATTACTTTTGCAATTATTGCTGCAACTTTAGTGCACACCTATTTTATGCAACCTTTTACAATACCAACTTCTTCTTTAGAAAAATCTTTGTTGGTAGGAGATTATTTGTTTGTAAGTAAATTTCATTATGGAGCAAGAGTTCCTTCTACAGTTATTGCGGCACCAATGGTACACGATTCTTTGCCATTTACAGGGTCTGCATCTTACCTTAAAAGACCACAATTACCTTATACAAGATTACCTGGACTTCAAAAAATTAAAAACAACGATATTGTTTGTTTCAATTGGCCAGCAGATTCTTTAAAAACAATGTGGGGTGATAATTCTGGGAAATACACCTACAAACCTGTTGATAAAAGAACAAACTACGTAAAACGTTGTGTTGGTATTGCTGGAGATTCTTTAGAATTAAAAGATGGTTATGTGTATATTAACGGAAAGAAAAACGAACTTCCTTACAGAGCGAAAATTCAGTTTTATTATACGTATGAAGCAAAATCTGCAATAAGTAGAAATAACTTTCCTAAATTTTTAATTGATAAAGAAAGAACAAACGTTTATAAAATTTCTAATGAATATTGGAATGATAAAAGAGTGCAAGAAGCTTTCGAAAAAGGAGCGAATTTAACAAAAATTGGTTCCGATTCTTTATATACTGAAGTTGCTGGAGGAGTTTCTCAAAACTTGGCAAGTCGTCTTAAAATGACAAATGTAGCTAATAAAATAAACATTAACCTAACTGATGATGAAGTTGAGGAACTCAGAAAATTACCTACAACAGTCTCTTTAAAAAAGATAAATTACGGAGCAGATAATGCTATCTTTCCTCATGTAAAAAAATTAGGTTGGAGTCAAGATAACTTTGGACCAATTTACATTCCTAAAAAAGGAGCAACTGTAAAAATTGATGCAGAATCTTTGCCTTTTTATGAGCAAATAATTAAAAATTACGAAAATAATAATATATCTTCAGTAGGAGATGCTATTTATATTAATGGAGAAAAAGCCGATTCTTATACTTTTAAGCAAGACTACTACTGGTTAATGGGAGACAACAGACATAATTCTCTGGATGCTCGTTATTGGGGTTATGTTCCTTTTGATCATGTTTTAGGGAAACCTGTTATGATTTGGTTTAGCTGGGATGCAAATGCACCCACTTTTGGTGCAAAATTTAAATCTATAAGATGGGATAGAATGTTTACCACAGTTGGTGGAGATGGAGAACCTGTTTCTTACAGATATATAGTTTTTGGTTTAATTGCTTTGTATATAGGTTATAGTTTCTACAAAGGAAAGAAAAAGAAAGCTTAAAATAGTTTTCAGTATTCAGTTATAGTATTCAGTTCCAAAATACTGAAAACTGAAATTGAATACTACAATCTAAATTTAGATGTCTATATTTATACCCACTTACTTCTCTCCTATATCTCAATTTTCCGAAATTGTTAAAAAGGATACTGTTACTTTCGAAATGGAAGATAATTTTCAAAAACAGAGCTATAGAAACAGGTGCTACATATATAATAGCAATGGAAAGCAGCTTTTAAGTATTCCTGTAAAACATAAAATTACGGACGGAAGAAAAAAAACGAAAGACACTTTAGTGGAAAATGATTTTCCATGGCAAGACCAACATTTTAAATCTCTACAAATTGCCTATAGAACTTCTCCTTTTTTTGATTTTTTCGAAGACGATCTTGCAATTATTTTCGAAAAAAAATATAAATTTTTACAAGATATAAATATCGATTCTTTCTTATTTGTGGCAGATGCACTTCAATTAGATATTAATTTTATTAAAACAAAATTTTTTATTTTAGATTCTAAACAACAAGACTTTAGACATTTAGCCGAAGTAAAAAAACAGCCAAAAAAATTGGTAGATAACTATATACAAATGTTTGACGATAAACATGGTTTTCTTCCAAACCTCTCCATTTTAGATTTACTTTTTATGGAGGGTCCAAATTCTATATCGTATTTATAAAAAAAAATCAGTAGATTGCATTTTCTTATTCGTTTACAAAATCCTAAAAAACGAATAAGCATGTTTTATGAAAGCCGTATTTAAGATTATAGAATCATTTGGTCCTTTACCAGCGAACTCTAAGAAAGATTTAGTATCACTTATATCAAAAAAAACTTTAAAGAAAAAAGATACATTTTCTAGAGCAGGAGAAATTCCTGAATATATTTACATATTAGAATCTGGTATTGCTCGTTCTTACTACACAGACGAAAAAGGAAAAGAATACATTAGAAACTTTTTCACTCCAATTAGAGCTGTAGGCGCATTAGGTGCTTTAATTTTAGACAAACCTTCTAGATTCAGTTACGATTGCCTGACTGATTGTACAATTTATTGCATCAATTTTAAGGAGTTTAAAAAATTAACGAAAAGAGACCCTTTAATATCTAACTTGTACGTTAAAGTTTTAGAAGTGGTTTTTTTAGAATTAGAATCTAAGGTATATAATCTTTCTGTTTTAAATGCCACACAAAGGTATATTAAACTAAAAAAAAGGATTCCAGATATCGAGAATAAAATACCTCTTTATCACATAGCTTCTTATTTAAACATTACTCCTGTGCAATTAAGTAGAATTCGTAAAGAAATGTATTCAAAATAATTTAATCTTTAAACATAGGTTAATTCTAATTAGATAAATTTACTTTAAATTTGTTATAAACATTATATTCCCCAAAATACTAATACTTACTATTAATATGAAAGACTTATTTTAAAAATAAGTCTTTTTTTTTTAACAATAATGACTCTAAAAATCTTAATACATTACAGTTTGCACTTTCTTGTGCCTTTATTTATTGCGTTATTCTTTTATAGAAAAAAATGGAGATTCGTTTATCTAATTTTTTTAGCGAGCATGTTGGTAGATTTAGACCATTTACTAGCAACACCAATTTTTGAAGAGTTTAGATGTAGCATTAACTTCCATCCATTACATTCTTATATTGCCATCGCATTTTACTTTTTAGGTACATTTTTTAAGAAAACAAGAATACTTGCTTTTGCCTTACTACTACATATGTTTGCAGACTATTTAGATTGTCTTTTGTAGAATTTTTGTAATAAAATATCAAATTCGTTAGAGATATTTAATTTAAAAATTATATATAAATAAATAACAGTAATTAAAATACTTTTTAGAATAATGTTGATAATTGGAGAAATAGAAAAATTAGCAATTTCAATTTCAGGAAGTGGGAAATTCCAAAAATAAAAGAGACAGAATAATACTACAATTATCGCAAACATCTTTAAGGACTTTGGCGTAAAAGGTGTAATTCCGAATTTCTTATGCACAAACCATAGCTTTACTGTATTAAATAAAACAATTGTTAATAGTGTTGCTAATGCCAACCCATCTGTACCAAATTCTAAATTAAAATAGAATAGGTTATTTAAAAAATACACAGTTATAGACATTCCCAAAGCAATTGGCAAAGCAACTTTATAGAATTTAGAGTTGTTAATAATAGCTCCATTACTTCCTAAAAACATAGTATATAATTTTGCCAAAGAAATCATTAAAACCACCAATTCTCCACCTTGATATCCTTTTTCTGGCATCAATTTAAAAAGTTCATGTACCCCACAATTTACCAAAATAAAGAACAAACCACCTACTAAAAAAAGATTGATGGAGCTTTTCTTGTATAAATTTTCTACTTCTACTGTATTAAATTCGTTTAGAGATTTAGAGGTTAATGGTTGCAAAATTTGCGTCATTGCTCTACTTGGCGCCTCTATAAAAGAACCAATAAAAACTGCCACAGAATAATAAGCAGCTTTCTCAATTGTATCTTTTCCAGGTATCATAATTTTATCGATATCCAATAAAATTGCACCAGCACTTCCTGCCAAAATAATGTATAATGAATATCTTATTACTTCACCAAAGTTGTCTGGTAATTTTAAAGTGATTTTTGGCAAATACATATAAAAAGCATAACACATCATTACTAAAGCTCTTAAAACATAAGCAAAAGTTAAATACCAAATAAAGTCCGATTTTGATATAAACCCGAAAAAAACCGCTAAAAGCAGTATCATAACTACTACTCTATTCCACAATTCTTTTAAAATATTCCCAAAAACAGTTTGCAAATGTACTTTCGTCCAAGAATAAAAAAGCTCGAAATAAGCACAAGAAATAGCTACTAAATAAATTGCAAACGTATAACTTACTATAACTTGATTTTCTTCAGTTACCTCACTCATAATCCAGTCGTGAACATTGTCCCAAAAGAAACCTAAAGGCAAAGAAATTAATAAAGGTAAAAACAGAACAGAAGATAAAAACCTGTCTTTTTGTTCTTTAGTTTCGTAGGAAGAATAAAATTTTACAATTGTATATTGAATTCCAAAAGCAGCTAAAGGCATTATTAGATTTGATGCAGAAAGCAAGAATGTAACCATTCCATAAAATTCTGACTTTAAAATTCTGGGATAAAAAACAATGGTATTAATTCCTCCAACCAAAAAAGCTGCGTAAATTATAATCGTATTTCTAAAAGATTGTTTTAGAACAATGCCCATTTATGTGTTTATTTTTTTAATGATTTCTGCTAATTTCTTTGTTAATTCTTTACGATGATATTGTTCGATATTCTTCGTATTTACTGCTAAACTTCCATTTTTATATTCGTTGTATAATCTTAAAATTTCTGAATTTAGTTTTTCTTCATTATTATAATCTATAACAACTCCAGCATTTGTTTCGCTTAGTATTTCTGCTAAATCTCCATTTTTGTTAGCCATTGCTAAGATAGGTCGTTTTGCTGTTAAATACTCAAATAATTTTCCGGTTAAAATCCCTTCACTTTTAGCTACATTCGGTATTAACAATAACAACACCTGAGATTTTTTCTGATGAGAAATCGCTTTCTCATGAGAAACATAACTTTCAAAATTCGAATATTCTACTAAATTGTTCTTTGCTATTTCTTGCTTTACTTCATCTGCAATATCTCCAGTAAAGTTTAATTGCAAATCGTTTTTTAAATCTTGGTTTTCTTCCAATAAATTTCGCAAGACTTTAAACAATAATTTAGGATTACTCTGTTTTGGCAACAGACCAATATAAGAAATCGTGAATTTTTTATCTAAAACTACAGTAGTATTTTCTAAAACCTCATCATCAAAACCATTTGTAATTACTTGAACATTCAAAGCGGTTTTTACAAATTCTTTTTTTAAGGATTTACTTACAGTTAAAACACAATCTGCATTTTTTAAAACAGATTCTTCTAACTTTTTATTTTTGTTCTTAGCAAATTTACCTTGTTTAAAATCTTTTGTATAATACAAATCTGTCCAAGGATCTCTAAAATCTGCAATCCATTTTATATTATTATTTTGATGTAATTTCTGCGCGATTAAATGCATGCTATGAGGTGGTCCTGTAGAAATAATCACATCAACTTTATTTTCTAAAAGGTACTTTTGAAGAAATTTAACTGAAGGTTTTACCCAAAATATTTTCGGATCTGGAATAAAAATATTTCCTCTTAAAAAAGATAATATTTTATTATTACCCAAATTCGAAACACCTTTATTTCCCTTGTTTTTCTTCTTCCAAAATAATACATTTTGTGGATTCCAAATTGGTTGTTGTAAAACTGTAATTCCTTTAGGAACTTCTTTAACTAGCGAACTATCTTCTTTTGGATAGTTTTCATCTTTAACAGTATATACAATAGGTTCAATACCAAAATCCTGTAAATATTTTACAAACTTTAACCAACGTTGAACGCCTGAACCACCTGCTGGAGGCCAATAATATGTAATTATTAAGACTTTCAATTTTTTAAATTTGCGTATAAATCGATTAGTTTTTTGGAGGTTTGTTCCCAGCAAAATTCATTTTTAATAAATGCTTCTCCGTTTTTACCTAAAGTTTCTCTCAATTTTTTATCATTATATAATTGTAAAACTTTATTCGAAAAATCTTCGATATCTTTTTCTGTATGAACCAAACCAGTATTCGCTTTTTCAATGAGTCTTTTTTGAGCAATTGCATCGCTAACTAACAAAGGTTTCCCTAAGCTCATATATTGGAATATTTTATTTGCATATGCAACATCGTGTTGTAAATTTCTGTGCAAAGGAGAAATACAAACTGCACTAGCAATTATGTAAGATTGAAATAACGAAACATCTTGCCAACCTTCAAAATCGACAAAACTTTCCAATTCCAACTCTTTTACTTGCTTCATTAAAATAATGTCTGTTGTGTTTTTACCAACAATAACTAGCTTAATATTCGGAATTGAGTTTTTTAAAATATTTACTGCACTAATTGCAGTCTGCAAACCTCTTCTTAAATGTGTATCTCCTAAATAAAGCAATACAAAATCGTTTTTATATTTCTCTACAATTTTATGGTTAAGTGTATAATTTTCAAAAAACGTTTTTCTAATGGTATTTGGCACTAAAACCAACTTGTTTTCACAAGAAGGAATTCTAGTTTTTAAAGTTTCTAAAAATTCTGGAGAAACAGAAATTACTTTATCTGCTTTATGAATAAATTCTTCCTCCTTTTTTTTCCATTTTTTAGGTGATATAATATACTTTCCTGGGAATTTCTGCAAATGAGGATACAATTTCATAACCTCTGGCATATTATCATGCAAATCTAAAACAACTGGAAGATTGTATTTTTTGTTCAATTTAAATACTGCTTCTGCAACTCTAATATCATGAATATGCAAAGCTTCAATCTTGTTTTGCTGAATGAATGTATCGATTTTAGCTTTCATCAACATAGAATACACTGGAATTGTATATGCCAAAGCAGACAATTTATATTCTAATTTATTGGAAGAAAATCTTCTTATTTGAATTCCGTTTATAATTTCGGAATCCTTTTCATTATCATATTTTAAGCAGAATAAAAAAACTTCGTGTCCGGAATTAACTAAAGAAACTGCTTCATTTTCAACCCTTGGATCTGGTGGAAATGGAGCATCTAAAATCATTCCAATTCTCATGATTTCTTTTTCTTTTTCTCTTCATAAAAACACCATCCAATGGTTATTAAAAACAACAATCCATAAGAAGAAAGCGAAAGTATTTTTCCTTGCTGGATTACTTTCGGTTCAAATTTGAATATAATTTTATGTTCTCCTGCTGGAATTACCATTCCTCTTAGCACGTAATTTACTCTAAAATGTGGCATTAAAACACCATCTATATATGCATTCCAACCATTTTCGTAATAAATTTCAGAAAATACAGCAAACTGTTCTTTTGTTGTTTTAGATTCATAAGTCAACTCGTTTACCTTATAATTTGTTAGTTTTATAACTGCTGTAGAATCTCTTTCTAAAGATTTGTTAAATTGAATTTTCCCAAAATCTTCATTTCGAATTACTGTTTCTTCTTTTGTATTTAAACTATCCAACGCTTTTATTTCTGCATTTGCAGTTTCTACTGGAATAATGGAATTTACAAACCAAACATTTCCATTTGCATCTTGGTTTTGCTGTGCTTGAACATTTCCTTTATCATCTGGAATAATAAAATACTTCGTATTTAACATGTTTAAAACCTCCATGTTATTTTTCGCGATTTGGTAATCGAATAATTCTTGGTAACGCATCATTTTTGCCGCGTGATAACCTCCAATAGAATTATGAAAATAAGAGGTAGTTCCATCATTCATAGGATCTGTAGCAAAATTCGCTACCCTATAATTGGTTTTATCTTGGTTAATTAATTTATCTGCTTCTGAAGCTACAAATGGTTTTTCAATTTTTCTTGCTTGTTTAAAATCTTCTTCATTTACATATTTCTTGTCTATGGAAATTAAATCGAAAATAACCAAAACTAACAACCCTAAAATAGCAAAATTTTGTTTTAATTTTCCTTTTAAAAACATCCAAAGTATTCCTGTTGAGAGACCAACTAAAATTAAAGAACGTAAAGAATCCATTAGAAGCATCGATTTTCTATCTGCAATAATTGCATCTTTTAATCCTTCTAAACTATCGTAATTGCTATCTCTTAAACCTTCGAAAGTCGAAAACATATGAGCCAAAATAAATCCTGTAATTATTAACCCTCCAAAAACATACATCGCTTTTTTTAATGCATTTAGTTTTTCTTCTGATGTAACTTTTGATGAGAAAAATTCTTTTAATGCTAAGATTCCTAATAAAGGAACACACAATTCTGCAATAACTTGTATGGAAGAGACTGCTCTAAATTTATTATAAAGTGGTACATAATCGATAAAGAAATTCGTAACAATATCGAAATTTCTTCCCCAACTTAAGATTATTGAAAATATTGTTGCTGCAACCAACCATTGTTTTAATCTTCCTTTTAATAAGAAAATCCCTAGGAAAAAGAGAAAGAATATAATCGCTCCAATATATGCTGGTGCCTCTAAAATCGGCTGATCTCCCCAATATGTTAACACTTGCTCAGAATAATCGTCTGCAACTTTTTTACCTGCTTTAGCTTCAATTAATTGATAAAAATTAGAATTCTCCCCTAATTTTTCTACAGTTCCTCCACCCATAAAACGTGGTATAAATAAACTAAAAGTTTCTAATTTAGAGTAACTATATTGTGTTATATATGCCTTATCTAAACCTTTAGTAGCCTCTTTTTTACTTCCATCTACTGCAATTGTTAATTCCGATTTTCCTCTGGTACTTGCATCAGAATATTCTTTCATTGCCATTAAACGAGGCGCATTTGCTCCAATTCCTAAAACAACTGCTGCAAGAATTACAGCTGCTTGTTTTATAAATGGAGACAACCTTTTTTCTTTTAATGCATTTACAAGTTCTACAATCCCTAAAATTAGTATCGAGAATCCTAAATAATAGGTCATTTGTATATGATTTGCATAAATTTCTAACGCCATTGCTAAACCTGTAACAACAAAACCAAGTACATATCTTTTTTGAAAAACCCATATAATACCTGCCAAAACCAAAGGCATATAAGCGATTGCATGTGCTTTTGCATTATGGCCAGCTCCAAAAATAATAATCAAATAAGTAGAAAACCCAAAAGCAAGAGACCCTAAAATTGCCAATCGCCAATCGACTTTTAAAGCCATCATTAAAACAAAAAAGCTTAAAAAATAAAGGAAAGTATAATCTGCTGGTCTTGGTAAAAAACGAAGAACTTTGTCTAAACTTCTTACAAAATCATTCGGATAATAAGCACTTACAGAATAGGAAGGCATTCCACTAAAGGAAGAACCAGTCCAATAAGGTTCTGTATTGGTTTCTGCACGAAAATCGTTTATATCTTTTACCATTCCTCGAAACTGAGTAATGTCGGATTGATTTAACTTCTCGCCTTTTAAAACAGGATGAAAATAAATAATAGATGCCAATATAAAAATGACGATTGCTATTAGATATGGCAAAAATTTGTTCAATTTCATATTATTCTATTTCTTCAAAATCTACATATTCGCCAACAGAATCTTTACTTTGTTGGTTCTTAATTGGTTTTTTGTCAATTATCGTTTCTCCCTCTCTTACAACCTCTTTTTGTTGTTTAGTTCGAAACTGTTCTTCTGCTTTTTTCTGCATAGTTTCTGCAGCTTTCTTAATTAATACAGGTGCAAAAAGTCTTGCTAAGAATTTAAATCCGTAGTAAAAAGCAAGTATAATAAGGAGTGTTTTAAGTAAACCCATTTAAAATTATTATTTAAAAAATCAATCAAAAATAACAATTTGAGTACAATTGACACGTTAACTACTTATAAAACTTTCACAAACCTAAAAAAGTAGGTAAAGCTTTTTAAAAATAGCAATTTTGTTCTATGTTTGTGTTGTATGCCAAAAACGAATTGTAAACCTTTTACATCTTATATGAACTCTAACCAAAAAACTCTTTTTTTATTATTTTTCTTGGTTGGTTTTCATTCGTTTTATGCACAATATACAGATGTTATAAATTCCAACAAACCTGGTTTTTCTGAGAGTCCTTATAGTGTAGGAACTGGTGTTTACCAATTCGAAAGTAATTTATTCTATAGAAACACAAGTATCGAACGCACTTTTTCTAGACCACAATCTTTTGGGATTGATGTGCTTTTTAGAACTAGTTTTTTTCTTGAAAGATTAGAATTAAATACCCAATTTTCGTATCAAAATGATAAAGTTGCTTTTAAAAATATTTTTACATCTCATTATTTTACTTCTGGTTTTGGGAAAATGACGATTGGAGCAAAATATTTGTTGTATCAACAAGAATATGAAGATAAAAGTAAAGAAGTTAGAAGCTGGAGAAAAAGACATGCTTTCGACACGAAAAGACTTATACCATCCGTTGCAATTTATGTAGGTATGAATACAGATTTTGTAAACGATATTTATAAAACTGGTGGAATTACGCCAAAAGTAGGTGTATTACTTCAAAATAATTTAACCAAAGATTTTAACGTAATTACAAATGTATATTATGATAAAATTGGAAGCGATTTTGCTGAATTCTCTTACATAATTACTGCAACTCAAAATTTTAGCGACCAATGGTCTACTTTTTTTGAGAATCAAACCGTATTTCAAAAAAACCAAACAAACACAAATTTAGGAACAGGTTTGGCATATCTTTATAGTAGAGATTTGCAAATTAATGCTTCTGGGAGATTACTTTTAGAAGGTAGAACAAAAGGCTTTTACGCAGGTTTAGGAGTTTCTTACAGGATTAATAATCATGAAGATTCCTATACAGAACTAGATGAAAATGGACAAGCATTAAAAGACACACCAATTACAAGATATAATAAAAAGCAAAATAGTTTCTTTAACAGATTTTTTAATATTTTTAAGAAGAAAGATAAAAGTATAAGAACCAGACCCAAAAGAAGCAGAAAATCGGAATCTAATAACAAAGAAGGTGGTTTTTTCTCTCGTTTATTTGGCAAAAAACAAGCGAAACCAAAGAAAAAAGAAACAGAAATCGAAAAATTAGAAAGAGAAATAAAAGAGTTGGAAGAGGAAATGAAAAAGCAAGAAAAGAAAAAAGGTAATAATTAAAATCGGTTTTTAAATGATTACACTAAAAAAAATAACCAATAAAAAGGAAATGAAGCTATTTGTTACATTTCCTTTTTCACTTTATAAGAATAATAAATATTGGGTACCACCAATAATTAAAGACGAAATAGACAATTTCGACCCAAAGAAAAATCCTGTTTTCGAAAATGCAGATGCACAATTTTTTATTGCTTTAAGAAATGGTAAAATTGTAGGTAGAGTTGTAGCTATTATCAATTGGTTTGAAGTGGAGAAACAACAAATTAAAAAAATGCGTTTTGGCTGGTTTGATGTAATTGACGATATTGAAGTAACCAAAGTTTTATTAGAAAAAGTAAAAGAAATTGGTTTAGAAAATAAATTAGAATATATAGAAGGGCCTATTGGGTTTAATAATTTAGATAAAACTGGTGTATTAACAGAAGGTTTCGATCATTTAGGAACTATGATTACTTGGTACAATCACCCTTATTACAAAGATCATTTAGAGCATTTAGGTTTTGTAAAAGAAAAAGAATATTTAGAAAATAAGTTTAAATTCGAAAATGTAGATGGCGTATATTTTGATAGAATTTCAAATATTTTAAAAAGACGATTTAAACTAAAAGCTTTAGATTTTACAAAAACAAAAGATATTTTACCTTATGTAGATGAAATGTTTAAAGTTTTTGACAAAGCTTATTCTAAACTCTCTACCTACGTTCCAATTTCTGATGCACAGATTGCATTTTTTAAAAAGAAATATATTGGTTTTATAAATCCTGAATATATTAAATTTGTTGTAGATGAACATAATAAACTAGTAGCTTTTGCGATTGTAATGCCTTCTTTTTCTGAAGCTTTGCAAAAAACAAAAGGAAAATTATTTCCTTTTGGTTTGTTTCATTTATTAAATGCCAGAAAAAACGCAAAAGATGTTACTTTCTATTTAATTGGTGTAGATCCAGAATATCAAAATAAAGGAGTTCACGCGATTATTTTCGATCAATACACAAAAACTTTTGCAAAAAAAGGCATTGTAAATTGCATTCGAACACCAGAATTAGAAGACAATGAAGCCATTAAGAAGATTTGGGAGAATTTCGATCCTGTAACTCATAAACGAAGAAGAACTTATAGGAAAAGTATTTAAGTTGGGACTTCGAAGTTGGGAGATGGAAGATGGAAGATGGAAGATGGAAGATGGAAGATGGAAGATGGGAGATGGAAATTTAAAATAAAATTTTTCAACAATTGTCATTTCGACTTTATAGAGAAATCTCAACCTTGAAACCTTGAAACCTTGAAACTAATTTTCCTAACTTTGAACTTTAAATAAAGAACTTTGAATAAACAGCATGCAACTATTTTATAATTCAGAAATTTCTACAGAGACACAACAAATTACTTTCGATAAAATTGAGAGTAAACATATTGTTCGTGTTTTACGTAAAAAAGAAAATGACGTTTTAAAAATAACAAACGGAAAGGGTTTTCTTTTTGATGCTAAAATTATTGTTGCAAGTGATAAAAAATGTCTTGCCGAAATTATTTCATTCGAAGAAAAACCAAAACCTTGGCCTTATTACTTACATATTGCAATTGCACCCACAAAATTAAACGACAGAACAGAATGGTTTTTAGAAAAAGCCACAGAAATTGGTATCGATGAAATTACACCAATTATTTGTAGCAATTCCGAAAGACGTGTTGTAAAGCTAGAGCGTTTCGAGAAAATTATCCAGTCTGCAATGAAGCAATCTTTAAAATTTACACTACCAAAATTGAATGCTCCAATAAAATTTAATGAGTTTATCAATCAAGATTTTGAAGGTAATCTTTGTATTGCACATTGTGAAGACCAACAGAAAAATCAATTAAAATCGGTTATTAAACCCTCAGAAAAAACAACAATTTTAATTGGTCCTGAAGGCGATTTTTCTACTGAAGAAATTAAAAAAGCGTTGGGTAAAAAATGCATTCCTATTTCTTTAGGAGAAAGTAGGTTAAGAACAGAAACTGCGGCTTTGGTTGCTGTAAATATTGTTTCGTTTATAAACGAGTAATTTTTATCATCGTTTTTTAATACTCAAATTCTAATTTATTATCTTGCTTCAAATTCTATTGAGAATAATTTATGAAGCAGATTCTAAGTATCTTTTTTACTTTTTTATTTTTTACAATAAATGCGCAAGATGTTGCCATTTTAAAATACAATGGTGGTGGAGATTGGTATTCGAATCCTACTGCAATTCCTAATTTGGTGGACTTTGCCAATACAAACATTAAAACTAACATTGCTAAAATTCCGCAAACAGTAGAAGTTGGGAGTCAAGATATCTTTAACTTTCCTATGGTTTTTATGACAGGTCATGGAAATGTTTATTTTTCTGATGATGAAGCCGAAAACCTAAGAAATTACTTGATTTCTGGTGGTTTTTTACATATTTCCGATAATTATGGTTTGGATAAATTTATTAGAGCCGAACTAAAAAAAGTATTTCCAAAATTAGAGTTTCAAGAAATCCCTAGCAATCATCCTATTTATAATCAGACTTTTAAATTTCCGAACGGAATTCCGAAAATTCACGAACATGATAAAAAACCTGCACAAGGTTTTGGTATTTTCTATGAAGGTAGACTACTTGTTTTTTATGATTACGAAACCGATTTAAGTGATGGTTGGGAAGATGAAATTATACATAACAATCCTAAAAGTGTTCGAGATATAGCCTTGAAAATGGGCGCGAATATTATTGAGTACGCGTTTAAAAATTAGTTGGGAGTTGGAAGGTTGAAGTTGGGAGTTGGAAGGTTGAAGTTGGGAGCTTGAAATTGGGAGTTGGGAGTAATTAGTAGAAATAATATATTAAAAGATAAATGCCATTTCGAAATGGGCTTTTTTTTAGCAGTTGATAAATCTAAACTGTGAAACCTTGAAACTTAAAAAAACATGCAAGACCAAATTGATATAGATTCCATAAAAATAAACTTCGATTCCAGTGGTTTATGGGTTTTAAACATTGCTATTGCCATAATTATGTTTGGGGTGGCTTTGGGAATTTCTGTGGACGATTTTAAAAGGTTATTAAAAAATCCGAAAATTCTTTTTGTTGGAGTTTTATCTCAGTTTATTCTGTTGCCTGCATTTACTTTTTTAGCAATTTTAATTATAAAACCACACCCAAGTTTTGCTTTAGGAATGATGATGATTGCAGCGTGTCCTGGAGGAAATGTTTCTAATTTTTTTAGTAAGATGGCTGGTGGAAATGCAGCATTATCCGTAAGTTTAACTGCGTTTGCAACACTAATCTGCATTTTTATGACACCTTTTAATTTGCAGTTTTGGGGTAGTATGTATGAACCTACAAACGAAATTTTAAAAACTGTCGAATTAAATTGGGTAGATTTATTAAAACTCGTTTCTTTAATTTTAGGAATTCCGCTATTCTTTGGAATGCTAATTAAACATTACCATGCTGAAATGGCAGATAAAATAGAGAAAGTTTTAAAACCATTGTCTATGTTGGTGTTTATCGCATTAATTTTTATTGCTTTTTCTCAGAATTTAGATGTTTTTATGAACCATATTCATCATGTAATTTTCTTGGTTATTTTCCATAATATTTTTGCTTTTATACTCGGTTTTGTTACTGCAAAATCTTTCGGATTAAATAAAAGAGACACCAAAACTATTTCTATGGAAACAGGAATTCAGAATGGTGGCTTAGGTTTGCTATTAATTTTTGGATTTTTTGATGGTTTAGGTGGCATGGCTTTGTTGGCTGCTTTTTGGGGAATTTGGGATGTATTTTCAGGAATTCTTTTGGCCACTTATTGGGGAAGAAAACCTAAAAATAAGATTCCAGTAAAACAAATGCAAAACTTATGATTCAGAAAGCTTGGTTTACGCTAGTTTGGTCTTATATAAAATTCGGACTCTTTTTCTACACTAAAAAAATTACTGTTTTAGGTAGAAAAAACATCCCGAAAAAAGGCGCTGTTTTGTTTGCTGTAAACCATCCAAATGGATTGGTAGATCCTTTATATGTAACGACTACAAATTCTCGTCAAAATCATTTTTTGGTAAGGGCCGCTTCTTTTAAAAATCCTATGGTTAAAAAGATTTTAGAATCTTTGTATTTAATGCCCATTTATAGAATTAGAGATGGTATAAAGCAACTATCTAACAATCAAGAAATATTCGAAAAATGCTATCATATTTTGGCGAAAGGAGAAACTTTAATGATTTTCCCTGAAGGAAGTCATGATAAAAAAAGAACTATAAGACCTTTAAGTAAGGGGTTTACAAGAATTGTTTCTGGTGCTTTAGAAAAACACCCGAATTTAGATATTAAAGTAGTTCCTGTAGGAATTACCTACCAACATATATCTGATTTTCCAGCAAAAGTTTGTGTAAATTATGGAAAACCAATTCCTACTAGAGAAATTTTTGAAGCAAATACTCCTGCAAAATCTATTAATATTTTAAAAGGTAAAGTTACTGAGCAATTAAAAAAATTAACAGTTTACATTCCTGATGATGATAATTACGAGCAAACTCTGCAACAATTAAATAATGCACAAGTAGATTTTACAAATGTGGTTGCTGTAAATAAAATGATTGAAAATAAATTGTTCCCACAGAAAAAAAATCCTAAAAAGAATTACTTAAAACCATTACTCTATATAATCATTATAAATAGTTTTATTCCTTTTTTAATTTGGAAAAAAGCTTCTAAAAAAATTGATGAAATTGAGTTTATAGATACGTTTCGATTCAGTTTAAACTATGCTTCCTGCACGATTTTTTATGGCTTGCAAGGATATATTGTAAGCATTTTTTATGGAAATTTAGTCGGTTTTTTCTACTTCTCGGTTTCTGCATTTTTAATTTTGTTATATACGAAATTAGCTCCTACAAATGCAAAAAAGCACAAAGAATTAGCGGAAGTTAGCAAACAAGTCTAGCCTTGATTGAGTGGCTTGTTTGAGCTCTTTTATCTCTTGGAAAGAGATAAAAAGCGAGTAACGAAAGCAGGAAATAGCTTCAAAAAAAATTGATAAAAAGATTCGGATAAAAATAATAGTTGAATTATTCTATAATCGCATCTTGAATTGCTTGCTGGATTTTTGTACGCATGTTACTCTTAATCAAACCTCGATTGTCCATATGTGGAAAAACTCTGTTAGACAAAAACACATATACGATTTCGCTTTCTGGATCTGCCCAAGTGTAAGTTCCTGTAAAACCAGAATGCCCAAAACTAATGTCGGAAACACAACCACAGGTGGCTTTAATATCTGGATTTAGTTGTGGTTTATCGAAGCCTAAACCTCTACGAACTTTTTTGTCTGCATAATAACGCGTATTAAACTTGTCTATAGTTTCTGGTTTTAAATAGCGTTTACCTCCATAAAAACCTTTCTGTAAATACATTTGCATTATTTTACCAACATCGTTAGAATTAGCAAACAAACCTGCATGACCTGCTACTCCACCCAACATTGCTGCACCCATATCATGTACATAACCTTGCAATAATTGGTTTCTGTAATAATCGTCTATTTCTGTGGGTACAATATCGTTTCTTGTAAATTTTTCTAGTGGTAAATAAGTGGTTCTATCTGCTCCTAAAGATTGGTAAAAAGTTTCGTCTACTAATTTATTTAGCGGTTTCTGGTATTTAACTTCCAGAGCTTCTTTAAACAAATAATAACCCAAATCGCTGTATTTATAACCAGCCATTTCTCTTTGGTCGGCTACTTTTATATATTTATAAATACTGTCTTTATAACTTTTAGTAATAAATAATTTTTCCGCAACTTTTATTTGAAACTTATTCGATTTCTTATTTCCATAAAATGTCGGTAAATTTTTTCCTGTAATACTGTCTTGGGTACCTATGTAAAAAGGAATCCACGCTTTTAACTGACCAACATGAGATAAAATTTCTTTTACAGTAACTCCACCTTTATTAGAATTACTAAAACTTGGCAAAATATCTCTTAAACTTGCAGATAATGGCATTTTATGCTCTTCTTCTGCCTTCATAATTAATGGTAAAGATGCTAATATTTTTGTTAGAGAAGCTAAATCGTATAAATCGGAATCTTTAACTTTAAATGTTTTATCATAGGTATGATATCCATAACTTTTCTGCAAAACAACTTTTCCTTTTCTTGCCACAAATACTTGAAAACCTGGCGCCATTTTCTCTTTTAAAATAGTATCTGCAAACTGATCTATAATTGCCAATTTTTTGGAAGACAAACCAACTTCTTCTGGAATTGTATATTGGAATCTACTTAGTTTACTAGTTACTAAACCTGTGCCTTCTTTAAAGTTTTCTCCAATAGATACTGGTAATTTTCCTTTTGCATCAAAAGCTCCAAATAACATTTGTGCAGATAATTCTTGCGATAATTTACTATTTTGATAAGAAACTACAAGGCCTTCTATATTCGTAAAACTTTTTAATTGCAACAAACTATAAGGGCTCGTAAAAACATCTAAAACAACCACTTTTTGTCGTGCAATTTCTTGCAACCAAACTAATTCTTTATCGGTAAATTTGTAACTTTTCCAAGGATGATCGTTGGATTTATGAAAACCGATAATTACAAAATTGTAAGGCTTCAATTTTTTAGTAATTCCTGCTAAATTATTATCTGAAATTACGTCTAATTTCGTGTAATTTTTAAGCATATTCACGAAAGAATCGTTTTCTGCATCGCCTAATTTTACATAAGCAATTTTCTTGTTTTCTAAATTTCTAATAGGAATGTTCCCATTTACGTTTTTTACAACTGTAAGTGCATTTTTAATCAATTTTCTGTGTAACAACTCATCTTCAACAGCATTTAAATCTTCGTGAATGTGTTCCTGTTTAATAGGTTTGTAATTGTTTAAACCCGCCCAATATTTTGCTTTTAAAATTTTTCTAACGGAAAAATCTATGCGTTCTTCTGTAAGTGTTTTTAACTCAATTGCTTTTTTAAACAACGCAATTGATGCTGGCACATCTTGTGGTATTAATAACAAATCGTTTCCTGCTTGAATCGCTGCCAAATCTACTTCTGCAGATGTTGCATAATTTGTAGCGCCTTTCATATTTAAACCATCTGTAATAATTAAGCCATTAAAACCCAATTCTTGTTGTAACAATTTTGTAACTACATTGTTAGATAGCGAAGTTGGCAGACTTGTATTTGGCTCTAAACTTGGAATATTCAAATGCGCAGTCATTACACTGGCTACACCAGCATCGAAAATTTTTCTGTAAGGATATAATTCTATGGAATCTAATCTTGCTTTATCGAAATTTAAAACGGGTAAAGTGTGGTGAGAGTCGGATGCTGTATCTCCATGCCCTGGAAAATGTTTGGCGTTTGCCAAAACTCCATAACTTTGCATTCCTTTTGTAAAAGCAATTGCTTTTTCGGTTACATTTTCTTTGCTTTCTCCAAAAGAACGATTTCCAATAATTGGGTTTTCAGGATTTACATTTACATCTACAACTGGTGCAAAATTTACATGAATTCCTAATCGTTTGCAGTGCTTACCTACTTGCGCTCCAAATTCTCGAATTAAAGAATCGTTTCTAATGGCACCCAAAGTCATGTTCCAAGGGAATTTATACGTATTATCTAAACGCATATTTAAACCCCACTCTCCATCGAAACCAATTAACAAAGGTACTTTTGCCGAATCTTGATATTTATTATTCAACTCCGCCTGTTTTTCTGGAGTTCCCTGCATAAAAATTAAATTACCTACATGATATTTGGTAATCATTTCCGTAATAAAATCTTCATGTTTTTTATCTAAATTAGAATAGGCTTGCACCATAAATAACTGACCAATTTTCTCATCAATCGTCATATTTGTTAATAGACTATCTACCCAAACCCTTTGTGCTTCCACATCTTTTGTTAAAAGCGGATCTACAGTTTGTGCGTTTGAATACGATACAAATAGTGTAAATAATATAAGTGCTAACTTTTTTTTCATTCTTTTTTAAATATTTTTTTTAATGTATTTTTTGGGCGTTTTAACAGGCTTTCGCTACTCGCTTTTTTTAGGTTTGTTCTCGATACAATTCTGCAAAAAAGCAGAATTACTCGAACTGACACCTAAAAAAGAGCTCAAACAAACCGCTCTATCCTTAACGCAACTTACTTGCAGGTTAATTCTAATAATTTAAAATCAATAGTTATACCAAAAAACGTTTGTGCCAGCTTTCTTTTGCAGGAACTTCCCAAAGTGTTTCGAAATCTTGTTTTGTATCTACCATATTATTAAACACAATCGTTTCCGAAGTTATTTTCTTCTCTTTAGCAAATTGCTGAAAATCAGCTAATCTAACCATATTAATATGTTCATTATCTTTAAAAGTAACATTCATTTTATTCATTAAATCTACTTTTAATTCTTTTTCTAATTCTTGTACAAAACGTACAGAACTATCTATAGAACAACCAGAAACATTATTAAAACTTTCATCTACTGCCAACACCAAAAACTGATCGTATTTTATCGTAAACGAACCTTTTAAATCGTCTCCATGACGTGTCCATTGGTTTATAAAATTCTCTGCTTTCTCTGAAATTACTGTAACTTCATCTGCTGTAAATTCTCTGTCAGCTTGATAAATCCAAACTCTGGAATTATTTGGTAAATTTTTATATTCTGTAAACATATTCTTAGCTATTTTAAAATGTTCGATTTTAAGACAATTTGGCTTTTATAAAACCATTTTCTAAAAACCTTAAAATCTATCTTAAATTAAACTTCTGCTGTAAAGCTTGTAATTTATCAGCTTCCGACATTGTGTCTTTTGGTGCAGACATTCTTTCTTTAATTTCTTTTAAAACCTTTTTGGTGTATAAAGGAAAATCTGCATTCTGAATCCAATTATTATACCCTGGATTTTCTTTAAAAACTTCTTCTACTGTTCTTCCTTTGTATTTTCCGAAAGAGAAAATTTCTTGTTTTTCATCATTCATTAAAATAAAACCAGCAAAATCTGCTCTTACTCCATGAGTTGAAAATTCACTTAAAGCATCTACAGAATTTTCTATATCGTCGTATTTATCCAATTGAGCTAATAAAATTTCGTAAGTTGCATTCGTATCTGCTTCTGCTCCATGAGCTCCTTCCAATTCTTTTCCACAGTAAAATTGATAACCAGCACTTAATGTTCTTTGCTCCTTTTTATGAAAAATAACTTGCACATCAATCGCTTTTCTATTTTTCATATCAAAATCGATTCCTGCACGCATTAATTCTTCTGCCAATAAAGGAATATCAAATCTATTAGAATTGAAGCCTGCCAAATCGCAACCTTCAATCATTTTACTTACTTCTGGAGCTAATTCTTTAAAAGTAGGTTCTGTTACCACTTTTTCATTGGTTATTCCATGTACGTCTGTTGCTCCCTGTGGTATTTCTATTTCTGGATTTACCAACCAAGTTTTACTTTCTTTATTTCCGTTTGGAAATACCTTTAAAATTGCAATTTCTACGATTCTATCTGTGGCAATATTTACACCAGTTGTTTCTAAATCGAAGAATACAATAGGCTTTTCTAATTTTAAATTCAAAATTTAATATTTAAGGTTTTTGCTCAACTTTGAATTTTGAATTCAAAATTTTGAACTTTTATGTTTATTCGTTATTTAATTGTGCTTTAAATTCGTCTATTCTATCTGCTACTTTTTTCGATAAAACAGGTTCTTTAAAATCGTATTTTTTAAATTCTTCTACTAATATTTCTGCCAAAATTAAACGAGCAGAAGGTTTATCGTCTGCAGGAACTACAAACCAAGGTGCATTTTTTTTTGAAGTTCTATTTAAAACATCTTCGTAACAATCTTGATATTTGTCCCACAATTTGCGTTCTTTTAAATCTCCCTCAGAAAATTTCCAATTTTTTTCTGGTAGATTTAATCTTCTTAATAATCTATTTTTTTGTTCTTCTTTAGATAAATTTAAAAAGAATTTTAAAACAATGGTTCCGTTTTTTGCCAAATGGTTTTCAAACTGATTGATTCTTTCCATTCTATCGTGGTAAAAATCATCATTAATATCGTTTACACTTTTTATATTTGGAATGTTTTCTCCCAAAATATATTCTGGATGTACTCTTGTAACCAACACATTTTCGTAATGTGTTCTATTAAAAACTCCTAATTTTCCTTTTGCTGGTAATGCAATATAATGTCTCCATAAAAAATCGTGTTTTAACTCTAATTCTGTTGGTACCTTAAAACTGTGCACTATTACTCCACGTGCGTTTACATCTTTAAAAACTTCACGAATTAAGCTGTCTTTACCAGCAGTATCCATTCCTTGAATACAAATTAAAGCTCCGAATTTACCTTCAGCATACATTTTATTCTGAATTTTACTGAGCTTTTTACGCAATTTTTTGAGTTCTTTTTCAGCATTATCAACTACTTCTTTTGTTTCAAAATCTTGTAGTTTTATTTTCTTGGAAACCTTATATTTTTCTAAATTCATTATGAAGTCAATTAATTTTTAAAGATAAAAAAAATATAGTTTTCAACAGTGTATTAAAGCATTCTTTAACAAAACATTTATGAAGCTTTTATAAAGATTTAAAATTATGTTAACACAATATCAATTTCTTGTTTTTTATCTTTGGAACAACTTACTAAATTGCAATACTTATGAAAAAAATATTCTTTACCAGTTTTTTATTAATTCTTTTTGTTTCAACATCTTGTAAAAACAAGAAAGAATCTAAAAATAATAATGATTCAATAGCAGTATCTGAAAAAGAAACTAACTCTTCTGCAGAAATAACACCTATTTCTCATGCGACTGCCATCATTTCTTTTAATGAAGAAACTATTTATTTAGATCCAACTGGAGGTAAGGAAGCCTTTGCCGATTTTAAAAAACCAACCTATACTTTAATTACCGACATTCATGGAGATCACATGAACTTAAAAACGCTGGAAGGTTTAGATTTAACAACAACCAAAATTATTGCACCAAAAGCGGTTGCAGAAAAGTTGAAAGACATAAAAGCAAAAGAAATAATTGTTATAAATAATGGTGAAGAAAAGTCTTTTGACAATTTTAAAATTGAAGCGATACCTATGTATAATTTAAGAGAAGAAGCATTAAAGTTTCACTCAAAAGGAAGGGGAAATGGATATGTTTTAACAATTAATAACGAGCGTATTTATTTTTCTGGAGACACAGAAGACATCCCAGAAATGCGTAATTTAAAAAATATCGACAAAGCTTTTGTTTGCATGAACTTACCTTATACAATGACAGTTGAAAGTGCTGCAGATGCTGTTTTAGCATTTAAACCAAAACAAGTTTTCCCTTATCACTACAGAGGAACTGAAGGTTTAAGTGATGTAGAAAAATTTAAAGAAATTGTAAACGAAAAAGATAATTCTATTGAAGTTGTTCAGTGGAATTGGTACCCAAATAGAAAATAATTAAAAATTAAACTTATGAAAAATTTAAAGAAAATAGGAATTTTAGTATTTGCAATAACATTATTTGCTTCTTGTAATTCTGATGAGAAAAAAGCAGTTGCAACTATTGAAGCAAAAAGCGGAAGCAATGTTTCTGGAACTGTAACATTTACAGAAAAGAATGGAACTGTAACTATGAAAGCAGAATTAGCTGGATTATCTGAGGGAAACCACGCAATACATATTCATGCAATTGGAGATTGTTCTGCACCTGATGGAAAATCTGCTGGCGGACATTGGAATCCAACTGATAAAAACCACGGAAAATGGATGGAAGAACCTTTTCATATTGGAGATATTGGTAATTTAATTGTTGGTGCAGATGGTAAAGGTACTATTGAAAGAGAAACGAACTTATGGTCTGTTGGTGGAAAAGATACCAATAAAAATGTAGTTGGTCATGCAATTATTATTCATGAAGGACCAGATGATTTTAGTTCTCAACCTTCTGGAGCAGCTGGCCCTAGAATTGGTTGTGGAGAGATTATTAGAAAATAACTTTACAAAGTTTATAAAAAACAAAAACCTGAATTTTACAATTCAGGTTTTTCTATTTTATAAAAAAAGGAATACTATTCTGTCGCTTTTTTAAAATCTTTTAATAATTTTTTAATCTTTTTGCTTTCATAAACTGTTGGAAACAAATCACTCAAAACCCTACTATATTCGTAATCGATTTTCATTCCATTTATTAAATGGCTAAAAGCATATTTTTCTTTATTCAATATAAAAAATAAACCTGCCAATCGATATTCGAATTCTGCAAAATCTTTGTACGTTTTTTGAGCCTCTAAAATAACCTTTAAAGCATCATTAAATTCTCCTAAAAATAATAAAACATCTGCTAAACCTAGATAAATTTCTGGTGAATTATCTTCTAAATTTAAACAATTTCGAAACCCAGAAACGGCTTCTTCGAAAAAGCTTAATTTTAAATTAATTTCTGAATATCGTCTCCAATAAATAGGGTTTTCATCTTCAATTTTTAATGCTTTAGAAATATAATAGGCTGCTTTTTGATAATTTTCCTGTTCGAAATACAAGTTCGTTAACAAAACCCAACCTTTATCTAATAAAGGATCTTCGTGAACTGCCTTTTTATAATAAGAGATTGCCTCTTCAAATTTTAATAACCTCTCATAACATTCACCAACTCTAAGATATGCAAATGCTGTAGGATCGTCTAATTCTAATGTAATTAAGTAATTATCTATCGCTTCTTGGTAGTTTCCTAATTCTTCTAAAGTCTTTGCTTTTTCTAAATATCCTCCAATAAAAAATTCATCAATTAAAACTGCATAATCAAAAGAAATTAACGCTTGTTTGTAGTTTTCTAAAATAAAATGCTGTCTTCCTAATTGGTGCCAAGCAACTTCGCAATAAGGATTAATATCTACATAGGTATCTAAATATTTTATGGCTTCTTCATGTTGCTTCTCCATATCGAAACAATACACAATGTTATAAAGTGCAGAATAATCTTCATAATCTACTTCTATACACTTTGCAAAGTTTAAACGTGCATTCTCAAATGCATCTAAATACAAATATTCCATACCCATTAACGACCAAATATCTGCTTTATCGTCCGTTAATGTTAACGCTTTTTTAAGCTGAATAATTGCTTCTTTGTGTAAGCCTTTTTTAGATTGAATCGTTGCTTTTTGGATAAAAACCTCATCGTTATTGGGTTCTAAAAGCTCAATTTTTTTTAATAACTTCGAAGCTGCATCTAACTCATTATCACACAAATGAATCTCTACTCTTAGTAATTTTAAATCTACGGATGCAGGGTGCTGTTCCAAACCAAGCTTTATCGCTTTTTTTGCAAGGGATATTTTTCCGACATCTAAATAATGGACAACAATTTCTTCAAATTCGACTAAATCGAAAAAGAAAACGCTGTTGGTTTTTAACATAGATTCAAATTTTAATAAAGACATAATTAAGATATTTGAATGAATACTTAAATGTACTACAAGTCTTAGAACACTTTTAATTTGAAAGCAATTGTTTTCAACAATTTAATTAACAAAACCCATTATTTGCATTTAGTAACGTATAAATTTTGCACATACGTTTATTTACATTAATTTTGATTTTCAATAACTATCAACCAAATTGATGGGATTCTTATGAGCAGAAAAACCTTACTTAACTCAAAAGATATTGAAATTATTCTTCATCGTTTGGCATGTCAGCTAATCGAAAATCATAACGATTTCTCAAATACTGTGCTCATTGGTTTACAACCAAGAGGAACTTTTTTGGCCGAAAGATTGGCAGAATTGTTAAAAAATGAATACAATATCAAAGAACTGGAGTTAGGTTTATTAGATATTACTTTTTACAGAGACGATTTCCGTAGAAAAGACAAGCCTTTGGCGGCTGAAAAAACGCAAATGAACTTTTTAATAGAAGATAAAAAAGTCGTAATTATAGACGATGTTTTATTCTCAGGAAGAAGTATTAGAGCTGCTTTAACTGCGATTCAATCGTATGGAAGACCAGAAAGTATTGAGTTATTAGTGTTAATCGACAGACGCTTTAGCAGACATTTACCAATTCAGCCAAATTATAGAGGCAGACAAGTAGATGCAATTAACGAAGAAAAAGTTTTGGTTACTTGGAAAAAAACGCATAAAAAAGATGCAGTTTATATAGAATCGAAAGAATAGAACAAAAAATACATGATATTGTTTAACTTAAATAAAATGATGTGCAAGAATTAAGTGTAGAACATTTATTAGGAATAAAATACTTAAACCCTAATGACATAGATGTTATTTTTAAAACTGCCGATCATTTTAAAGAAGTGATTAACAGACCTATTAAAAAGGTGCCTTCATTAAGAGATATTACCATTGCCAATTTATTTTTTGAAAATAGTACACGTACAAAATTGAGTTTCGAACTTGCCGAAAAACGACTTTCTGCAGATGTTATTAATTTTTCTGCAGGGCAATCTTCTGTTAAAAAAGGAGAAACCTTAATAGATACTGTAAACAATATTCTTTCGATGAAAGTAGATATTGTTGTAATGCGTCATGGAAATGTGGGTGCAGGTGTTTTCTTATCGAAACACGTAAATGCCAAAATTATAAATGCTGGTGATGGAACGCACGAACACCCAACACAAGCCTTATTAGATTCGTATTCTATTCGTGAAAAATTAGGCACAGTAAAGGGAAAGAAAATTGTAATTGTTGGAGATATCTTACATTCTAGAGTTGCACTTTCGAACATATTTGCACTAAAATTACAAGGAGCAGAAGTAAAGGTTTGTGGGCCAACAACGTTAATTCCTAAATACATTTCGAGTTTGGGAGTAGAAGTGGAAACTAATTTAAAAAAGGCTTTGGAATGGTGTGATGTTGCGAATGTTTTACGTGTACAGCATGAACGAATGGATATTAAATATTTTCCATCAACCAGAGAATACACACAACTTTTTGGAATAAATCAAGAGATTTTAGACAATCTTGGCAAGAAAATTGTAATCATGCACCCAGGACCAATTAATAGAGGTGTAGAAATTACAAGTGATGTTGCAGATTCAAGTGAAAGTATTATTCTGAATCAAGTTGAAAACGGTGTTGCTGTTAGAATGGCAGTTATCTATTTATTGGCGCAACAAATTAAAAGATAGTATGCAAGTTGATAAAAAAGAAAAGTATATTTTAATTTCTTCGGATGAAAATTCATTTAAAGAGTTTTATAACGCGTTTTTACAAAAAGAAAAAGAATTCGAAAAAGAGCATTTAGTTTTACATATTTCTGATGAAATTAACATATCTACTGAAGATTTTTTATTATTTTTGAAAATAGCTGAACAAAAAAACAACAATGGTACATCTTTTGTTATCATAAATTCAGTTGTAAATGTTGATGAACTTCCAGAACAATTGAATATTGTGCCAACTCTAATTGAGGCAGAAGATATATTAGAAATGGAAAACATCGAAAGAGAATTAGGATTTTAAAAGAAAATATATGGTAAAAAAAATACTTTTTATTTTATTTTTAAGTTTTTCATTTGTAGGTTTTTCCCAAGAAAAATCGATAGATGTTTTATCTGCTGCACCTAACCCATTTACAAATTCCACAAAAATATCGTTTAATTCTAAAGCTATTTCTTCTGTAAAATTTACCGTTAAAAATGTTTTAGGAAAAACAGTTTTTAAGAAAACTTATAAAACTGTAAAAGGCAAAAATAGTTTCCAGTTTTATAAAGACGATTTAGCTACAGGAATGTATATTTATAGTATTCAAGACAAAAAGAAAGTAATTTCTAAACGTTTTGTTATTAAATGAGTTTAAACTTAACAATTTTAGGCTGTCATTCTGCAACTCCAAGAGTAAACGCATTTCCAACATCACAATATTTAGAAATAAATAATCGACACTTTTTAATAGATTGTGGAGAAGGTACACAACGTCAAATGCGAAAATATAAAGTTGGTTTTTCTAAAATCGATCATATTTTTATTTCTCATTTACATGGAGACCATTTTTACGGCTTGGTTGGTTTACTTTCTACTTATGGTATGTTAAGTAGAGAAAAAGAAATGCATATTTTTGGTCCAAAAGGTATAAAAAAGGCAACTTTACAAATGCTAAAAATATCTGAATCTCATGCGAAATTTAACATGATTTTTCACGAATTATCTTCCAATGAAAGCGAACTTATTTTCGAAGACGATAAAGTAATCGTTCGTACTATTCCATTACATCACAGAGTTTACACAAATGGCTATTTATTTACAGAAAAAGAAAAAACTCGAAAATTAAATATGCTAAATATTAGCGGTTACAACGAAATTGGAAAAGCAGATTTTTTAAACATAAAAGCTGGTAAAGATGTGGTTTTATCAAATGGTGAAGTCATTCCAAATTCCGAATTAACATTAGACCCTAAAAAACCTTTGAGCTACGCTTTTTGTAGTGATACAAGCTACAAACCAGATATTGTTCCCATTATAAAAAATGTAGATTTATTATATCATGAAGCTACATTTTTAGCAGATAGAAAAGATTTAGCAAAAAAAACCAAACATTCTACTTCTGTTGAGGCAGCACAAATTGCGAAAGATGCAAATGTTGGCGAACTAATTGTTGGCCATTATTCTGGTAGATATAAAGACATTTCTCTTTTTCAAAAAGAAGCTTCTGTAATTTTTAATAATGTTTCGTTAGCAGAACCTGGGAAAGTGTTTTTGGCTGAGTAGCAAAGCCTAATACTGATTCGTACTCAACAAAACCAATGTACAAGCAATTTCTGACTCGATATTATTTTCTTTTAATAATTTTATAAAATCCATATTTTCTGTTCCTGGATTAAAAATAACTCTTTTCGGTTTTAAACTAATTATATAATTGTAATAAGCAACTTGTCTTGTTGGATTTAGATATAAAGTAACTGTATTAATATCTTTAAAATCTACTTTTTCAGTTGCAATTGTTACATCTGCTACTACTCCAACTCGTAAACCTATTGCTACTACTGGAACTTCTTTTCCTCTTAATCTTTTAATGGCAATATTCGAATATCTGTTTTCATTTAGGGAAGCTCCTAAAACTAAGGTTTTCTTTTTCATTTGTTAATTAAGTGTTAAAGACAGTTAAATAAAGTAACAAATATAATAAATGAGACGTCTATAATGTATCAATCAAATTAATAATCAACCAAAAATGAAAAATTTACTACTTCTTGTACTGTTTTGTTTTTCCATAACTCTACAAGCTCAATTGCCGAAAAATAAATTATTAAAACCGGGAACAATTTCTGGAAAAGTCGTGGATAAAATCTCCAATGAACCTTTACCTTATGTAAATATTGTCGTGAGAGATTTTGCAAAAAAAATACTTACTGGTGGAATTACGAACGAAAACGGACTTTTTAACATCAAAGACATTCCTGAAGGAAATAGTTTGGTGGAAGTTCAATTTATTGGTTACAAAACATTTTCAACTAAAATAGAAATCTCTAATAAAAATAATAAAGTTGACTTAGGAACCATATCACTTTCTGAAGACAGTGCTCAATTAAATGAAATTGTGGTTAGAGCAGAAACTTCGCAAGTTGTACAGAAAGTAGATAGAAAAGTAATTAATGTTGGTAAAGATTTAACTGCAACAGGAACCACAGCTTCCGAACTTTTAAATAATGTACAATCTGTAAGCGTAGATAGCCAAACAGGAGGTATTAGTTTGCGTGGAAATGATAATGTTCGTGTTTTAGTGGACGGAAAACCAACAAATATTTCTGCTGCTCAATTGTTGAAACAAATCCCTTCTACATCTATAAAAAGTATTGAACTAATTACAAATCCTTCTGCAAAATACAATCCAGAAGGAATGAGTGGAATTATTAATATCATTTTAAATAAAAACGCAAACATGGGCTTTAATGGCTCTGTTGATACTGGAATTACTGCTGGGCATTATGTTCGTTACAATGCTTCTACCAACATGAACTATAAAACTGGGAAAGTAAATTTCTTTGGAAATTATGGTTATAATGGAGGAAATAATTACAATTATGGTTTTGTAAATAGACCAACTGTAAATAGATTACAAGATTTTATTTTTCAAAACGATAATCAATCTCATTTGATAAAAGCTGGAGCAGATATTTACTTAGATAAGAAAAATACACTTTCCTTTTACACGACTCAGAATTGGTTTGATGGAGATGGAAATGGAAGAACTTTAGTTACAGAAAATGGCACAACAATTTCGAACGCACCAAACGTTCAGTTACAAAACAACCAAACTGGAGCTTATAATGTAAATTACAAAAGAGAGTTTGAAAAAGAAGGGCATAATTTAGAATTTGAAGCAACATATTCTAATACTAGAGCTCCTGAAGATGCAGAAAATAAAGATTTGACGAAAAACTCGAACGACGCAGATTTTAAAGTATTAAACTTCTTTAATGATATTACAAACAAGAGTAACAATACATTATTAAACGTAGATTATACAAATCCTGTTTCAGAAAAAGGGAAATTAGAATTTGGTTTGGAATATAGAGAAGACAATACTTCGAACATAAATATTACCAATCAAGATGAAATTGTTTTCGATAATCAAGGAAATTCTACAATACAACCTTTGGGAAATTCGGATTTTGACTATGGAAGAAAAATATATTCTGCATATGCGAATTATGGGCATCAATTTGGAAAAGTAACCATGCAATTGGGTGCTCGTTTCGAACAATTTAAAGCAGAAGGAAATTTTAATCGCGATGGAAATCCTTCAGAAAATGTAAAACAAGATATTTTTAGTGTGTATCCTTCCGCGTTTTTTACTTTTAATCCTTCTGATAAAAATCAGTATCAATTAAGTTATAGTAGAAGAGTAGATAGACCTGGAATTTCTCAAGTAAATCCAATTAGAGAATGGAGTACACCTTTAATTACTTCTATTGGAAATGCAGATCTTCTGCCACAGTTTACCAACTCTTTTGAAGCAAATTATACACGTCAAATTAAGAATGGTTCTGTTACTTTTGGGACTTTCTATAGAGCCATTAACGATAATATTTCACGTGTAACTTACAAAGATCCAAATGATCCTTCGAATGTAAAACAGGTTTTATCTTGGACAAATTTTGAAGACACAAGTGCTTACGGATTAGAATTTTCTTTAAATTATAAAATTGCAAATTGGTGGAGAGTAAATTCTAGTATGGATTTCTACTCGCAAAAACAATTTGGAACAGTAGATTTAGTAAACGCAAATGCACAAAGAATAGAAGTTACCAACGAAGTTTTTAATGCAAGAGTTAGCAATAATTTTAAAGTTTCTAAAAGGGTAAACATCCAATTATTTGCAATGTACAGAGGACCACAAGAAGATATTCAATGGAAAACAGAAAACATGTGGATGGTAAATACTGGTGCTAGTCTGCAAGTTTTCGACGGAAAAGGAAGTATAAATTTTAGAGTTAATGATATTTTTAGAGGTATGAAATTTGCTTTTAATTCTGAAAATCCTTTTGTACAAAATGGTCAATTTAATTGGGAAAGTCAGACTGCTTATATTGGTTTTAACTACAGATTTGGTAGTGGAAAAAATAAAGCAAAACAAAGAAGACAACGTGATGATAATATTAAAGAAGGTGGAGCTGGTTTTTAACTAAATAGCAACAAATTTCTTAAATTAAAATAAAAAAAATCGAAGTTTTCACTTCGGTTTTTTTTGTTAAAAATTTTACCTACATTTAGGATTCATAATGCTATGTAAAATTTAAAAACCCTACAATGAAGAAACGAATCGCGTTTTTGCTTCTTTTTTGTTCTTTAACTATTTTCTCACAAAAAAATGACACAAAATTAGGTGTTGGAATTTTGAGCGGTAAAATATTAGACAACAAAACGAAACAGCCTTTTCCCTATGTAAATATTATTTGCAAAAACTTTAAACAAGAAATTGTTTCTGGCGGAATTTCCGATAAAAACGGAAAATTTAATATTAAAAAACTTCCTTTAGACTCTTTGTTTATCGACATTCAATTTATTGGATACAAATCCATAAAAAAGAAAATTAAGTTCTCTAAAGAAAATAGTGCTTTTAATTTGAATACTATTTTCTTAGAAGAAGACACCACTCAATTAAAAGCTATAGAAGTAGTTTCTGAAACCTCTTCTATGGTTCAAAAAATTGACAGGAAAGTTTTTAACGTTGGTAAAGATTTGGCTTCTGCAGGAACAAATTCGTTACAAATGTTAGAGAATATTCCTTCTGTTCAAGTAGATTATCAATCTGGAAATATCAATTTAAGAGGAAACCAAAATGTTCGCGTTTTAATTAATGGAAAACCTTCGAATTTACCTGCTTCGCAACTTTTGAAACAACTACCTTCTTCAGCAGTGAAAAGTGTTGAAATTATTACGAACCCATCTGCGAAATATTCTCCTGAAGGTATGAGTGGAATTATAAACTTTGTGCTTAAAAAAAATGTAACTATTGGTTTTAATGGTAGTTTTTCTGCAGGTTTAGAACATAGTATAAACACAAGACCAACTGCTTCTTTAGATTTAAATTACAGATCTGGAAAGTTTAATTTTTATGGTAGTTATTATTTAGATTGGGGAGATTTCGAAACGTTTTCTAATTTTGAAAGATTGGATAAAAACTTAAATCAAGATATTAATTTTTTAGACAATACAACTTCACATTACATAAAATCGGGAGTAGATTATTACATCAATAAAAAAAACACATTGTCTTTTCATATTACAAAAAGTATTGCTGATACTGATTTTCATGTAGATACAAGAACATTATTAAATAACAATTTAATTTTTGATGCGAGAAACATTTCAGTATTTGATATCCAAGAAACCTCTTATAATTTAGATTATAAAATCGATTTTAATGACGAAGGCGAAAATTTAGAGTTAGAAATTAATTATTCTAAAAACACGAATCCGCAAGAAGACAATAATAACGAAATTATAAATCCGAATTCGAAAGTGTATAACTATTCAAATTCTATCAAAAATAATAATGATATTTTTTTAGTGAATTTAGATTACACAAAACCAATTAAAAACGGAACTTTAGAATTGGGTTTAGAAACAAGAATCCAAAATGCATTCAATAAAATAATTACAAACCAAGAAGTTGAAACCAATGGAAATCCGCCAACAAAACCTAAAGGAAATTCCAATTTTACATACGATAGAGATTTATATTCTGCATATATTAATTTAAATAAAGAATATGAAAAATTTAGTTTTCAAGCAGGTTTAAGATTAGAGCAATTTAAAGTCGATGGTTTATTTTCGAACACAGAACAAACAAATTTAGAGCCTTATTCAGATGAGATTTTTAGCATCTATCCTTCTGCTTTTGTTACTTATGCTTCATCAGACAAACATCAATTTCAAATTGGTTATAGTAGAAGAGTAGATAGACCAGGAATAGACCAAGTTACGCCAATTCAAGAGTGGAATACACCATTATCTATCTCTGTTGGGAACAGAAATTTAAAACCTCAATTCACTAATTCCTTTGAGTTTAATTATACCAATTCTTTTAAAAAAGGCTATTTTACTCTCGGTACTTTTTATAGAGAAACAAAAGATATTATTGGAAGAATTTTCGATATCGACAATACAAATGCCGACAGACAAATACTTTCCTACACAAATTATAACTCGTCTAAAAGTTATGGTTTTGAATTTGCTTCAAGTATAAAAATGACAAATTGGTGGACCTTAAGACCTAGTTTTAACAGTTATATTCAAGAAAACCAAGGTTTGGTTAACAACAATTTTATTCAAGTTGAAAACGTTTTAACCACTGCCAGAATTAGCAATAGTTTTAAAGCAAGTAAAAAATTGCGTTTCCAACTTTCTAGTTCTTATAGAGGAACCTATAAAAATGTGTTGGTAAAAGTTGAACCTTATCTTTTAGTAAATGCTTCTGCTAGATATTCTATTTTAAAAGGGAAAGGTTCTCTTTCTTTAAGAGCAACAGATATTTTCGACAATTATAAATTAGATTTTTCTACGACAAACCCTTTTCCACAAAATGGACAATTTACCTTGGAGTATAGTTCTATTTATCTTGGCTTTTCATATAATTTTGGAGGTGGAAAAAACCGAGAACGAGATAGAAAATATAGAGAAAATAACGAAACCGAAAGTAGTGGTGGTATTTTGTAAAGATAAATTGTATATTCGATTAATCAATCAAAAAAAACACAAGTAATGAGATTTAAAAATAATCTAAAATTTACGTTTTATACGCTATTCTTATTGTTATTAGCGACTTCATGTACTTCTCCAAAAGAAGAAGAAACTCCTCCAAATATTATCGTTTTTTTAGTAGATGATATGGGATTAATGGATTCTTCTGTTCCTTTTTTAACAGACGCAAATGGGAATCCTAAAAAATATCCATTAAATGATTATTACAGAACTCCTAATATGGAAAAATTGGCAAAACAAGGAGTCCGTTTTACGAATTTTTATGCACACTCAGTTTGTTCGCCATCAAGAACCTCTATTTTAACTGGCCAAAATTCTGCCAGACATGGAGTTACAAATTGGATTAATTCTGAAAGTAATAATAAAACAAAATTTGGACCCAAAGACTGGAATTGGAAAGGACTTACCAAAGAATCTGTAACATTGCCAAAAGTTTTACAAAAAGCAGGTTATAAAACCATTCATGTTGGAAAAGCACATTTTGGACCACATAATAGCGATGGAGAAGATCCTTTAAATTTAGGGTTCGATGTAAATATTGCTGGAAGTTCCATTGGGCATCCAGGAAGTTATTATGGAAAAGACGGTTTTGGAAATATTGCTGGTCAGAAATCGAGAGCAGTTCCTGGTTTAGAAAAATACCATGGTAAAGATATTTTTTTAACTGAAGCATTAACTTTAGAAGCAAATTCAGCGATTTCACAAGCCAAAAAAGAAGGAAAACCTTTCTTTTTAAATATGGCACATTATGCTGTACATGCACCTTTTCATTCAGACCCACGTTTTTCGGATAATTACAAAGATTCAGATAAATCTAAAAGAGCTCAAGCGTACGCTACTTTAGTAGAAGGTATTGACAAATCTTTGGGAGACATTATACAACACGTAAAAGATTTAGGATTGGGAGAAAATACGTTGATATTATTTTTAGGAGATAATGGTTCTGATGCTCCATTACCAATTGAAAACGATTACAGTAGTTCTTCTCCATTAAAAGGAAAAAAAGGAAATCATTGGGAAGGTGGAATGCGAGTTCCATTTATTGCATCTTGGGTAACACCTAATAAAAATACAACTATACAAGGAAAATTACCAATTGAACAAAATGGAATTCAAAAACAAATAGGTACAATTTTAGACTTTTTCCCTACACTATCTCAACTTGCGAATGTAGAAATTTCTGAAGATGTTGTTTTAGATGGTTTTAATTTGAAAGAACAATTTTCTGGAAAAGTAAACCAAAAACGTGACGAAGAGTTTCTTAATCATTTTCCACATGGAGTGCATCGCTCGGATTATTTTACAAGTTTTGTAAAAGCAGACTGGAAGGTTATGTATCATTATCCTGTTGATAATGAAGAACCTAAATACGAACTTTTTAATTTAAAACAAGATCCTTTCGAAACTGAAAATTTAGCTGATAAAAACCCGGGAAAATTAAAGGAAATGATGCTAATTTTAAAAAATGTAATGAAGGAAAATGGCGCTAAATATCCTGAAAAAGATGGTGTTATTTTAGAATTGATTGTTCCTGAGTAATTTGTAAAAACATAGAATACTTACTTTTATATTTACTTCTTAAGTTACTAGTTGTTGGTTGCTTCAAATGAAGCTTTCAAAGCAATTGCTATATTTATAATACAGAAAAAGAAAATAAGTACACTGTTAATCCAAGAATTTGGAAACAAGATAAATTTTACAAAGGCATTTAAAATAAACACCAATAAGAAAATGTTGGAAAGGAATAAAAATAATTTGTATTTTTTCTTCATTCAATAAGTTAAAATACAAATATCAACAAAAAAAAGTATTAACCTCTCCTTCTTCCCATTCTATTATTTCTCATATCAAGCATTTTTTCGCGAATTACTTTTGTGTAATTTTCTTTGGTAATTTCTGTTCCTTTTTCTGGAGCTTCAATTTCTATGCTTTCATTTTTATTTATAATAACTTCTGTACAAAGTAATGTTGTATTATCTACACTTACCTCTAAAATTAAGCCAGGTAAACCCCAAAATTCTGCAGGTCCTTGAGGAATAGGAATTTGTGGTGTGTACCAAGCTTCTACAATTACCATATTTTCCTCTTGTACAATATCATCACCCTCTTTTTTAACACTTGTTCTTATATCACTCCAAGAAAATTTATACCAGTTTAATTCAGAATATGGTACAAAAGCCTTTGCTTTATAGCATACAAACTGGCCAATTTGCTTCGTTTCTGTTCCAATCGTCCATTCTATTTTGTACAAATTGTCGTTTATTAAAAAACGCTTTCCATAAAATTCCTGACTCTGTAATAATTGATTTTCCTTTATATTTTTATACTGATCTCCCCTAGTAAAGTAACTTCCCCAAGAATCTGTAGCACCAGAAACTGCGTCTATTTTTTCTTCTTCTTTAAAGTCAGATTCTTGTGAATTAAAATTTAAAAAATAGGTTTTTTCTAATCTGTTTTTAAGTCTTTCTGCTACTTGCTTTTTTTGTCCTTCAGACATTTTTGCTCCCCAATTACCAAGATCCATTTTAGACTTAGATATATAAATTGCTTTCCCACTGAAATTCTGAGAATTAACATTCAATGTTATTAATATAATAAATGAAAATAAAACGAATTTTAAATTAGATAATTTCATAGGATATAGTTTTGTTTAACAAATATAATGAATTACTAAACAAATTTTATTTTAATTATTTATTTAACAATACTTTAATTGAGAGAATGCTAAAAAAAATCAAAATTTTTTCTTAAAAATTTAATGAATATATTTCTTTAACTAAAAATTATGAAGTCCATTAAATAGTTCTTCTAATTTTGAAAAAGTTAATCAACTATATCAAAAAAAATGAAAAAAATTATTTTACTTATCGTTATTTTATTCATAAACAAAACCGGTTATAGTAATACTGAATTTACAAAAACTGAAAGAACAAAAAATCTAATTTATATTTGGGGACTATTAAAATATAAACATCCAAATGTAAGTAGAGGAAACTTTAATATAAATGAAGAGTTTATAAACGAATTCAAAAAAATTGAAGCTCTTAAATCAAAAAAAGAATTTAATGAAGAATTACTAAGTTGGATACAAAAATTTGATTCAAAAAAATACAAGTATAAAGTTGATGCCAATTTTTTACAGACCAACAATTTATTTACAAAAAATGCTGATTTTTCTTGGATTGACAAAACCACTTTTTCTCCTGAACTAATAAGTACCTTAAATAAAATTAAAGACAATTCGAATTATGGAGACTATTATGCTTCTGTAAATAAAATGTCTTCGCAAATAGAATTTAATAACGATAATTCTTTAGAAGGATTTGATGTTACAAAAAAAACTCACAGATTATTATTTTTAGCCTCTTTTTGGAATAAAATGAGATATTGGAATGTAAACATCTACCTTACAGAAACACCTTGGAATTCGGTTTTAACTCAATTGATACCCTATTTTTTAAAAGAAAGTAAAACTTCTTTTTACTTGGCAAAAGATAAATTAATAGCAAAGCTTAACGACTCTCATTCTAACTATAATGCAAGTTCTTTGTTTCATAATAAAAATAGAAAATTTTCTCTTTATGGTGGTAGAATTGTAAACGATACATTAGTTGTCAAAACCATATTTAATAAATCTTTGGCGGAAAAAGAAAATATAGAGTTGGGAGATTTAATTTATGCAATAAATGGAAAAAAACTGAAAAATTATTACATAGAAAAATTTTCAAGCAGAATCAGCGCTTCAAACGAAAATTATTTAAAATCCATAATATCAAAAACTTTTTATCTTCTCTCTAACGACTCCGATTCTCTACAAATCAGTGTATTAAAGAAGAATAAAACCAAATTAAACACACACATAAATCTCTATAAATTCAATAATTTTAAATATGAAGTAGCTCGTTTGGACACCATAAAGAAAAAGAAGTGGAATAAAATTTCTGATAAAATCGGATACATCAACTTAAAAGAAATTAACAAAAAAGAACTAAGGAAAGCTTTTAAAGAATTAAAAAATACAAAAGGAATAATTATAGATTTACGAAATTATCCTCGAAATTTAAAAGTTTCTACAGTTCCCGATTTTCTTTATCGAAAGAAAAAAATTTTTATGAAAATTCTCACACCTTTAGTCCCTTCTTATGGGAATTATGATACCCAAACAAAATTAAAAATTCTTAACAATCCATTTTCTGCAGGTAAATCAAATATAAATTATTATAAAGGAAAAATAGTTTTATTAGTAGATAGATCAACTGGAAGTATGGCTGAATATTTTGGAATGGCAATACAACAAGCTCCAAATTGTATTACTGTTGGAGAACAAACATTTGGTGCTGTTATGAATAGAAATACTATTATCTTAAAAGATAGTACAAAAGTAGATTTTACTGGAAATGGTGCTTTTTACCCTAATAATAAAAATGTTCAAAGAGAAGGTTTAAAAATAGATTATGTTGTAAAAGAAAGCGCTAAGAATTACAACAGTAATAAATATATAGAAGAAGCTATTAAGCTAATAAAACAAGATTAACTTTAAAAAAAAAAGACTCGCTTTCACGAGTCTGTTATTATCTATATTTATTTTTAAAATTACCATCGAATAATTACACTTCCCCAAGTAAATCCACTTCCAAAAGCGGCTAATACAACCAAATTGTTGTCTTTAATTTTACCTTTTTCCCAAGCTTCAGTTAACGCAATAATTACAGAAGCAGCAGTTGTGTTTCCGTATTTCATGATGTTGTTATACACCTGATCATCTGATAATTGAAATTTCTTCTGAATAAATTGTGCAATTCTCAAATTCGCCTGATGTGGAATTAACATGTCAATATCATCTTTCTGCAAATTGTTGGCCTCTAAACCTTCTACAATTGCTTCAGAAAAACGCCCAATTGCATGTTTAAATACAAATTGACCATTCATATATGGGTAATAAGAAACGTCTTCTGGATCGTTTTCTTCTAAAATTTCTGGAACCCATCTTTGTGTAGAAGGACCTTCTAAAACTAATTCTTTTGCATGTTTCCCTTCCGAATGTAAATGAGAAGATAAAATTCCTTTCCCTTTTTCTTCGGTTCTCGATAAAACTGCAGCTCCTGCTCCATCACCAAAAATAACGGTTACATTTCTTCCTCTTGTAGATCGTTCTAAACCTCCAGAATGATTTTCTGCACCAATAACCAAAATATTTTTATACATTCCTGTTTTTATAAATTGGTCTGCAACAGACATTGCATAAATAAAACCAGAACATTGGTTTCTAACATCTAGAGCGCCAATTGTTGGCATGTCTAACATTTCTTGCACTTGTACTCCACCTCCAGGAAAATACATATCTGGACTTAAAGTTGCAAAGACAATAAAATCGATATCATCTTTTGTTAAACCAGCTCTATCAATTGCAATTCTAGCAGCTTTTGCCCCCATAACTGCAGTTGTATCTCCGGTTTTTGGGTCTATCCAACGTCTTTCTTTAATTCCTGTTCTTTCTTGAATCCATTCGTCTGAAGTATCCATAAATTCCTTTAAATCGTTGTTGGTAACAACGTTTTCTGGAACATAATAACCAAGACCTGTTATTTTTGAGTTATACATTCTGTATATATTTTTTAAGTTCTAAATTGTTTGTTTGTTCAAGCTAAAATAGTGATTTTTCTTCGGATAGAAAACTACACAAAAAGACACTATTCTGTCATCTTGTCACAAAACTCTTTTTGGTATTTTTTTTGACTACTGTTATTTGCATTGTCATTTTGAGCGAAATGAAATGAAGTCGAAAAATCTCACTTTAGATGTTGAGATTTCTCCATAAAGTCGAAATGACAAAGTTTAACAATATCAATAAAAATTAAATACATAATTATGGCAAAAGGAAACATTAATGTATCAGTAGAAAATATTTTTCCGCTGATTAAAAAATTCTTGTATTCTGATCACGAAATCTTTTTACGTGAACTTATTTCTAACGGAACAGACGCAACTTCTAAACTAAAACACCTTATTTCTATTGGTGAAGCAAAAACGGAATTAGGTGATGCTAAAATTGAAGTAAGCATTGATAAAGATGCAAAAACAATTACAATTAAAGACCAAGGTTTAGGAATGACTGCAGATGAGGTTGAAAAATACATCAACCAAATTGCATTTTCTGGAGCTGAAGAGTTTTTAGACAAATATAAAGACAACGAAGCAGGAATTATTGGGCATTTTGGTCTTGGTTTTTACTCTGCTTTTATGGTTGCAGATAAAGTAGACTTAATTACAAAGTCTTTTAAAGACGAACCTGCAGCACATTGGACTTGTGATGGTTCTCCAGAATACACATTAGTTGAACACGACAAAAAAGACAGAGGAACAGAAATTATTTTACATGTTGCAGAAGATTCTTTAGAATTTTTAGAAGAAAGTAAAATTGAAGGTTTATTAAACAAATACAATCGTTTTAACCAAGTGCCAATTAAATTTGGAACAAAACAAATTAACGATCCAGAGTTTACGCCTAAAACTACAAAAGACGCAGAAGGAAAAGAAACTACAGAACCTCACAAACAAATTACTGTAGATAAAATCATCAATAATACAGATCCTGCTTGGAATAAAAAACCTGCGGATTTAGAAGATGAAGATTATGCAAATTTCTACAGAGAATTGTATCCAATGCAGTTTGAAGAGTCTTTATTTCATATTCATTTAAATGTAGATTATCCGTTTAACTTAACAGGAATTTTATTTTTCCCAAAGTTAACGCAATCTATGGATATGCAAAAAGATAAGATTCAATTGTACCAAAATCAGGTTTTTGTAACGGATAATGTAGAAGGAATTGTACCAGACTTTTTACAGATGTTAAAAGGTGTTATCGATTCTCCAGACATTCCTTTAAATGTTTCTCGTTCTTATTTACAAGCAGATGGAGCAGTAAAGAAAATCTCTGGTTATATTACTAAAAAGGTTGCTGATAAATTAGTTTCTTTATTCAAAAAAGACAGAGCAGATTTCGAGAAAAAATGGAACGATATTAAAGTAATTATCGAATACGGAATGTTGTCTGAAGATAAATTCTTTGACAAAGCAAAGAAATTTGCTTTATACCCAACAGTAGCAGATACGTACTTTACGTTTGATGAATTAATCGAAAAAACAAAAGATTCGCAAGTTGATAAAGATGGAAATCATGTTATTTTATATGCTTCTAACAAAGACGCACAACACAGTTATATACAAGATGTAACTGCAAAAGGATATGAAGTTTTAGTATTAGATTCGCCAATTATTTCTCATTTAATGCAGAAATTAGAAGGTGGAGATGCTAAAGTGAAATTTACAAGAGTAGATTCTGATCACGTAGATAATTTAATTAAGAAAGACGAAAACGTAATTTCTAAATTATCGGATGAAGAAAAAGACAAATTAAAGCCAATTATTGAAGCTGCTGTTCCTAAAGAAACGTATACAGTTCAATTAGAAGCAATGGATTCTGCATCTTCTCCTTTTATGATTACTGTGCCAGAATTTATGCGTAGAATGAAAGAAATGCAAGCTTCTGGTGGTGGAGGAATGATGGGAATGGGTAATTTTCCAGATATGTACAACTTGGTTGTAAACACCAACAGTCCTTTAGTTTCTGATATTTTAAATAATAAAGATGAAGCTGCACAGAAACACTTAATTTCTCAAGCTTTCGATTTAGCAAAATTATCTCAAAACCTTTTACATGGTGAAGAGTTAACGAAGTTTATTAAAAGAAGTTACGAGTTGATTAAATAAGCAACACAGTTGCATTAAGTATTAAAGCCTCCTTGTGAAAACTGGGAGGTTTTTTATTTGACTTTCTAAAAAAAATCAGCTAACTTCGTTTAACTTCTGATATAAAACATTGAAACGTTCCATATCATTAGAGTTGGGTAACATATAACGAATGAAAGAAACACTGTCTATAATAATTATATTTTTTTCTTTTTTTGTCAGTAATTCTCAAGAAAGAGAAATTGAAAAAATTTACAGTGATTGCTATTTTAATGCAATGCCTGAAAATGGAAAAGAAGTAAAAAGATATTATAAAATCTATGAGAATTTATTAATTTCTAAAGGCTTTTTAAAAGATAATTCTGGAAAAAGTTACTATGAATTGTTTGAAAAAGTAATGACTGAAAAATTTGTTGATACTGAAACGAACTTTTCATTAATTGACTCAATTAATACACTTAATTATTCGAGTTTAGTTCACGCAAATGAAAAATGCACAGAAAAAATTAAATCCTTAAAAAAGTATAAGAATTCAAATACTTTTTTACTTGAAAAAAGAATGGATTCTATAAAAGAAGAATTTGACTTAAAAAATGCTTCAGAAGTTTTTTTGAAAATTTTTGACTATCGAGATTTTGAAATTGAATTTTATAAATTGAGAGTTTTGTTAGTTTTGGAAATGAACAAATCATTAGCGGAATTTGAAATTGAAACACCTAAATATTCCAAAGAAAGAATTGAAAACTCTTTGAACATTTATTTGTCTAAAGAAAATATTATCTCTGTTAATGGAAAAAAGACTTCAAAAACGGAATTTAATAAGGTTTTGGAAGATTATTTATTAAGAAACAAAAAAGAATCATTAATAAGTATAAAATCGAGTAGAAATGCTCAATATGGTAAATACATAAAACTTAATGAAAAATTAGAATTAGTCTTTTCAAAATTAAGAAACAAAATATCAATTGAATATTTTAATAAAGAATTTAACAGTTTAACAAAAGGAGAAAAAGAAAAAATTGAGAAAGAATATTCTTTTGAAATTTATGACAAAGAACCTGAATAAAAAATACGTTACCCAACACCGTATAAACTTTATTGCTGGCTTTTTACTTACTTGCGAAAGTCCTCGCGGACTTTCTTGGTTTGTGTTTTATTTACTAAATTAGTTGCTTAAAACACGCAACAAAGCTTATACAACAACGTTAAACGAACCAATCCCTCAAACTTCCCAAACCTCAACTTTAGTTTTCTCATAAACCATTATACCCAATATTGGTTTTAAACAAACAATTTGTATAACAATTTTTAAGCAATCTCTAAAAAATTTATCTACAGTCTAAAAAAAAATATTAAATTTAGCCATTAAACTTAATTAAGTAATAGTATGAAATGGAGAAAAAGTAGTAAAAGCTCTAATGTAGAGGATAGAAGAGGGCAATCTTCTTCTGGCAGTGGAATTGGTGGTGGTTTAGTTACTATGCTTATTCCTTTATTACTAAAGTTAATTACTTCCAAAAAAGGGTTAATTATTGTGGGAATTGTGGTGGCTGTAATGTATTTTACTGGAAACAATCCATTATCTCTTCTAACAGGTGGAAGTTCGAATAACCAAATTACTAATTCTGGAAACTATAAAGGAACTCCAAAAGAAAATGAATTGGCAGATTTTAGCAAACGTGTTTTAAAAAGCACAGAAAATGTTTGGAACAAAATATTACCCAATTATAGAGAACCAATTTTAGTTCTTTTTTCTAGATCTGTTACTTCTGCTTGTGGAAATGCTTCTAGTGCAACAGGCCCTTTTTATTGCCCAGCAGACAATAAACTATATATCGATTTAAGCTTTTTTGAAGAAATGGAAGTTAAAATGAATGCTCCAGGAGATTTTGCACAAGCGTATGTAATCGCACATGAAGTTGGGCATCATATCCAGAATCTTACAGGAATTAGTGGAAAAGTTCAACGAATGAGAGGTCAAGTTAGCCAAACTGAATACAATAAGTATTCTGTAATGTTAGAATTACAAGCAGATTTTTTAGCGGGTGTTTGGGCACATCATTCTCAAAAAATGAATGTAATATTGGAACAAGGAGACTTAGAAGAAGCATTAAATGCCGCTTTTGCAATTGGAGACGATCGTTTGCAAAAACAATCTAGAGGAAGAGTTGTGCCAGATTCTTTTACACATGGAACTTCTGCACAAAGAATGCGTTGGTTTAAAAAAGGTTTCGATACTGGAGATATTAATCAAGGAGATACTTTTAATGCGCCTTCGTTGTAAAGGTTAATATAATTTATGGTTTCAATTAGAAAAGCAACCTCTAAAGACATAACTGCTTTGGCTTTGGTTGGTAAAAAAGCATTTGTTATTCCACATAAAGACGCTATTCCAAATGAAATTATGACGAATTACCTGAGCCATAGTTTTAGCGAAAAAAATTTGTTGGAAGAAATTACGAATCCCAATAATCAATTTAATTTAATTTTTGTTAATGACAATTTAGCAGGATTTTCAAAAGTAATTTTTAATCAAGAAAATAAAAACATTAAAGAAACAAATGTTACCAAAATGGAGCGTTTGTATTTACTAGAGGAGTTTTATGGTTTAGGTTTGGGAAACAAATTATTTCAACATAATTTAAACTTAACTAAAACCAATCTACAAAAAGGAATTTGGTTATATGTTTGGATTAAAAACTTTAGAGCATTAGAATTCTACAAAAAAGCTGGATTTAAAAAAATTGCATTGTACGATTTTCCTATTTCCGAAACAGAAACTAGACCAAATGATGTTTTGTATCTAGAATTCTAATATCGTTAAACCTTATTTGGTTTGAGTTAATATTCGCTTCGCATATATTCTATTTTTGTTGTAGAAGACAAGAATTATGAAAAAAACAGCATTAATTACAGGGGCAAGCAGTGGAATTGGAAAAGAATTTGCAAAAATTCATGCAAAATCTGGCGGAAATTTGGTTATTGTAGCCAGAAGCAAAGATAAACTGCTTCGTTTAAAAGAAGAATTAGAAAAAGAATTCGGGATTCATGTAAGTGTTATCGAAAAAGATCTAACCGAAAAAAATGCTGCTCAAGAAATTTATAATTTTGTAAAATACAGTAAAATTGAAATCGATTATCTAATAAATAACGCAGGTTTTGGAGGAATTGGAAAATTTCATGAAAGAGAATTGAAAAAAGACATAAACATGATTCAATTAAATGTGGTTGCATTAACTGCATTAACGCATGTCTTTTTACCTGACTTTGTATCGAGAAATAGTGGGAAAATTTTAAACGTTTCTTCCACAGCAAGTTTAATGGCTGGTCCAATGCAGGCTGTTTATTTTGCTACAAAAGCTTATGTAACATCTTTTAGTAATGCAATTTCGGAAGAATTAGCAGATACAAATGTAACTGTAACAACTTTAATGCCTGGAGCTACAGAGACCGATTTCGGTAAAACTTCTGGAATGGACAAAACTTCTTTATTTAAAAACACTGCAGATGCAAAATCTGTTGCAAAAGATGGTTACAATGCCATGTTAAATGGCGATTTAGATGTTATTTCTGGAGTTACATTTTCTCAAAAAGTAATGATGAAAGCAATTCCTTTTACTCCAAAGAAAGTATTATTAAAACAAGTTAAGAAAATGCAGGATCCAAATAACAGTTAATTTTAAAGAGATCTTTAAATAGATAAGTGTAAACTTTAAGAAGCGACATCTAAACTAAACTGCTTATCATAAAGATTTTTATAATAACCTTTTTCTTTTTCTAATAATTCTTGATGAGTTCCTTCTTCAACAATTAAACCCTTATCCATTACAATAATTTTATCTGCTTGCTTAATAGTTGCCAATCTGTGTGCAATTACAATAGAAGTTCTATCTTTTGTAATCGTTTCTGTTGCATATTGTATCATTTGTTCTGCATGTGTATCTACAGAAGAAGTAGCTTCATCTAAAATTAAAATACTTGGCTTACTAACATATGCTCTTAAAAAAGCAATTAATTGCCTTTGTCCTGAAGATAACATTGCTCCACGCTCTTTTACATTGTAATTATAACCTCCTGGAAGTGTTAAAATAAATTCGTGAATACCTATTTGTTTGGCGGCTTTTTCTACTTCTTGTAATGTAATTCTATCATCTTTTAAAGTAATATTATTTAAAATAGAATCTGAGAATAAAAAAACGTCTTGTAAAACAACTGCAACTTGGTCTCTTAAACTTTGTAATTTATATTGGTCTATAGAGGTTCCATCTACAGAAATTACACCACTATCAATTTCATAAAAACGATTTATTAAATTTATAATGGTCGATTTTCCTGCTCCTGTAGCACCCACAATTGCAATTGTTTGTCCGCTTTTTACTTCAAAAGAAATTCCTTTTAAAACTTCCTCGTCTTTAATATAACTAAAACGCACATCTTTAAAAGATATATTTCCTTCTAAATCGCCAGCAGTTATGGTTCCGTTTTTGGTTATTGAACTATCTGTATCTAAAACTTTAAAAACCCTTTCTCCAGAAACAATTCCCATTTGAAGTTGGTTAAATTTATCTGCAATTTGTCTTAAAGGCCTAAATAACATTTGAGCCATTTGTACAAAAGCCATTACAGTTCCTGGACCTGGAACAGAGCCTCCAATAATTTGTTTACTACCAAACCAAACAATTAATCCAATTCCTATAGAGGATAAAATTTCTGCAATAGGAAAAAAGATCGAGAAATACCAAATCGTCTTTATATATGCTTCTTTATGTTTATTATTAATATCCTTAAAATTCTTGTATTCTATATTCTCTCTATTAAAAAGCTGCACAATTTTCATTCCTGTAACACGCTCTTGTACAAATCCGTTTAAATTAGCGACTTGATTTCTAACTTCTTGAAATGTTGCTTTTATAGCTACTTGAAAAACTTTTGTAGCATATAATAAAATAGGTAACACTGCAATTGCAATTAATGCCAATCTCCAATCTAAAATAAACATTAGAATAACAACTGCGAACATTTGTAAAACATCACTTACAATTGTAAAAACACCACTACTAAAAAAAGCAGCAATGGTTTCTATATCCGAAACGACTCTTGTTACTAATTTCCCAACAGAATTCGTATCGAAATAAGACATTCTAAATTGTAATATATGACGAAAAGTTTTTGCTCTTATATCTCTAATAATATGTTGGCCAACCCAATTTGCAAAATAAATAAAGGTAAATCGCAACAAAACTTCCACTAAAAGAATACCTAGCATTAATAACACGCTGTTAATAAGGCCTTGCGTATCTTTATCTACAATATATAAATCTACTGTTTTCTTTAAAATATATGGATTTAGAAGAGCAACTACTGCCAACAAAATGGTAGAGATTGTTGCTATAAAGAAATTAAGCTTGTATCTTTTTGCAAAGCTCATTAATCTTAAAAAGATTTGCATATCAAAAGCTTTTCCTGTTTTATCTGCCAAAATTTAATATTTTATTTGAGTTAAAAATAATCCTTTTGCAGGAACTGACAATCCTGCTTTTCCTCTATTCTTACTTTCTATAATTGCTCTAAAATCTGCCACAGAAATTTTACCTAAGCCAACATCTACCAAAGTTCCAACAATTGCTCTTACCATATTTCTTAAAAATCGATTTGCTGAAATGTAAAAAGTTAACAGATTATCTTCCTGCTTCCAAAAAGCTTCTGTTACATCGCAATTAAAGGTATAAACTTCTGTTTTTACTTTAGAAAAAGTTTGAAAATCCTCATATTCTAAAAGAATTTCTGCAGCTTCATTCATTAAAGAAATGTCTAAATTCTGTGAATGAATTTGCCATGAAAAATCTAATAAAAACGGATTTCTTCCTTGCCAAATTCGGTATTCGTAACTTCTACTTTTTGCATCGAATCTTGCATGCTTTTCATCTTCAACCAAAGATACCTCGTAAACCACAATGTCACTTGGTAAAATAGAATTTAGTTTGTGTACAATATCTCCTTCAATTTTTTTTGATACATCTAAATGTGCAAACATTTGTGATGCATGCACTCCAGTATCTGTTCTGCCTGCTCCAACAACTTCAATTTTCTCTTGCAAAACAGTACTTACTGCATAATTTAATTTTTCTTGTACAGAAATTGCATCTGGTTGAATTTGCCAACCATGATAGTTTTTTCCATTATAAGAAAGTTCTATAAAATATCTCAAGAAAATTGTTTTTAGAAGACACCAAAATTACGAAATTTATTTCGTAATCCTTACATTTGACAACTAAGTGGTTTTAGGTATTTTTGCACTGTAAAAAATAAAATTTGAGATTCTATTTAGCCATCAATTTATAAAAAAAAGATTTTCTTTTTAAATATTCTAATGAAAAAAATTCTATTATTATCTGACACACACAGTTATATTGACGATCAAATTTTAAAGTTCGTAAAACAAGCAGATGAAGTTTGGCATGCTGGAGATATTGGTAAATTAGAAGTTACAGATACTATAAAAAAATTAAAACCTTTACGTGCTGTTTTTGGTAATATAGATAATAATGAAGCAAGAGCAGAATTTCCTTTAGATGCTAAATTTACAGTTGAAAATGTTTCAGTATGGATAACGCATATTGGAGGTTATCCTAATAGATACAACCAACGAATTCGAGAGGAAATTAAAATAAATTCTCCAAAGATTTTTATTTCAGGACATTCTCATATCTTAAAAGTTCAATATGATAAAAAGTTGAATTTATTACACTTAAACCCTGGTGCCGCAGGAAACCACGGGTTTCATAAAGTAAGAACAATGTTACGTTTCGAGCTTGAAAAGGGAGAAATAAAAAATTTAGAAATTATAGAATTAGCTACACGTGGTTAACAGTTTCTTTTTCTAAAATTGGCAATTCTACTCTAATTTTTGTTCCATTATTCGCACTAGAATTAATACCAAGATATCCTTTCATTATTAGAATTCTTGCTTCTATTTGATTAATACCCAATCCGTCTTTTGTAGAAATTATTTTTTTATCGAAACCAACTCCATCATCTGAGATTTCAAAACAAATTTTATTATTTTCCTCATGCATTTTAATCATAGCATTTTTGGCTTTACTATGTTTTAATATATTGTTTAAAAATTCTTGAATGATATTATATACTTTAATTTCAAAATTTTGATGATATCTTCGAAGATCTTTAATATCTGTTTCTATATTTAATTGAGAGTTAGAATATTTACTTGCCAAATCGTTTAAGGCGAAATTAAGACCAAATTTAAGTAAAACAGAAGAAACTAATGTGTGCGATAAATCTCTAATTTTTTCTGAAGCCTCTTTAATAATTTGCTGTGTTTTATCTACTTCTACAGGTACTTTTCCATTAAAATTAGATTTTGTAGCCATTAAATGTAAATTCGCAGAAGACAAAAGTGCACTTACACTATCGTGTAAAGTTTCTGCAATCTCTTTTCTCTCACTTTCTTTACCATCTATGGTCGCATTTAAAATTCTTGCTTGAGATTCCGACTTTATTTTTTCTATATTTTGATTTTGTATAAGTTGCGTTTGGGAAAGTTTTAGGCTCAAATTCTTCTGTTTCAACTTATAGAAATTTAACCAATATAAGAGTGATAAAATTATTAAGAAACTAATTGAACCATACAACCAAAAAGTAACTAAATCTTTTTCTCGCTTACTTTCTTCTTCTCTTTTTACTCTATTTACATCGAATTGCATAGAGACCTTTTCTACCATTCTTCTATAATTCTTATCTCTTATACCATCTTCTATTTCATAAGAAAGTTCTTGAAAATCGTAGGCTTTATAATCTTTTAAATTACGCATTGCCCAGGCCAAATTGTAATATAAATCTGCTTTTTGTCTTACAGATGTTTGACTATTATCATTCTTGATTAGATTAATTCCTTTTAAATAAACTTCTTTAGCTTTTTCGAAATTATTTAAAGCTAAGTAAATATTACCTAAATTATTTGTTGATTTTGCTTGCCCAATTTTATTATTAGTCTTTATATTGATATCTATAGACTTATTCGCATATTCAATTGCAGTATCATATAAAGAATCTATCTCATAAATACCTATCAAATTACTATATGCCATCGATTTATAATTATTGACAGCATTATTAACACTTGACAAATTCTCTAACTTTTTATAAAAATATTTTGCACTATCTTTTTGAGCATTATTTTGAAAAGAGCTCCCTAATCTTAGATATATTTTTGCGAGATTTTCGCTTAAATAATTATTTTTTTTAAACTCTTGAAAATTTCCTCTTTCTAATAGATTTAAAGACTCTCGATAGTACTGTAAAGCTCTATTATGATTATTTGTTTTATCATAAATATCGGCTAATAATATTGCTACAGAAATGGAGTTTTGCTTATTTGTGTTTCCTTTTTCAGATTCATAAAGACTTAAAGCAAGTTTTAATGCATTTATATAATCTTCCTTTTTATATATATCGAATATTTTGTCATATTCTTTTTGAAATACAGAATCTTGTAAAACAAGAAATACTGAAGAAGTTTTAAGTGTTAAAACTTCTTCAGTAAATTCTAAACTATTGGGGGTAGCTTTTAGTAGGTTGTAACTAAATAAAATACAAATCGTGTAAATTATTAGCTTTATTTTCTTATTCAATTATTTAGTGCTTTTGTCTGTTATTTATACTATCCAACAGAACCTGTATTTTCAGTACTTTCTCCATTACCAACTGAAACTCTAGGTTTTCTTCTAATTGCTGTTTCTCCAGCAGCTTTAGATGAAAATTTAGCATTCGCTTTATGATTTACAAAATCAATTTTTAACACTTTACTTTCTTGTTTTGTTAACGTTCTGCTGTAAGATTTACTTGAAGCTTTACCTGCTTCTAAATGAATTTCGTAAATATTTTTACTCTCATTATAAACAAAATCTACAGTAACATTATTATTTACTTTAAAATCTAAAGAAAAAGTACCATCTTCGTTTGATGCAATACTATATTCAGATAACATTTCTTCATTTTTCCCTTTAGCATAAGAGATATTATCGTCTTCAATTAAAATATAAGGATTGTTATTTGTGTTAGTATCTACAAAACCAACTTTCAATTCATTTCCATCAACTATTAAGTTTTGTGACTCCTTTCTGCTTATTCCTTCATTTGAAGAATATAAATAAACTTGGCTAGAATTTTTCTTGTCGTTTACAATTTTTTCTGTTCTTACGTTATCTGGTAAATTATAGTCTACTGAATAGTCACCTTTAGCATCTCTTTTAATTTTAAATGATTTTAAAAGACTTATAGATTCTGGTTCTGGTAATAAACTTTCGTTGTTAGAACATGAAGTAAATACAAATGCTGTTGCTAATACGTAAGTAAGTAGTTTTAGAGATTTCATAATAATGGGATTAATTAAAGATTAAGGTTAAATTACTTTTTGGTTAAACTCGTTTATAATAAAGTAGGCAACAACGTATACATTTTAGAGTACGTATTGGGGGATTACTTTATAAGTCGTTTAGGGGTAAGATATTATCTTTAACTTAAAAAATGGGGGTAGTTTTTATACTACTTTAAATTTCACTGCATACATTGCTAGTCCTACTGATGATTTTACATTTAATTTTTTTAATAATTTTCTTCTATGTGTTTCTACAGTGTGATGGCTTACATTTAATTGATCTGCTATTTCACTGGTATTATATTCTAATGTTACTAATCGTAATACTTTTATTTCTCTTTCGGTTAATTTTTCAAAAAGAAAATCTTCAGGTGCATCTCCAATTGGTAATTTACCTCCAGTTATCTTTTGTAAAAGTAAACTTTGGATATCGTCGCTAAAATATTGCTCTCCAGCTGCTACTTTCTTTATCGCTTGAATAATATGGCCTCCTGCATTTCCTTTCGAAATATATCCGCTTGCACCTAGTTTTAATACTTCGTCTACAATTTTAATATCGTCGTAACTAGATAAAATAATTACTTTTTGATTTATCTTTTGTTCACGAAAATGTTTTAAAACTTCAAAACCATCCAACTCTGGCATCGTAATATCTAAAACTAAAACATCTGCAGAGTTTCCTTTCTTATCGAACCAATCTACTACTTGCTTTCCTGTTAAAGAATATCCTTTAATAGAAAGGCTTTTTTCAGTATTAATTACTGCAATTAGACCTTCAATTAATATTTTGTGATCGTCTGCAATATGGACGCGTATTTTTTTATTCATTTTACCTTACAAATTTAACTTACTATTACACATCAAACAATCCCTGAATACCGTATATTTTTCGCATCCCTGAGCTCAGGGATGCTTATCCCTGAGCTCAGGGATACGAAACTTTTAAATAACTGATTTTCAGGTGCTTAAAAATGGTGTTTTTTACACTTTTTACAACCCTAAATTTACATTTTTAAAATTTTATCTTTGAAAGAATGCGTAAAAATTTCTTTTAAAATAAAAAAACCGAGAAATTATTCTCGGTTTTTTTTCGCACTAAATATAACTAAGATGTTAGTTTTATCGTAATCTATCTACAGATTTCACGAGATCTTCATCCTTTTTAATCGCTTTATTTGCTAAAACAATAAGCAAAATAGCTAAAATTGGTATAAACATCCCAATACCTTTCTCTGAAACAGCTGTTTCTCCAGATAAATTTAGAGATAAATAAATCGATAATCCTAATAAAATAAGGTTTACCAAAATTGCTAAACGACCAATTACAAACTGAAGTTTTCTATTATTAAATAAGAAAATAGCCACAAAAGTTAAGATCGCCGAAACTAGAAACAATATAGGAATAATTTTTAAATTAAAAGAATCCGAACTCAATAAATCGAATGCAAAAACTTCTCTTTTTAAGTTTTCCCACAAATCAAATACAAATATTAGTCCACCAGAAATTGCAGAAGCTAATAATAAATATATGGTTTGTATTCTTTGAATCATATTGTAAAATCTAGTCTGACAAAAGTAGAACTTTCTTTTTTAAAAAGAAAATTGAGAACTAAAAAAAAAAGCATATATTTGTTATTATAATAAACCGCACAAAAGCTATTTATAGTACTATATAAATAACTACAATCAAAAAAAACATTCAATACAATCTTATTAAAATTAATTAAGATTCATTTTAACTTAACAAATACATAATGTTCGAAATATCGGAACTAAAAGCAAAAACTCTTGCTGATTTGCAAATAATTGCAAAATCTATTGGACTAAAAAAAACGAGTCAACTTAAAAAATTAGATTTAGTGTATCAAATACTAGATACACAAGCTGCAAACCCTACTTCTACAAAAACTGTTGCTGCTCCAACAAATAACGATTCAGTAAAAGCTGAAAAACCTAAAAGAAAAAGAGTTATTAAAAGACCACAAACAGATAATAACAATACTGAAGAGAGAACTCCAGAAACAAAATCTTTAGAAAGTAAGACTCCTGAACCTAAAATTTCTGAAGCAAAAACTGAAGAAAGACCTAAACAGGTAATTAGACCAAGAGCTAAAAGCCCTATTAAAAAAGAAAATGCTTCTGAAGTAAAAAAAGAGAATGTTGTAAAAAAGAATGATTCACAAGAGAAAAAAACTCCAAATCATCCTCCAAAACAACAGAAGAACCCGAATCAGAAGAATCCGAATCAAAAAAACAAAAACACCAACCAACCTAGAGATAAAAACAACTCTAATAGAAGTAATGGTAACAAATCTGGAAACAGATACAGAGATCCAGACTTCGAGTTTGATGGAATTATAGAAAGTGAAGGAGTTTTAGAAATGATGCCAGATGGTTATGGTTTCTTGCGTTCTTCTGATTATAATTATTTATCATCTCCTGATGATATTTATGTTTCTCAATCTCAAATTAAATTATTTGGCTTAAAAACTGGAGATACTGTAAAAGGAAATGTTCGTCCTCCAAAAGAAGGTGAAAAATATTTTCCATTAATTAGAGTTTCAAAAATTAACGGTTTAAATCCAAATATTGTTAGAGATCGTGTTTCTTTTGAGCATTTAACGCCATTATTTCCACAAGAAAAATTCAATTTGGCAGAAAAAGGAAGCTCTTTATCTACAAGAATTATCGATTTATTTTCTCCAATTGGAAAAGGACAACGTGGAATGATTGTAGCACAACCTAAAACTGGTAAAACCATGTTATTAAAGGATGTCGCGAAAGCAATTGCTACAAACCACCCAGAAGTTTATCAAATTGTTTTATTAATTGATGAGCGTCCTGAAGAAGTTACAGACATGCAAAGAAGTGTTCGTGGAGAAGTTGTTGCTTCTACTTTTGATGAACCTGCAGATAAACATGTACGTGTTGCAAATATTGTTTTAGAAAAAGCAAAACGTTTGGTAGAATGTGGACATGATGTTGTAATTCTTTTAGACTCAATTACACGTTTAGCAAGAGCTTACAATACTGTTGCACCAGCATCAGGAAAAATACTTTCTGGTGGTATAGATGCAAATGCATTGCACAAACCAAAACGTTTCTTTGGAGCTGCTAGAAATATAGAAAATGGTGGTTCTTTAACAATTATTGCAACAGCACTTACAGAAACCGGTTCTAAAATGGACGAAGTTATCTTCGAAGAATTTAAAGGAACTGGTAATATGGAACTTCAGTTAGATAGAAATATTTCTAACCGTAGAATTTATCCTGCGATCGATTTAATTAAATCTTCTACAAGAAGAGACGATTTATTATTAGATGCGAAAAACGTACAGAGAATGTGGGTTTTACGTAAATATTTGGCGGATATGAATCCAATTGAAGCAATGGAATTTATTAATGAAAGAATTAAGTTCTCTAAAAATAATGAAGAGTTTTTAATTTCTATGAACGGATAATATTCTTCAACTTTTTTAAATATAACAAAACCTTTTTGAGCAATCGAAAAGGTTTTTTATTTGAAGCTATTTCCTGCTTTACGTTATATCTTTTTATGAGAATTATATTTCAGCCTTATTTTTTTTTAAATAAGTAATTTAATAATTATAACAAATACTAAATCTACTTAGGTATAAAAAGGATGCCACTTCAATCAGGGCTAAACTAACTTGTTAACTTATTGTTATTTAAAATAATATTCTAATTATTTAACAAACTATTTTAAGCGATTCAAACTCCGAAAAACTGTTCTTCAGCTACTCGAAATCTCTAACCTTTAAAGTAGTTAAAACTCCTTTTTGAGTTATGTTCATAGTAAATAGAAAAGACCAAAAATAAAAAATCCGTTCACAATGTGAACGGATTTTTTATTTTCTAAAGGTATTGATTCTAATTATTAGTTAGAAACATACATATTAGCTCTATTATCTTCAACATCTGAAGCTTCCTTTAAAGCTTCATACATTTTAAATGTAAGTCCTTTTCTTGCTTCAGCAATTTTCTTTCTATTTGAATCGTAATTTGGTAAAGCTGTTGGTAAATTTCTTTGAGAAACTTTAAAAGCATAAACTCCTCTACTTCCTACAACATTACTATAAACTTTATCTATTGCTGCATTATACATTGCACCTACAACCTTAGGTTCTGCTCCAACACCACTTAAAGTTGGTGTCTTTAAGTTTATACCATTTGCAGTTCTAACTGTTGTATTGTTTGCTTTAGCAATTTCTTGTAAATCTGCTCCTTTTACTTTTTCCGAAAGTAAAGCTGCTTTCTTTTCATTTAATAAGATTGGCCTTACTCTATTTGTTGCTTTACTTACAGGCATTAAACCTTTTTCAGTTTTTCCTGTTACTATTGCAACAACATGGCTACCTTCTAAATCGAAACGTTTAAAATCTCCTGTTTCTAAATCTCTACCAAATGCCCAAGAAACAATTGGTCTCTGGTTTCCAATACCTGGTACATTTTCATCTAACACTTTTAAACCTACTGCAGGTCTTAAATTGTAATTATTATCTTTTGCAACTTGTGCATAATCTTTATTGTTAGAAACAGCCAATGCAAATTGCTCTGCTTTTTGGAATACATCGTTTTCAGTTTTTTCTGAAGCAACAATTTTTCTACTGTATGTCGCTAATTTTAAAACTTTCTGCTCGTTTTTAGTCTCGTCTATTTTTACAATATGGAAACCAAAAGGAGTTTTAACAACATCTATTGTTCCTTTCTTGTTTGTAAAAGAAAAATCTCTAAAAGCAGGTGTCATTCTACTGTAGTTAAACCAATCTAACTCTCCACCTTTTTCTGCATTCGATTTATCTGAAGAAAATTCTTTTGCCAAATCTGCAAATTTGCTACTTCTTCTTTTTACAACTGTAAGAATACTATCTGCTAATTTGTTAGCTTGTTCCTCTGTTCTTGTAATATCTGGAGTTGCTCTTTGAGCTCCAACAAAAGGAATTAAAATATGACTCGCTTTAACTGAATCTGGCATTTTAGAAACTTCAACAATTTTAGATATTTTAAAATACCCTTGATCTTTATAAGGCCCAAATACTTCTCCTTTATCTCCTGCAAAAATGTCATTTGCAACAGTTTGATTTACATTTGCATTGTACTTATAATTTAAATCTAATGGAGTTTCAGAACCATTTTCATTTAAGAAATCTTTATTGTCTGATGATTTTTTAAAGTCTTCTATTAAAGTAGCTAAATCTGCTTTTATAGCTACCTCATCTTCTGGAGTTGCAACAATATCAAACTTTACATAAGAAATATCACGAGCTGCTTCTACTTGAAACTGAGCTTTATTGTTCTTAATATACGCTTCAATATCAGATTTTGTAATTTTAACCAAACTATCTGCAACAGTACTGTAAGGAACATATACGAACTGAGCATTTACTTTCGTATTCTCAATCATATACTCGTTTTCTCCTTCTTTTAAAGAAGCTCCTAAACCTGCTGTAATTAGTCTATTGTATGTATTTGTTTCAGCATTATCTTTAATCTGATTCATGTAATTAGACCAGGCAGACCATAATTGCTCATTATTTTCTTTAGTGTCTGCTAAAAACTGTTTGAATTTTCCTTCGTCAAACATACCAGCTTCATTTTGAAACTGAGGACTATTATTTACAGAAGGAGAATTAATTACTTCGTTCCAAACATCTTGTTCTCCTACAGTAATACCTGCTTCTGCTAATTGGTTTTTGTAAATCTTTTTTCTAACAATGTTATCCCAAACAGATTTCGCTGCTTGCATTTCAGAAACTCTACCACCAGCTTGTTGCTTATATGCTTCTAAAGCGGTTGCAAATTCTTGTCTAGAAATTGCCTCACCATTAACTTCTCCAACCTCATTTACTTTACTAGAGTTGAAAAAATCTCCTAAAGTAGAAGGGTCTAATACAAAAGCAAAAAGTGCTAAACCAATAATAATTATTAAGAACATTGAGCGTTCTCTAATTTTTGATAAAATTGCCATACTTAATTTAATTTATTTTCAGTTGGCGAATATACGATTTGGGTTTTAATATTGCAACCCATTTTAAACATATTAGTGGTAAGATAGCTAGCAATTTAAAGGAAAGATTGTATGAAGTTTTTTTTAATCGTCTTCTAATTGAATTTTAAGTGATACTTCGTCTATTTTAGCACTACTTGTTTTTAAAATACGAACCTCAAAACCCTCAATATCAACCACATCTTTTTCTTGCGGGATGTTTTCTGTGTGGTTTATAATAAAACCTCCTAAAGTTTCATAAGCTTCTGACTTAGGAATATTTAAACCATATTCTTCATTTAAATAATCTACTTCTAATCGTGCAGAAAAATTAAAAGTGGTTTCATTTACTCTTTCTTCTAAAAATTCTTGAGAATCGTGTTCGTCTTCAATCTCGCCAAACAATTCTTCTACAATATCTTCAACTGTAATCATCCCAGAAGTTCCCCCATATTCATCTACCACAATAGCAACGCTTTTACGTTTTTTCATTAAATTATTTAAAACGTTATTAATCATCATAGATTCTGGAGCGAATTCTACAGGAAGTAAGATTGATTTTATGGTTTTAGGTTTTTTAAAAAGTTCGAATGCGTTAACATAACCAATTACATCGTCCATAGAAGTTTTATAAACTAGTATTTTAGATAAACCTGTTTCTATAAACATTCTTTTAAGATTCGATACTTTTTCGTGAATTTCTACAGCAATAATTTCGGTTCTTGGAACCATAACTTCTCTTGCTTTTACGTTATGAAATTCTAATGCATTCTGGAAAATTTGAATTTCGGAATCCATTTCTTCGTCTTCACTTCCGGTTTCTAATTGCTCTGTAATGTAATTACCTAATTCTTCTTTACTGAATTCCGTTTGTTGCTCATCTGCATTTGTTTTAAAGAAAACACGCAATAAAAAGTCGGAAATTACAGTAATAAATTCTGAAAAATAATGGAATAAAATATAAAACACATAAGCAGGAACTGCAAAAATTTTTAAAACTTCGTTTGCATAAATTCTAAAAATTGCTTTTGGTAAAAACTCTGCAGTTATTAAAATTACAATTGTAGATATGATGGTTTGTATTAATAGAATTGTAAATTCATTATAACTTTCTATTGGAAGAATTCTTACCAGAAAAGCCCCCATATAATAACTATAAACTACCAAAGAAATATTATTACCCACCAGCATTGTGGTAATAAATTTTGAGGATTTTTGGGTAATTCTATTTAAAATCTTAGGAATAAAACCCTCCCTTTTCTTTTCTAATTCTATATGTAACTTATTCGCAGATACAAATGCAATCTCCATTCCCGAAAAAAAAGCGGAAAGAATTATGGATAAAAAAATAATAATAAGTTCAATTTCCATTAAGAAATGTTAAACTATTGTTGGTTGTTTTGTTTGTTTCTTTTTTCTACTTTTTTTCTAAAGTGTCTTTTAAAGAAGAATACTAAAATAATAAAAATAGCAAAACCTAAAAACAAATAAGATCTATTTCTTTCTGTATTCCAACGAACTATACCTTCAACTATGCAAATAAATGCTACCATTAAATATCCATATTGAAAAAATTTCCAAAGTCTGTTCATAATTTATTCTTCTTTAGTTTCTAATCTTCCTGTAGTTTTTTTAGTTAAATGTTTGGTTAAATCTTCTTTACACTCAAACCCAATCCCTATAATTGTATCTCTATCTTGATACAATGTAAAAGGCTCTTCTGAAACAAAATATTTCGTTTTTTGATCCCAAAAAAGCTGATCTGTTTCTAATCTCGATTTATCTGTATGATTTATAACCACCACATTTCCTTTAATTTCAGAAATTTCTGTTTTTGAATATGTTAATGCGTAATCGCCTAAAACAGTAACAGAATCTTTTCCTTTATTCTCGAAATTAATAATTTTTAAACCTTCTGGGAACTCGTTGTAAGGATGTTCTTTACGATTACTGAAATCTAATAACAAAGGTGTAATTAATTTTGAAGTAATTCTACCAGAATCTTTATAAATATGATAAGCATCTTTTGCTGTACCAATTGGAAGGTTTTTTTCCTCTAAAAAATTACGAACTTCTTCAGTAGAATTAGAACAAGAAAAAAGCATTACTGTAAAAAATAGTACAGTAATGCTTTTTAATATTATTTGTTGATAGTTTTTCACAAAACTATTTTTTTGGAATTGTAACAGTTTCTCCAATCCAACATTTTATAGTGTATTTACCTCCAGGTGTTGCACCAGCTGTAAAAATTACTGATTGACTTGGTGAGTTTGCCGCATAATTTCTTGCATACTTCCTTGCAGTTGAAGACATACTAGGGTCTACAGCAGCAGCTCTTCTTGCTTTATTTAAAGCCGCAACATATACCATTCTTTTTTCAAACTCATTACCTCCACAATTATTTACACTAGCTGCATATAGACTCGCTATAAATAAATAAGCTCTTCCTGAATTCGGGTTAAAGCTTAACGCTTCTCTAGCCAAACTTCTTGCTTTGCTATATTGACCTCTATCTTTAGCTGCTTGTGCAAACTTTAACTTATACTTAGACTTCTTTAATGGATCTGTTTCTAAATTAAAAGATTTCTCTCTCATTGCTGTTGCTCCAGCTTCGTCTCCATTATCTTCCAATACATTTGCTAAGAAAGCATATGCTTCTGGAGAAGGAGAAGCTTCTGCATAAGCTTTTACTAATTTTTGGTATAATGGCTCTTTTTGACACCCTTTATTAAACATTCTAGAAACCGCTCTTTTTAACCAAACAGCATTCGATTTGTTTGCTTCGAAATCTCTTTCGTATAATGGCACTAAACGCTCACACGTTGCTATTTCAGAAATAATATTATCTAAACCACCCTCTACTGTACCTAAAGCTCTAGAATTATTAGAATAAGCATCAATCATTTTTTTGTTAGCAATAGTATCTACAGATAATTCTTTTAATTTAGCAGCATAACCATCTAATTTCTTACTCATACTTTCCAAAACATCATCATAAGTATCAAAAACTTTTTGAGGATTTGTATCTTTATTTCTATCTGTTATACCTTGAAAATACATGTATAAATTTTTAATCCCCATTTTTGTAGGATCTATTGCATATCCTTTTTCAAGAATTGCAAAAACCTCTGCTTCTGACGCTAATTTATTTGCTGACAAATAAGTTGCATAATCACTATGTACTTTTGCAGGGTTATTATTAGGAAAATATTGTAAACGTTGTTCGTAAACTCTTTTTGCTAATACAGGATCTTTTTTAACTTTCTCTGCTAAAATAGATCCATACTTATAAATATTTACAGACAAGTCTTTACATTCGTCCATTAATTTTATCCAATTTACATATGCATCATCATATTTCTTAGATTTGAAGTCACCTAAAAATAGATTGTAATTTTTTGTACATTCCATTTTCGCATCCTGAGCATTTGTTTTTACAGTGTTCAAGAACAACATAGCCGCTAATAAAAACGTAATTTTCTTCATTTTAATAGTTTTAAATAATTAATCAATTTTTCTTTTCTGAAACCAACTTTCTGATAAGGATAAACTCAACCTAAAGTTTACATAATTCTCTTGTATTAGATTATTAGTCGTAGTTCCTCTTTTACCAAATTCAAATCCTAAATTAACATTAGACAATTGCTTCAGTGGTAAACCTAAACCAAAAGACATGCCAAAGTCGTTAATTGTTGTAAAATTCGTACCAGCACCAGAACCATCTACAGACAAACCAGTCTTTTCAAACCTTACTCCTGCTCTGTATGTAACTCTATCCCAATAACTAGAAATTGAATTTATTTTAGGTAAAAAATAACCACCTAAAGAAAATCTATTAGAATCTTCGTATCTATAGGCTGCATTTGTATTTGAGAGTGATCCTAAAACCTGTATTGCATCTTGGTTTTCATACTCTAATGAAAGATACCATTTATCAAATTTACCTAAACCAACTCCTAAAATACTTTTTAATGGCATTCTATATTTCCCATTCACTGCTCCATTTGATAATGTATCTCTTGGAATGTCTCCTCCATTAGAACCTAAGGTAAGAGAATACAAGTATTCGTTTCCAGTAACTCTTAAATCATTTCCTAATTTAAAAGTAGCACCAGCATTCAAATATAAATTATTTTTAAGTAGTTTTTGATATTGAGTACCAAATGTTATAGCACCTCCTCTTATAATGTTGTCTTCCTTATATTTAGTAGCTAAACTTACTTCATCTATTTGATTTGTTATGCTATTTTCTATACTACCAAAACTATAATCTGCTTCGATTCCGATAGAAAAATTCTTAAAAACTTTCATCCCAAAGCTTCCATAAATTCTATTAATTCCACCATCACCTTCGTAAAGAGTTACTGCTTTTAAATCTCCATTTACATCGAAAGAATTATTTACTAAAGAATATCCAACAGAAGATATTGGTTGTAACCCTAAAGAAAAACCAGCATTTTTACCTATAGGAAACCCCAAAGCAATATAACTTAAACTTGTAGATGTAGATTTTTGCTTTTCTCCACCACTCTTTATTGTTAAATCGTTGTTTAATCCACCAAAAGCATACGTCGTATATCTTAAATACGCATTTGCAGCAGGGTTTGTAAAGTTTAAATATTTGTAATGGTTATAAGCTACTCCTATACCTCCCATACTATGTTGCTCTACAGTTCTTGGGCTGAACTCCTCACCTATTCCAAAAAAAGAATATGGAGAAGAATTTGTTTTCTGTGCCAATAAAGTTGTAGAAGTTATGAGTAAAAATACTACTAAAATCTTTCTAATCATTTGTATCCGTTAAATATCAATATTTCATTTAGTCCTTGTAGGAGCAAATTTTGATTGGCAAATATGCTACTTTTTAATTGTTTTGACAAGAAATTTGTGTCTCCACCTGTTAAAAGTACTGTTAAATCCATATATTTATTATCATAGTCTGTAATAACACCATCTATCTCTTTTACAACTCCGTTTAAAACTCCAGAAATAATACTTTCTTTAGTGTCTTTTCCAACAAAATTTTCTATTTCAAGTGCATCAATTAATGGTAAATTGGCTGTAAAATAGTTTAAAGCTTTATATCTTAAATGAATTCCTGGAGAAATAGCACCACCTAAATATTCCGATTTAGCATTTACAAAGTCAAATGTAATACAGGTTCCAGCATCTATAATTAAAACGTTTTTATTTGGAAATTGTTTTACTGCTCCAGAAACTAAAGCAATTCTATCGACTCCTAAAGTAAGTGGAGTTTTGTATAAATTAATAAAAGGGACTTTTATCTTAGAGGAAACAACTTGTAAATTGACGATTTTCTGCAATTTTTCCATCTTGTTTTCTGAAATTGTCGCAACATTTGAGATAATTCCATTAGAAATTAAATATTTTTTTAAAATTTTTTGAATTTCTGAAATTATTTTTTTCTTATCAAAAAACATGGTTTCCACGAGGTTATTTCGCTCAAAAACAGCTATTTTAACTCTTGTATTTCCGACATCGATTGTTAGGTTCATTTGGTTATTTTAGATAAAAATCAAAAGTACAACAGAAATTTTTTAAATTTTCTTTAGTAGATGTAAAAAAACATTTTATATTTGCATCCGCTAAGGCAATGGTACCTTAGCTCAGTTGGTAGAGCAAAGGACTGAAAATCCTTGTGTCCCTGGTTCGATTCCTGGAGGTACCACTTAAAACCCGAACTTTTGTTCGGGTTTTTTTGTGCTTTTATTTTCCTCATTCTAAATCAACTCCAAAAAATCATTCAATATTAAATTTCCATTCTTTTTATTCCAAATTACCGAAAGTGTTGTTTTCTGAGGAATCATATCCAAGTCAACAAATTTAATTTTATAACCTCTTTTTTGAGCTAATGATTTTGGGACAATAGAAATTCCAAAGTTATTTTCAACCAATTTGTAAATAGAATCTGAATGAATCGTATTATGAGAAATAATGGGTGCAAAACCACAATCATCAAAAATTTGCATTACTTTTTCGTGATATGATGCACTATACTTAGAGTCGAAAAGAATGAATTGTTCTTCTTTAAATTGTTCCAAACTTTTAAAATTTTCTTTATTTATTGAATGATTTTCTGGTAAAACCAAACAAAAAAATTCTTTTAAGATTGATTTTATTTCTAAAGTTCTTGGTACTCTTTCTAAACGAACAAAACCGACATCTATTGAAAAAGACAATAAATCTTCAATTTGTTTTTGGTTGTCAAATTCCTTTAAATCGAATAAAATATCTGGGTGATTTTTTTCGAAATTCAACAATAAATTAGGAATAACGTCTTGCATTGCAGAACCAACATACCCAATTCTTAATTCTCCTTTTTTACCTTGATGCAATAATTTAGCGTTCGTAAATGTATTGGACAACTCTTTTAATTGCAACGATAATTCTTCCTTTAAGTATTTTCCTGCATTGGTTAAACTTACGTTTCTATTATTTCTTTCAAATAAAACGACACCCAATTCTTCTTCTAAATGTTTTATTTGTGTACTTAAGCCTGGTTGCGAAATAAATAATTTTTCGGCCGCTCTTCTAAAATGTAATTCTTCTGCAACTGCTAAAAAATATTTAATGTGTCTTAATTCTATTTGATAACTCATAGCTATTAATTAACTTAATAAATAGTATTATTAGTTATCAAAAGTAACGATAACTTTGTAAAACACAAATTAAATATGATGATGTTTAAATACGGAGTAGATACCCTTACCACAGATAAAGTAATTGCCATTTCTAATGGAAAATTAAAGGGCATTATTAATAACGAAGCAAAAGAAAGAATAATTTCTTGTAGAAAAAAAGTAGAAACCATCACTAAAAATAATAAAGCTGTTTATGGTATAAACACTGGTTTTGGTCCTTTATGTGATGTACAGATTTCCCCAGAGGAAACGAACCAACTTCAAACAAATTTATTAATTACACATGCAGTTGGAGTTGGCGAAAATATTAATAAACACATCTCTAAAATAATGATGATTTGCAAGGTACACGCTTTGTGCCAAGGTTTTTCTGGTGTTCGATTGAAACTGATTGAACGCATTATTTATTTTATTGAAAACGATTTGTTGCCAACCGTTCCAAAACAAGGTTCTGTAGGTGCATCAGGTGATTTAGCGCCACTTTCTCATTTATTTTTACCGTTAATTGGTGAAGGGGAATTTTGGATTGATAAAAAAATTGTTCCTGCGAAAGAAGTTTTGAGCAATCATGATATGGAACCTTTAGAATTGCATGCAAAAGAAGGTTTAGGGCTGATAAACGGAACGCAATTTATTTTAGCACATACCATAGTCGGACTTAAAAAAATGGAATATTTGTTAGATTTATCAGATGTTTCTGGAGCTATGAGCATAGAAGGATATAAAGGAAGTGCTTCGCCCTTTAAAGAAGAATTACATAAAATACGCCCTTTTAAAGGCAGTTTAAAAGTGGCTGAAAGAATGAGAATGTTGTTTGAAAATTCTCAAAACATTACTTCTCATGAAGACTGCGAACGTGTGCAAGATCCATATTCTATGCGTTGTATTCCACAAGTTCATGGAGCAAGTAGAAATGCTTTTTATCATTTACAAGAATTAGCAGAAATAGAAATGAATTCTGTGACAGACAACCCAATTGTTTTAAGTGAAACCGAAGCAATTTCTGGTGGAAACTTTCACGGTCAGCCTTTGGCAATGGCTTTAGATTATTGTTCCATTGCAGCATCCGAATTAGGAAATATTGCAGACAGGCGTTGTTATTTATTATTAGAAGGCAAATATGGTTTGCCAAGATTATTAACTAAAAGTGGTGGCTTAAATTCTGGTTTTATGATTCCTCAATACACCACTGCAGCATTGGTTACAGAAAATAAATCTTTATGCTTCCCTCCTTCTGCAGATAGCATTCCAACTTCTTTAGGGCAAGAAGACCATGTTTCTATGGGAAGTATTTCTGGGCGACAATTCAATGAAATTTTAGAAAATTTAGAGAAAATTTTAGCTATTGAATTAATGTACGCTGCACAAGCCTTAGAATTTAGAAGACCAAACACATTTTCTACAATTATTGAAAAAAATCATACGATCATTAGAGAAAAAGTGGATAAATTAGAAGACGATAGACTTTTAAAAGACGACATTAATAATATGATTCAGTTAGTAAAAACTCAAAAATTAATTGTAAAATAAAATTAAGATGACTTTCAAAAAACAAATTTTACAAGGAATTCCAACAAAACTTCCATCTAAAAAAAGCTATCCAAAAGACGCAAATAGAGCGCCAAAAAGGAAAGATATTTTATCGTTAGTAGAAAAACAATTGGCAATAAAAAATGCGCTACGTTATTTCCCAAAAGATTGGCATAAAGAATTATCTATTGAATTTGCGAATGAATTAAATGAATTTGGACGAATTTATATGTACAGATTCAAACCAAATTATAAAATATTTGCACGAGATATTTCTGAATATCCAGCAAAAACCCAACAAGCTGCAGCAATTATGCTAATGATTCAAAATAATTTGAATCCTGATGTTGCACAGCATCCAGAAGAATTGATTACTTATGGAGGAAATGGCGCCGTTTTTCAAAATTGGGCACAATATCTTTTAGTAATGCAATATTTAGCAGAAATGACAGATGAACAAACCTTGCATTTGTATTCTGGGCATCCAATGGGTTTATTCCCATCTTCTAAAAACGCGCCAAGAGTTGTAGTTACAAACGGAATGGTAATACCAAATTACTCGAAACCAAATGATTGGGAGAAAATGAATGCGTTGGGCGTTTCTCAATATGGGCAAATGACGGCTGGTTCTTTTATGTACATTGGCCCACAAGGAATTGTACATGGAACTACCATTACTGTGATGAATGCTTTCAGGAAAATCTTAAAAAAAGATGAAAATCCGAATGGAAAAATCTTCTTAACTGCTGGTTTAGGTGGCATGAGTGGTGCACAACCAAAGGCAGGAAATATTGCTGGTTGTATTACAATTTGTGCGGAAGTAAACCCAAAAGCAGCTACAAAAAGATACGAACAAGGCTGGGTAGATGTATTAATTGATGATATTGATGTATTAGTTGAAAGAACTTTAAAAGCACAACAAAATAACGAAGTCGTTTCCATCGCATTTATTGGAAATATTATTGATGTTTGGGAACGTTTCGACAAAGAAAATATTTTTATTCATATTGGCTCAGACCAAACATCTCTACACATTCCTTGGACTGGAGGTTATTATCCTGCAAATTTATCTTATGAGGAATCCAATGTTTTAATAAGAGAAAACCCCGAGCTTTTTAAAGAAAAAGTGCAAGTATCTTTACGAAGACATGCTAAGTCTATAAATAATCACACTAAAAAAGGAACCTACTTTTTTGATTATGGAAACGCTTTTTTACTGGAAGCTTCCAGAGCTGGTGCGAATGTAATGGCAGAAAATAATATCGATTTTAAATACCCTTCTTACGTTCAAGATATTTTAGGACCAATGTGTTTCGATTATGGTTTTGGGCCTTTTAGATGGGTTTGTGCGTCTGGAAAAACAGAAGATTTAGACAAAACAGACGAAATCGCTGCCAATGTTTTGCAAGAAATTATGGAGAATTCTCCTAAAGAAATTCAGTTGCAAATGCAAGATAATATCACTTGGATTAAAAATGCGAAAGACAATAAAATGGTGGTGGGTTCGCAAGCAAGAATTTTATATGCAGATGCAGAAGGTCGTGTAAAAATAGCCACAGCTTTTAATAATGCTATTGAAAAAGGCGAAATCGGTGCTGTAATTTTAGGAAGAGACCATCATGATGTGAGTGGAACAGACTCTCCCTTTAGAGAAACTTCTAATATTTATGATGGAAGTAAATTCACAGCAGATATGGCAATCCATAATGTTATTGGAGACAGTTTTAGAGGCGCAACTTGGGTTTCCATCCATAATGGAGGTGGTGTTGGCTGGGGAGAAGTAATTAATGGTGGTTTTGGAATGTTGTTAGATGGCACAAAAGAAGCAGAAGAAAAATTAAAAAACATGCTTTTTTATGATGTTAACAACGGAATCGCAAGAAGAAGTTGGGCAAGAAACGATGAAGCTATTTTTGCAATTAAAAGAGAAATGGAAAGAACGCCAAATTTAAAAATTACTTTACCTAACTTAGTGGAAGAAAATCTTTTAAAAGAATTATTTTAATGAAGCTCCTTTTTAAAAATATCAAAGAATTAATTCAGGTTAGAGAAAAACATGTCGATTTTCTCTCAGGAAAAGAAATGAGCATTTTACCAACCATAAAAAACGCTTTTTTATTGGTTGAAAATGGATTGATTTCAGATTTTGGTAACATGAAAGATTGCCCAAAAAATGATATAAAAACGATTGATGCAACAGGAAAAATGATTTTACCTTCTTGGTGTGATTCTCATACGCATTTGGTTTTTGCTGGCAATAGAGAAGATGAGTTTGTCGATAGAATAAACGGATTTTCCTACGAAGAAATCGCTAATAATGGTGGTGGAATTTTAAATTCAGCAAAAAAACTACAACTAACTTCGGAAGAGGAATTATACAACCAAAGTAAAGTTCGTTTGGAAGAAATTATTCAATTAGGAACTGGTGCTGTCGAAATTAAATCGGGTTATGGCTTAACGAAAGAAGCCGAATTAAAAATGCTAAGAGTCATCAAAAAATTAAAAGAGAGTTATCCTATTGAAATAAAAGCTACTTTTTTAGGTGCACACGCTGTTCCTGCCGAATATAAAAACAACAAAAGTGGTTATTTACAAATGTTAATTGACGATATTCTACCAACCATTAAAAAAGAAAATTTGGCAGATTTTATAGATATTTTTTGTGAAACTAGTTATTTTTCTGTGGAAGACGCCCAACAAATTTTAGAAGCTGGAAAAAAATATGGGCTTACTGGAAAAATTCATGTCAACCAGTTTACAGCTATTGGAGGTATACAAATTGGCGTGAAAAACCAAGCGCTTTCTGTGGATCATTTAGAGGAGATGAGAACAGAAGATATCAATGTTTTGAAAAACACCAAAACAATGCCAGTAGCTTTGCCAGCTTGTTCGTTTTTTTTGAGCATTCCTTATACGCCTGCAAGAAAAATGATTGACGCTGGTTTACCTTTAGCATTGGCGACAGATTACAATCCTGGTTCTTCACCTTCTGGAAATATGAATTTTGTTGTTGCTACTGCTTGTGTTAAAATGAAAATGACACCAGAAGAAGCCATAAATGCAGCGACAATTAATGGTGCTTATGCTATGAATTCTCAAAATAAAGTGGGTTCTATTACAAAAGGGAAATTGGCAAATTTAATTTTGACAAAAGAAATTAATTCTTATAATTTTATTCCCTATTCTTTTGGAAATCATAAAATTGAGAAAGTCTTTTTAAAAGGAAAAGAAATTTAAAAATCGTAATTATGAGTTTTTTCAATCATTTAAAAGTTGATTATACTGCTGGAAATCAAAAAGATTGGACTGGTAGAAAAACAGTACTTGAAAATCAATATTGGTATCAAAATATAACGGTTTCTAATATTGAAAATGAAAATTTTGATGCAGAAATAAATATTGGATTGATTGGCTATTCTTGCGATGAAGGTGTTCGAAGAAATCAAGGAAGAATTGGTGCAAGAAAAGGTCCAGCAAGTGTTCGAAATAAATTAGGAAAAATTCCAATTCATTTCAACAATAAAAATATTGTTGATTTTGGAGATATAATTTGTTTTGATGATCATTTAGAAGATTGCCAAAAAGCACTTTCAAAATCCATTAGCAAACTAATTTCAAATAAAGTATTACCAATTGCAATTGGAGGTGGACATGATATTGCCTATGCGAATTTTTCAGGAATTAAAGATGCTTTGAAAGATTCTACAAAAAACAACATAGGAATTATCAATTTTGATGCGCATTTCGATTTAAGAACTGTTGAAACGCTACCAAATTCAGGCACTCCTTTTAATCAAATTTTATCAGAATATAAAGAGGCTTCTTATTTTGCGATTGGAATTCAACAACAATCGAACACTAAAGAATTATTTGAAATTGCTGATAAAAATAACGTTTCCTATGTTTCTAATTTAGAATGTGAAACGTTTACTGAAAGTTTAAAAAACAAACTGACTTCCTTTATTAAAAAAGCAGACTACTTATATATTACAATTGATTTAGATGGTTTTTCATCTGCATTTGCAACTGGCGTAAGTGCTCCTTCTCCACTTGGTTTTAGTCCAAATTTTGTGTACAAAACTTTGGAATTTTTATTCGAAAGTAAAAAAGTAGTTTCCTGTGATATTGCAGAATTAAACCCAGATTTTGACATAGATAATAATACTGCAGGTTTAGCTGCAAAATTGGTTGATTTTATCGTTTTAAACGCATAAAAAAACCTTTTAGAATTTGATTTCTAAAAGGCTTATATTTTTTAAGTTGAAAAAATTATTTCAACATTTGAAGGTTGCTAACTTCTTGATTCGTTAACTCTCTCCATCTTCCTCTTGGTAAATTTTTCTTTGTTAATTCAGCAAAAATTACTCTGTCTAATTTATTAACCTTATAACCAACATGTTCGAAAATTTTACGAACAATTCTGTTTCTTCCTGAATGTATTTCGATTCCAACTTCACTTTTTGGTTCTCCATCTACATATGAAATTGCATCGATAAATACTTTTTTACCCTCAATAACAACATCTCCTCTTAACTTTTCTAAATCTCTTAAATCTAGTTTTTTATCTAAAGAAGCATGGTATAATTTTCTTACATTATGCTTTGGATGCGTTAGTTTTTTAGCTAAATCTCCATCATTTGTGAATAATAATAAACCTGTTGTATTTCTATCTAAACGCCCCACTGGATAAATTCTTTCTTTTGAAGCATTTGCAATTAACTCCATAACCGTTTTTCTTCCACGATCATCATCCATTGTTGTAATATAATTCTTTGGCTTGTTTAACAGCACGTACTTTTTTTGCTCTGGAGTAATTGAAGTTCCATCGAATTTTACAATATCATTTGCTTGTACTTTGTAACCCATTTCAGTTACTAACTTTCCATTTACCTCTACACTTCCATGTTCAATATAAGTATCTGCTTCTCTTCTAGAGCAAATTCCTGAGTTCGCAATGTATTTGTTTAAACGAATTCCTGCAGATTCGTCAGCTTTTGGAGCTTCCTTAATCTTTTTGTATTCTTTTCTTGGAGCTCCTGACTCCTTAGAAGTTGCAGTTGGTTTTTTTCTTTTGCGACTTAGAGGTGTACTTTTCTTACCTTCTTGTCGTCCTCTCGACGAGTTTCTATCTGATTTCATTATAATTAAATTTTTGCAAAGGTAGTTATTTCTTGAATATTAATACTCTATAAGAGAATCAAGATTTCTTCGTCTGTAAAACAAAGAATAAAGATTAGCTTTTTGTTTAATTTAATCTATTAATCACCTTCTCTAAAAGCAATGAAGTATCAATAAAAATTAAACACAAAACACCAATAAACAAAAGTAGTTTCAAGGTGTTATGTAACATTCTATATTGGTTTTTGGAAATAGATTTCCAGAGATAGAAACCAACGAAAATCAAAATAATTAAAGCAAAATAAAAGTAATATTGCATGTAACTTAATGAGGCATAATTTAATAAAATTGCAATTGGAAACACAGTTAAAATTAATAATAAGACAGAAAATTGTTTTGTCTTTTTTTCTCCATAAACCACTGGAAAAGTAGCATAATTATTTGCTAAAGCTCCTTTCATGTTCTCTAAATCTTTAATTAATTCGCGTACCATAATTACCAAAAACAAGAAACTTGCATGCACAAAAATTATTTTTGAAAAATTTCCATAATAAACAAATACCGCAAAAAATGGTAAAACTGTTAACACAGTTGCAGAAATTACACCAATAAATGGATATCTTTTCAACTTATGAGAATATAACCAAATTCCGAAAATATAAACTGCAAAAAACAATGCAGCCCTCCAAGAAATTAAAATTCCGAAACCAAAACCAATAAAATTTAATAAAAAATAAAGCCTCAGTTTTGTAGATTGTTTTACATAACTATCTAAACCTGCTTTTAGAGGCCTATTGATTTTATCGACTTTTGCATCGTAAAAATTATTGATAATATAGCCACCAGCAATTACAAAAACGCAGGCCAACACTAAATACAATAGGTGTAAATCGAAAATAACTTCTCTTAAATATTTTGTTGGAGAAAAAATAAAAATGGCAGCTAAATATTGTGCAACTACAAGAACTATAATATTATAACCTCTTACAGCCGAAAATAAACTAAAGAATTTAAGTGTAATTTGTTTTGCTTTTGAGGGAATCATAAAGACTTTATTTAGAATCTATAAACTAATTCTAATTTGTAGTCTTTTAAACTTTTTTGAGCTTTTTCATAATCTTCCGTAAAACCTAAAATATAACCTCCACCACCAGAACCACAAAGTTTTAAGTAGTAATCGTTTGTTGCGATTCCATTTTCCCAAACTTTATGAAAAGCAGTAGGAATCATCGGTTTGAAATTTTTAAGCACTAACTTAGATAATGATTTTACATTTCCAAATAAAGATTTTACATTTCCCTGTAAGAAATCTTCAATACAAGCATCTGTAGTAGTTGCGAAATCTTCGCTAATCATTTTTCTAAAACCTTCGTTTTTCATCTTATTCATAAAGATGTTTACCATTGGTTCTGTTTCGCCAATTTGCTCTGAATCTAATAAGAAAACGGCTCCTTTTCCTTCTTTTTGAGATGGAATTCCTGCAGGTTCTATATTTTCTTTAGAATTTATTAAAATCGGTAAACTTAAATAACTATTTAAAGGATCTAAGCCAGAGCTTTTTCCATGAAAAAAAGATTCCATTAAAGAAAATATCTGTTTTAATTTTAACAATTTGTCTCTTGTTAAATTTTCTAAAACAGTAATTTTATCTGCTGCGTATTTATCGTAAATCGAAGCAACTAATGCACCAGAACTACCAACTCCATAACCTTGTGGAATTGAAGAATCGAAATACATTCCATTATCAATATCTTCTTTAAAAGCCTTTAAATTAAAGCTAACTTCATTTGATTTTAAAGAAGCCAAATGTTTATAAAAACGATTTAAGTTTTCGTTAGAAATTTGTGCTTTTCCAGTAAGGTTTTTAGATGATTTTAGTGCACCTCTATAGGCGTTAAATGGAATTGCTAAACCTTTAGAATCTTTTATAATTCCATATTCTCCAAAAAGAAGAATTTTAGCATAAAATAATGGTCCTTTCATTTTTCTTTAAATAGTATTGCAAAAATACGAATTAAAAACTTAATAGTAAATTAGTTAGTCGTTTTTGTAGTAAATCTTCCAAACACCAACTTTCTCACCTTTATTATATTTCCCTTTTTCTTTTATTTTTCCGTTTTTATAATAGGTTTTCCAAACACCATCTCTTCGACCGTTATCAAATTTCCCAATAGTTTTTAATTCTCCAGAACTATAAAATTCAGAATATTTTCCATTTTCTTTCCCTTTAACAAAAGAAAATTCTTTAGCTTTTTTACCAGAAATATAATAGTCTATAATTTGTTGCTTTTCATTTTTATTAGAAGAAACTAATCTATAATAAACTGCTTTTTCTTTTGTAGTAACATTACTATTTACATCAAACCAAATTTTTTCTTGCGCAGCAAAATCAGTTGCAAAAAAACTGAATAATAGAAAAAATAAGATAGACGTAATTTTCATAAACCGATTTAATAAAATTGGTTAAAGCTGTTTTGCTCCAAAACCAACGGAATCATAAATATACTGTTTTTTCTGACAATAATTAGCCAACTCATTCTCAATAAATTGATTAACAGCTTCTTTTTCCGATAACGGATACAAAACATGTACATTAGCTCCAGCATCTAATGTGAAACAAATATTGCTATTATTTTCTTGACGATAACTCCAAATTTTATTAATAATTTCCAGTGTATTTGGTTTCATTAAAATGAAGTAAGGATTACTAGTCATCATCATTGCATGCAACGTTAATGCTTCACTTTCTACTAAATTTACAAATGCTTTTATATCTCCATTTTGAAGAATTTCTGATAATTTCCCTAAATTATCATTTGCTTGTACAAATCTATTTTCTGCATATGGATGATTGGTCATTAAATTATGCCCAACAGTACTTGAAACTTGCTTTTCTCCTTTATCTACCAACAAAATTGCATCTTGATAGTTTTCGAAAATCGAATGTACTTTGTGTGGGAATTTAACCCCAAATAAATCTGAGCTTCCTTCGATTTCTGGATGACTTCCCCAAACAACCAAAGGCCCTTCTACACTTCTACTCGCGCTTCCTGAACCTAATCTTGCTAAAAATGATGCTTTTTTATTGATAAATTCTAATGATAAATCTGAATTTAATTCTTTTTCTAAACTCATTAAACACATTGCAATCGCACTTAAACCACTTGCTGAAGATGCAATTCCACTCGAATGAGGGAAAGAATTTTCTGAATTAATTGTCATTTTATATTCAAAAATATAGGGACAATAATCGGCTACTCTTTTGAAAAATTCTGCAATTTTAGGCTTGAATTCGTCTTTTTGTTTTCCCTCGAAAAAAAGATTGAAATCTACATTTTCAGATATTTCTTTCTTTTCAAAATCGATAGTGGTAATTGTATGACAATTATCTAACGTAAAACTGATTGAAGCATTTTTTGGTAATTGCGGATTGCTTTTTCCCCAATATTTTACCAAAGCAATATTACTTGGTGTTTGCCATGAAAAAATTGCTTTTTCGATATTTTTTAAAGCTGATTTTGGAATAAATTGTTTTGTACTCAAAGTCTAAAATTTGCTGTAAAGATAAAACTATTTCTAGGAAATTTCTGTCAACTTTGTAAGTACATTTTCTTTATAAGTTCTGCTGATGGAAATTGCGTTTTTTCCAATTTCTACAAACTCATTAGTGTACGAATCTATACAACTAATGTTTACAATAAACGAACGATGAATTCTTAAAAAACGTTGTGTTGGCAGTTTCTTTTCAATATTTGTAATCGTTTCTCTTGTTACGATTATTTTATCTTTCAAATGAATTTTAATATAATCGGAAAGGCTTTCGACATATAAAATTTCATCAAAAACAATTTTAATCATTTTTCTTTCTGAACGCACAAAAATAAATTCATTTTTAGTGGTTTCTGGGATAATTTCCTGATTTTTAGTCTCGTTTTTAAAAACACCAAAAGACTTATTTACTGCTTGGAAAAAACGTTCGAAAGAAATTGGCTTCAATAAATAATCGATAGCTTGTAAGTCGAAACCTTCCAATGCATATTCTCTGTGTGCAGTTGTAAAAATAATTTTAGAATTCTTATTAATAGATTTTGCCAAAGACAATCCAGAAATTTCTGGCATATTAATATCTAAAAAAACCAAATCTATTTTTTCTTGATGCAAAACATCAAAAGCTTCCATGGCATTTTTACAAGATTTTATCAATTTTAAATTAGGAATCTTTGCTACATAAGATTCCAAAATCCCTCTTGCAACAGGTTCGTCATCTACAATAAGACAATTAATATTATTCATTTTAAAAATTGATTTCTAAAATTATTTTAAAGATATTATCTTTTCCTATTATTTCTAAAGAATGTTTTTCTGGATATAACATTTCTAGTCTTTTTCTACTATTTTCTAATCCAATTCCTCCTTGAATATTTTCTTTTTCTTTATTATAATTATTTTCGATTGTAAAATACAACTTAGTTTCTGTAACTTTTAAATCGATATTAATTGTAAAAAAATTGTTTACAATTACGCCATGCTTAAACGCATTTTCCACAAAGGGAATTAACAGCATTGGTGAAACATCAACATTTTCAGCTTGAATATTTTTAATGAAATTTATTTTTAAAGTATCATGAAAACGCATTTTTTCTAAGGAAATATAATCCTCTAAATGCGCAATTTCATCCATTAAAAATACTTTTGGCTTATCTACTTGATATAAAATATAATCTAATAAGTTAGACAATTTTAAAATCATTTCAGGTGCATTTTCGTGTTTCTGAATCGCCAAACCGTAAATTGTATTTAAGGTATTAAACAAAAAATGTGGCTGGATTTGCATCTTCAAAAACCGTAATTCTTGCTCTTTTAATTGGAGTTTTGTTTCTAAGAATTTCGTTTTTAAATCTTCATTTTTTAACGTCGATTTGTAACTACTTAAGACCAAACCAATAGCAATTACTACTAAAACGACCATGTAAATTCCTAAAATTATAAATAGAATTGTTTTTGTTAAAGGCTTAGAATCGTTAATTGTTAGATCTGTAGAAAACACAATTCCATATAAGATAGAAAGCATAATTAAACAGAATGAAACTATAAATGTATAAACAGTGTATAAAACGAAAAGTCCGTGTTTTTTAGCTATTAAATACTTTGGGATTAAAACATATAAAAAGAAATAACTCATTATAATGGTTACCGGCATTAAATAAAGTGCAAAATTATTTACATAAGCTGTATTCTTACTTCCATAACCTAAAAAATAAGTATAGAAAAAATACACTCCCACCCAAAAAAAAGTGTGAAGCACTATTAAAATTACACTATTTATAAACTGTTTAGTATTCATATTTAATTGTGCAATATCTAATTTTAATTGACAATTGATTAAAAATTGAGATAAAATTACGATTTTATACCATATTCGACCATTTTAGCCCTTTTATGTGGAAAAACATTTTAAATTGGTAGATTGTATTGCTAAATGATCTTGTTATCGATATAAAATCTTAGAAAAGTATTTCTAATTTACTTTTGATGCAAATAACTTAAAAACTAATATTATGAATTTATTTGAAGAAGGTGGTGCACTTTTTATGTACACGATTTTAATTGTATTAATTATTTCAATTGCATTAATTGTAAAAGATTTTTTTAAACCAGACGAAAAAGGCAAAACCCTAGAGCTTATAAAATCTCTTGGTTTATTTGCATTGGTTTGGGGCTTTTTAGGAATGATGATTGGTTTTATTGGTGCTTTTGATGCCATTTCTGACTCATCAGGTGTTTCTCAATCTGTTTTAGCTAGCGGATTAAAAGTAGGTTTATTAGCTCCCTCTTTTGGTATGTTTGCTTTTTTAGTAATTAGATTAGGAATTATAGGTTTAATTTTAAAAAAGAAATAATTATGAAGCTAAATACTTTATTAATTATCTTTATTTCATCCTTATTTTTTAGTTGTTCAACTCCAAGAACTTTAGACGAATTACTTATAGATTTTGAGAAAGAAAACAAAGCAATGGGTACTATTTCTATTTTTAAAGACGATAAAGAAGTTTTTAATAAATCTTTTGGTCTTGCGAATTTAGAAAAAAACAAAAAAGCAAATGACGAGACTAAATATTGGATTGGATCCATTACAAAAACCTACACAGCTGCAGTAATTCTTAATCTTGTAGACGAGAAAAAACTTTCTTATGATACAAAGTTAAACGATTTTTTTCCAGACATTAAAAATTCAGAAAATATTACAATTACTCAGCTTTTAAAACACAGAAGTGGACTTTACAACATCACAAAAAGCCCAAATTTTGAAAGTTGGATTGCAGAGCCAAGAAGTAGATTGGAAATGATTTCGAAATTAAATGAATTTGAATCCGAATTTAATCCTGGAGAAAAAACTTCCTACTCGAATTCTAACTTTATTGTGCTTTCCTATATCGCAGAAATAATTGAAAAAAAGCCGTTTAAAGAAATATTAAACGAACGTATTTTTACAAAACTAAACTTAAAAAGAACGGCTTTTGCAGACACTTTAAACATCACAAAAAATGAAGCGATGGATTATTTTCCTGAAAACGGAAAATGGTCTCCCATAACCTATCAAACCAATTTATTAGGAACTATGGGTGCTGGAGGAATTATTTCTACAGCTAAAGAAATTAATATTTTTTACAACGCTTTATTTTCAGGAAAACTACTTAGTAAAGAAGCTTTAAAGGAAATGACAACGCCTATAAATGAACTTGGAATGGGACTTGGAATCTCTGAATATGAAGGACTAAAAACTTATGGGCATGATGGAAGAATAGATGGTTTTAGATCGATTGCGATGTATGCTCCAGAGAAAAATTTTTCAATAGTTTTAACTTTTAACGCATCTAAAGTTTCTATGAAGGAAAGTTTAATTCGAGTTTTTGAAGCTTATAAACACACTTACGAAACAGCGTTTTAATTTTTTTTTACTTCTAAAAACACCTATTTTATTAATTCTGAAATGGGTATTTTTGTTTTTTTGTAAAATTATAGATGAGAAAGAACGTTTTTTTATTATTAAATGGTGAAGCTCCAACAAAATTACCCAATTTGTCTAAATATGATATTATTTGTGCTACAGATGGCGCTTATCAATATTTAAAAAACAATAACATAACTCCCGATTTTATCAGTGGAGATTTTGATTCTATTCTTGACATTCCTAATGATGTTGAAGTAATCTCAACTCCAAATCAAAATTTTACAGATTTTGATAAAATACTACAAATTCTTTTTGAAAAAGGTTTTTATAATATTGATGTTTTTGGAGCTAGTGGAAAAGAACAAGACCACTTTTTAGGGAACTTGCACACTGCACTTCAATGGAAAGAAAAATTAAAGCTTACTTTTTTTGATAATTTTGGATATTATTTTTTAGCTGAAACAGAAACTAAAGTTAAAGATTGCTTAGACAAAACAGTTTCGCTATTTCCTTTTCCAAAAGCCTCAAATATTACTACAAAAGGACTTCAATACCCTTTAAATAATGAAGATTTAGATTTTTGTAAAAGAATTGGAACACGAAATAAAGCAATTAAAGGTAATATAAAAATCACTTTTAAAACGGGCGATTTGTTTATTTTTATCAATAATTAAAACAACAAAATGAATAGAAAAATAAAATTATTGTGGGATTTTAGAGGAGAAGATGCCAAAGAAACCGCAAAACATCATACCATTCATTTAAAAGAATTTGCGGAAGCAGAAAAACTTCCTTTCTCTGAAATTGATATCATTGAAAAAAATCCAATGTTTTCTTCAGCATTTATAATTGTAGATGAAAGTAATATGAAAATTTACAGAGACGCTTTAAAACCACATCGTGGAGAAATTGCTGAGTAATATTTTAGAAAAATCTGGTTTGTTTTTTATTTTAAACAAAATTCACTAATGTTCTACCCAAAAAACGCACAAACCTCACTATAAAACTGTTTTGGATTTTCTGCATGTGCCCAATGTCCTGCGTTTTTTAATTCCACTATTTTAGATTTAGGAAAATGAGCATCAATAATTGGCTCTTCGTTTTCTGTGATATAATTCGATTTTTCACCTTTTAAAAACAACGTTTCTTTTTCAAAAACTGTAAAAGGTGGCAGCGCTTCGCCAACTTCTGGGTTATTTTCTGTGAGCGATTGTAAATTAAATCGATATGCCAATTGTCCTTTTTCTTTCCAATAAATGTTTTTGATTAAAAATTGTCGCACGCCAAATTCAGGAATCAATTCCGATAGCTTCTCTTCTACTAATTTCCTAGAATTTTGTACAGAAAAATCAATAGAATTTAAACCTGCTAAAATGGCATTATGATGTGGTTCGTACATTCTTGGCGAAATATCTACAATTACTAATTTATCAACCAAATCTGGGTATGTAACTGCAAATAACATTGCTGTTTTCCCACCCATTGAATGACCAATTAAATAGACATTCTCTAATTTATTATGTCGAATATATTCGTACAAATCTTCAACTAAAACTTCGTAATTAAATTCGTATTCATGAAAGCTTCGTCCGTGATTTCTTTGATCTATTAAATGCACTTGAAAATTTTCCGAAAACTGATTTCCTAACGTTTTCCAGTTATCGCTCATTCCAAAATAACCATGTAATATTAATAATGGTTTTCCTTCTCCTTTTATGGTTGAATGTAATATTGGATTGTTTTTCATTTTTTTTATTTTTCTCGTAAAACCGCATTTTTTTTTCAGCTTCTGCTTCTGCTTCTGCTTCTGCTACTGCTACTGCTACTGCTACTGCTACTGCTTCTGCTACTGCTACTGCTACTGCTACTGCTACTACTTCTAAATATTATCAATTTTTAACCACAAAGAAACATAGTTTGTTAAGAAATTTTACTAAAACCTCTAACTGCGACTGAGAATTTATTTCAATCGGTGCAAATACATGTTCACCACATTTTCTAAACCTAAATACAAGCTTTCTGCAATTAATGCATGTCCAATGGAAACTTCCGCCAAATGTGGTATGTTTTCTTTGAAAAACTTAATATTATCTAAACTTAAATCATGGCCTGCATTAATACCTAAACCTAATTTATTAGCTAAAATCGCAGCTTCTGTATAAGGTTTTACAGCGTCTTTATTCCCTAATTCGTATTGAGAAGCAAATTCTTCTGTGTATAACTCAATTCTATCTGCTCCAGTTTTTGCTGCGGCTTCAATCAGTTTTAAATCAGTATCAATAAAAATAGAAGTTCTAATTCCATTTTGTTTAAATTCTTTAATTACTTCCTTCAAAAAACTTTGGTGTTTTATAGTATTCCAACCAGCATTCGAGGTAATTGCACTTACAGCATCTGGCACCAAAGTAACTTGTGTTGGTTTTGTTTCCATTACCAAATCCATAAAACTTTTTATAGGATTTCCTTCGATATTAAACTCTGTGGTTACTATTTTTTTTAAATCTCTTGCATCTTGGTATCGAATATGTCTTTCATCTGGTCTTGGGTGAATTGTTATTCCTTCCGCTCCAAAACCTTCGATATCTGCAGCAACTTTTAATAAATTTGGTACATTTCCACCACGAGAATTTCTTAAAGTTGCAATTTTGTTAATATTTACGCTTAACTTTGTCATTGTCTAAAATTAGGCTACAAAGATAAACCATTAAATCATTTTATCCTATATTCGTAACGAATGAACATTACAGATTACATATTAAATGAGATAAAAGCGTTGAGCTTAAAAAGTAGCGTAAAAGAAGCAAAAAACCTATTTGACAATTTTCCTATTACACATTTTCCTGTAATTGAGAACAGTAAATTATTGGGGTCTTTTGCAGAAGACGATATCCATACTATAGAAAATAAAAAAGACGAGTTAGTTGTTTATAGTCATTTATTAAATTCATTTTATGTAGATGAAAAAGCTACTGTTTTAGAGCTTTTGAAGATTTTTGCGGATAATGACACTAATATTATTCCTGTTTTAAACAAGGAAAAAGACTACATTGGTTACTATGATTTATGTGATGTTTTAGATGTTTTTTCTACTAGTCCGTTTATGGTCGAGGACAGTGAAACTTTAATTATAGAAAAAATTGAAAACGATTATTCTATGAGTAAAGTTTGCCAGATTGTAGAATCTAATGGAGGTAAATTATTAGGCATTTACATTTCTGAAAGAAAAGGTGATTTTGTACAAGTAACCTTAAAAATAGTTGCAGAAGATATTAATGAAATTATGCATACTTTTAGAAGGTATGATTATAAAATTGTTTCTACACACGAGAATGATATTTATTTGGAAGACTTAAAAAACAGGTCAGATTATCTTCAGAAATATTTGGAAATGTAGTGTTGGAAGTTTAATAATAGAAATTTTACGAATTCAAGAAATAAAATAAATATTAAATTTGAAGAAAGTAGCAGTTTACGGACAATCATATTCAATTTCGGCGGAAAAGGAAATTCAGATATTACTGGAAGTTCTCGAAGAAAATAACATCGTTTGTTTTATTGAAAAAAAATTTTATGATTTATTAATTGAAGGAGATATTTTGGATAAAAAATACCCTACTTTTTCTCACTTTTCTGATTTAAATAGTTCTTTTGAAACCATGTTTACCTTAGGAGGAGATGGAACCATATTAAGAGCAGTAACTTATATTCGAGATTTAGGAATTCCTCTTTTAGGGATTAATACTGGTAGATTAGGATTCTTGGCAACCATTAACAAAAATACAATTAAAGAAAGTGTAGAATTGATTCTAAAAGGAGAATATTCACTCCAAGAAAGAACACTTTTATCCATAAGAACAGACCCAAAAACCGAAGAGTTTTCTGAATTAAACTTTGCCTTAAACGAAGTTACAATTGCCAGAAAAAACACTACTTCTATGATTGGTGTTACCACCAATCTAAACAACGAGTATTTAACAAATTATTGGGCAGATGGTTTAATAATAGCTACTCCAACTGGCTCTACAGGTTACTCTCTAAGTTGTAATGGCCCAGTGATTTCGCCAGATTCAAAAAATCTAGTAATTACTCCTATTGCACCACATAATTTAAACGCAAGGTCTATGGTTATCTCAGATGAAACTTCCATTCAATTAGAAGTAGATTCTAGAGAAAAAGAGTTTTTAATCTCTTTAGATTCCAGAATTACCACAGTTCCAAAAAACACCAATGTTTTTATCGAAAAAGCGACATTTACCATACAGAGTATTATTCCTAAAAATCAATCTTTTTTACAAACCTTAAGAAGTAAATTATTATGGGGAGAAGATACTAGAAACGAAACCAATCTTTAACGGTTTTAAAGCAATAAATTTTAAAAATAGTTGTTATTCAAAAAAGACCGAATATTAACTTTATAAAGCAAATTGATTTTACTATATTTGCACGCTATTTTTTAAAATGAAAAACAGTATATTATTTATCGCATTTGTAAGCTTTTCTTCAATTTTATTGGGGCAAGTGTATGAGGTTGGAGTTTCTTTAGGAGGCTCTAATTATGTAGGCGACATTGGTAGAACAAACTATATATACCCTAACAGACCAGCTGGAGCTGCTTTTTTTAAGTACAATTGGAACCCAAGAATTGCTTTGAGAGGTACTTATAGCTATTTACCTATTCAAGGAGATGATGAAGATGCAGATACAGATTTTAAACAAAACAGAGGATTAAATTTTAAAAACACGATTCACGAATTGGCAATTGGAATGGAATATAATTTTTATGAATTTGACATGTCGTCAAAAGATAAAACTTGGACACCATACATTTTAGTAGAATTGGCAGCTTTTAAATATAAAAGTGCTCAGTCTGAACCACAGCCTAATGAATATTTTTTCACAAACAAAACATCTTATGCAGTTCCAATAGGAGTTGGTTTTAAGTCTAAATTATATGGTACTTTAGCCTTTTCTCTTGAAGCAAAATTTAGATACACTTTTGTAGACGATTTAGATTATTCTACACCAAGTATACCGTCTTTAGATTTTGGAGGAAATGGAAATGATTGGTATATGTTTACTGGTTTTTCTTTAATATATACATTTGGGAGACCCGCTTGTTATACAGAAGGTTTATAAATATGGATAAAAAACTACGCATTAACTTACAAAGAGTTCCAAAGCACGTTGCCATTATTATGGATGGAAATGGACGTTGGGCAAAAGGGCAAGGAATGAATAGGATTTTTGGCCACAGAAATGCCCTAACAGCAGTAAGAGAATCCGTAAAAGGTGCTTCGCAAATTGGTGTAGATGCAATTACTTTATATGCATTTTCTACTGAGAATTGGAAAAGACCAAAGATGGAAGTAGATGCTTTAATGAGTTTATTAATAAACTCGTTAAAAAAAGAGCTTCCAGATTTTCAAGAAAATGGAGTAAAAGTAAATGCCATTGGAAATATAGAAACACTTCCCAAAAAAGCACAAAAAGTATTAAAAGATGTTATTTTTGAAACCAGAAATAACACTAAAATTATCTTAACCTTTGCTTTAAGCTATGGTTCAAGAGAAGAAATTGTTAATACTATCAAAAACATATCTAAAAAAGTTGTTAATAAAGAACTTTTAATTGAAGAAATTGACGAAAATACTATTAATAACCATTTATATACGTTTAATTTGCCTGAGGTAGATTTAATGATACGTACAAGTGGTGAACAACGTATTAGTAATTTCTTATTATGGCAAATGGCCTATGCCGAATTATATTTTACAGATATACTTTGGCCAGATTTTAGACAAGAGCATTTTTACGATGCTATCATAGAATATCAGAATAGAGAACGAAGATTTGGAAAAACAAGCGAACAAATTACAGAATAAATTTTTTATGAAATTACTTTCTGCCACAATAGTGTTTACAGCACTATTTTTTACTTATAGCACAACTGCACAAGTTAAAAACGATAGTGTATCCGTAGTCAAAAAAGATACGATATCTAACAGTAATATTAGTTTCGAAAAAGGCAAAGAATACATTTTAGGTGGTGTTTCTGTTACTGGTCTTCAAAAATTTAGTGAAGAAACTGTGCGGGTTTTTACTGGTCTTAGATATGGGCAACCTATTAAACTTCCTGGAGATAAATTAACAAGTGCAATTAAAAAGTTATACGAAAGTAAACAATTTAGCGACGTAGATGTTTATTTAGCCAAAGTAGATGGAAACACAGTTTACCTTCAATTTGATGTACAAGAATTACCACAATTAAATCAGGTAAATATAAATGGAATAAAACGTTCCAAAGCAAAAGAACTTATTAAAGAAGCTGAATTAAAATTAGGAGTAATGGTTACAGATAACCTACTTGTAACTACTAAAAACTACTTCGCAAAAAAATATACAGATAAAGGTTTCTTAAAAACCAAAGTCTCTATAGATGTTAGGAAAGATACTTCCGATATTAACACAGTAAACATGTCTGTTTTTATTGATAAAGGAAAAAGAATTAAAATAAAAGACATTATTTTCACTGGAAACAAAGCTCTTTCTGCAAGAAATTTAAGAAAAGCGATGAAGAATACCAAGGAGAAATTCTTTGGACGTTTCTGGAAATCATCAAAATATATAGAAGAAGATTACCAAGAAGATTTAGAAAGTATTATAGATAAATATAGTAGATTGGGTTATAGAGATGCTCGTGTTCTAAGTGAAAGTATGACATGGAACGATGATAACACCATCAACATAAATATTAACTTAGAAGAAGGTAGACAATATCGTTTTGCAGAAATCTTATTTGTTGGTAATAAAGAATATACAGACGAACAATTAAATCAAGTTTTAAGAATAGACAAAGGAGATATTTACAATGGAGCCGTTTTAAAAGAACGTGTAAAAGGCGATGGAACTCCAACTTCTTTTGATATATCTACAACTTACCAAGACAATGGTTTCTTATTCTCGCAAGTAAATGCTGTTGAAACAAAAGTAGAAAACGACTCGATTACTGTAGAAATTAGAATTAGAGAAGACGAAAAAGCTCGTATTAAAAAAGTTACTGTTACCGGAAACGATAAAACGAACGATCATGTACTTTTTAGAGAATTACGTGTAAAACCAGGAAGCTTATTTAGTAGAAAGGAAATTATTAGATCTATTAGAGAAATTGGTCAATTAGGTTTCTTCGACCAGAATGTAACTCCAGATGTGGTTCCAGATTATCAAAATAAAACAACAGACATTAATTTTAATGTTGTTGAAAAAGGTGGTAGCCAAATTGAATTACAAGGTGGTTATGGAGGTGGTTCTTTTATTGGAACCCTAGGATTATCTTTTAATAATTTTTCTATCAGAAATATTTTCAAAAAAGAAGCCTATAAACCATTACCAATGGGAGATGGTCAAAAACTTTCTTTAAGACTACAATCAAGTAGAACATTTAACACCTATAGCTTTTCATTTACAGAGCCATGGTTAGGTGGTAAAAAACCAAGATCTTTATCTTTCTCTATTTATTCCTCAAATCAGTTTCAGTTAAACCCTCAAACTTTTGATGTTGATAAGAGTAGAAGTTTAGGTATTATTGGAGCTTCTATAGGTTTAGGAGAACGTTTAAAATGGCCTGACGATTATTTCCAATTATCGCAAACAATTTCTTACCAAAGTTTTAAATTAAATAATTACGGTTTTAGAGTTGGTGCAGATGTATTAAGTAATGGAACATTAAATAATTTGTCTTATAACGCTAATCTTTCTAGAAATTCTGCTGGACCAAGTTTAATTTTCCCAACATATGGTTCTGAATTTTCTTTTGGAGTAAAAGCAACATTACCTTACTCTCTTTTAAATAATAAAGATTATTCTGGTTTAGAACCAGCAGAAAAATATAAGTGGCTAGAATATTATAAATTAAATGCAAAAGGGAAATGGTACACTTCTTTTACAGATAAATTAGTATTAATGTCTAATGCAGAATTAGGATATTTAGGATTCTATAATAATGAATTAGGGCAATCTCCATTCGAAAGATATTTTGTTGGTGGAGATGGAATTGCCGTTTTTCAATTAGATGGTAGAGAAGTTGTTGGATTAAGAGGATATGAGAATAACAGACTGTCTTCAATTGAAGGTGGTACAATTTATAACAAATTTCAGTTAGAATTAAGATACTCGATTACAGATTCGCCATCTGCATCTATTTATACATTAGGTTTTTTAGAAGCAGGTAATTCTTATGACAATTTTAGAGATTTTAATCCGTTTAAAGTAAAACGTTCAGCTGGTTTAGGTGTAAGAATCTTTATGCCTGCATTCGGTTTATTAGGAATCGATTTTGCACATGGATTCGATCCATTACCAGGACAATCTGAAAAATCTGGCTGGCAAACACATTTTATTATCGGAAGACAATTCTAAGAAAACTGTACATTTGTAATGTCGAAAGTTTTTTTGGCACGGTTTTTTCTAACACTTTATACAAATGAAAAAAATATTTTTATCAATCGTTCTTTTACTTAGTGTAAGTATTTCTTGGTCGCAGAGAAGTCAAATAATTGCTTATATAGATATGGAATACATTCTAGAAAATGTTCCAGAATATTTAGAAGCACAAAACACTTTAGATGAAAAAGTTGTAAAATGGAGACAAACTTTAGATAAAGAAGCGAGACACATAGAAGTATTAAAAAGCGATTTAGCAAATGAAAAAGCAATTCTTACTAAAGACTTAATAGAAGAAAAAGAAGAAGAAATTGCTTTAAAACAAGATGAGCTTAGGAGATTAGAATCTTTGTACTTTGGTCCTAAAGGAGATATGTTTTTATTAAGAAAGCAGTTAGTAAAACCAATTCAAGATCAAGTTTACAATGCAATACAAAGTATTTCTGCTAGAAAAAAATATGACTTTGTTTTTGATAAATCTAGTGACTTAGTAATGCTATATTCAAATAAAAAATACGATATTAGCGACCTCGTTTTAGGAACTATTGATAGAACAAGGTTAGTAGATCAAAAAAACGCAAAAAAGGAAGAAAGAAAGAATGCACCAAATGAGCTAACAACTCAGCAAAAAGAGGCAATAGCGAAGAAAGAAGCAATTGTTGCAAAAAAACTTTCGGAAAAAGAAGCTAAGAAAAAAGCGTTAGAAAATCGTAGAAATGAGTTACTAAAAAAAAGAGAAGAAAAAAGAGAACTATTACGTAAGAAAAAAGAAGCGCTAAAGAAAAAGAAAGAAGATCAAAAGAAAGAACAAGAAAAAAAAGACGAGAATAATAATTAAATTAAAACAAGAATGAAAAATTTAAAAACGTTACTATTAATTGCTGTATTTACTTTAGGAGTAGCTGGTGTTGCAAATGCACAAAAAATAGGTCATGTAGATTACCAAAGAGTAATTGATAATATGCCACAAACTAGAGCCTTAAGCGTTACTTTAGAAAAGTTAGGAAAATCTTATCAAAGTGAAATTGAAGGAATGAAGAAGAAATTGGAAGCAAAATACCAAAAGTATACTGCAGAACAAGGAACTCAAACTCCAGATACTAACAAAAAAAGAGCAGAAGAAGTTCAAGTAGATAGAGCTAGATACGAGCAAGCTCAACAAACTGCATATCAAGAAATGCAAAAAAAGCAAGCAGAAGAATTACAACCTATCGTAAAGAAAGCTGAAAAAGCAATTGAAGAGGTTGCTGCTGCTAAAGGAATTTTATATGTTTTTGATGCAAAATCTTTAATTGTTAAAAAAGGTGAAGACATTTATGATGCAGTAAAAGCGAAGTTAGGTTTACTAAAAGATAAACCGAAAACGGAAGCAACAAAATAATAACAGGTTTTTGTTGGGTATAATATAAATACTGCAAAACTTATAAAAGCAAAAGGCGATAATTTAAAATTATCGCCTTTTGCTTTTATATATATTAAAAAAAATAAAAGCGACTCTTTTTTTCGGAACCTTTTTATTTTGAACAAGATTAGAAAATAAGTACCTTTATTCCTTATGAATACAGAGCCACATTTTTTATATAAAACTGTTGAAGGAAAAACTATAGTTTGGTTTGAAAAAAGCAACGAATACTTAATTTTAGAAAACACCACTGCAGATATTCTAAAAAGAATTAGTAAAGGGATTCCTGTAAATGAAATTGCTACTGCATTAAGTAAAAAACTATCTGTTCCTTTAGAAAAAGCAATTGATTTCGTTTTAGACTTAGAAAGTAAAATTTACGAACCAAAAACAGTTGTAGACCCAAGCTTAATTAATGATTATAGAGATATTAGAAAGCCAAAAGAATTCGAATACACAAAGTACTACAAAATAAACAACATTATTTTTAAGGTTGATTTTTCCACTGAATACGAATTGTATCTCGTACATCCAAAATTCGAGCATTTAGAAATCGAACATACCTTAGATTACAACTATAATTTTATCGTTTTTATAAATAATAACTTTGTTTTCTTTTATAATGATAAAGAGTTTATTGGAGCTTGGTCTAAGAAAGAAATTCATTTCTTTCAAGGAAAATTTTCTATGGAACTCATTCAGAAAATTCATCAAAAAGAAGAAAAAGAATGGCTAGGTGTTTTTCATGCTTCTGCAGTTTCTAATGGCGATAAAAGTATTTTATTTTGTGGCGATTCTGGTAATGGAAAAAGCACCTCTTTAGCACTTTTACAAGCAAATGGTTTTACCTGTTTAGCAGACGATTTTGTACCTCTAGATGCTAAAAATAAAGAAGTGTATAGTTTTCCTGCTTCCATATCAATTAAAAAAAACAGTGTAGAAACATTACTCCCAATATATCCTGAATTGGAGAAATCAGCAGAATACCATTTTAAAAGGTTGAATAAAATTGTAAGATATATAAAACCAAATAATTCTAATTTTTCTGCTCATAAAACTTGTGAAGATTTGGTCTTTATTAAATATGAAGAAAAAGCAGATTTACAGTATCAAAAAATATCTAAAATTGATGCTTTCCAACAACTTGTTCCAGATTCTTGGTTGTCGCCCATTAAACAAAATGCAGAAGCTTTTTTAAATTGGTTTTCTGCATTAAATTGTCATCAAATAACGTACTCAGATAACAAAAAAATGATTGCTACAGTTTCTAAAATATTTAATAATGAATTATAAAGAAACCTTATTTTTTGTAGCCAAATGTTTAACAATTTCTTTGGAAAAAAAAAATAAACACGAAGTTGAACAACAACTAAAAACCCAAGAAATAGCTTGGGATGCAGTTGTAAAAATAAGCACTGCCCATTATGTTTTTCCTACTTTGTATTGCAATTTAAAACGCGCTAATTTTCTATTGTATTTACCTGAAGAATTGGTGGAATACATGCAACATATCACCAATTTAAACAGAGAAAGAAACGAACAAATAATTTCGCAAGCAAAGGAAATAAACGAACTTCTACTTTCACATAACATTACGCCTATTTTTTTAAAAGGAACTGGAAATTTATTGGAAGGTTTGTATGAAGATATCGCAGAAAGAATGGTGGGAGATATCGATTTTATTTTCTCAAAAGAAGATTATCTTTATGCAATTGAGGTTTTAACTGCAAATAATTACGCTAAAGTAATAAAAAGCGATTATGATTTCCCTCAATTTAAACATTATCCAAGATTACAAAAAGAAAATAGAATTGCTGCTGTAGAAATTCATAAAGAGTTATTACTTGAAAAATATGCCAAAGAATTTAATTACAATTTTGTAAAAAAAACTGCACAAAATATAAATGGAATAACTGTAATGAGTTTTGAAAATCAATTGTCATTATCCATAATTGCAAAACAGATTAATGATGCAGGTTTTCATTATAAAAATATTGCTTTAAGAAATGCGTATGATGTTTTTTTACTTTCTAAGAAGACTACTGCAATAGATGCATTTCAGAAATTTGACACTTTACAAAATCCTTTAAATTGTTTTTTATCCATTTGCTACACTACTTTTAATAATGTAAATTCTTTAAACTACACTAAAACTCCAGAAACTAAAAAGTATTTAGCGATTTATAACGAACATCTTATAAATGAATCTAAAAGAAATTCTGATCATAAAAAAAAATCAACGGAACTTTTCTTAAAGAGTAGAATGTCTATTATCTATAAATCTATTTTTAACAAAGAGCACAGAAAATGGTTACTAAAAAGAATTACTGATAAAAACTGGCAACAAGAAAAATTAATTCAATTAGGTGTTAAGAAACCGAAACCAAACTCTTAACTTCCTCAAAATCTAAACCACCATAATTTCCAGAACTCATTAAAACAACTGCAGAATTCTCTAAATCTCTATTAAAAAGAAACTCTTTAAATTCTTGAGGATTTGTATAAATAATTAAATCTTCTCGTTCGAAAGCTTTAGCAATTTGTTCTTTTGTAACTTCTTCTAACTGCTTAATTTTTACAGCGTGTGGCGAATAAAAAACAACAGCATCGTCTGCTTTATCCAAAGCTCCTTTATACTCCGCTAAAAATTCTGCATTTAAACTAGAATAGGTATGCAATTCTAAACAAGCTAAAACTGTTCTATTAGAATATTGATTTTTAACAGCATTTGTAGTCGCAGAAACCTTGCTTGGAGAATGTGCAAAATCTTTAAAAATAACAGTAGAATTATTTTCTGCTATTTTCTCTAAACGTTTGCTAGCTCCTTTAAAATTGGCAATTGCTTCATAAAAATCATCCTCATCAATTCCCATGTGTTGGCAAATCCACTTTGCCCCTGCCAAATTCTGAAGATTGTGTTTTCCGAAAATTTCCAGTGGTAAATTTCCTTCTGAAGTTTCTAAATAAGTAATTCCGTTTTCAATAAAATGTTGTGGAGTTGTATATGCGTATTTTTTTATATGATTTGTAGATGATTCTACCACGTTTTTAACTTCAATATCCTCTTCATTATAGACCATACTTCCTCCATTTACCATGGAATCTGTGAAGATTTTAAACTGCTCCACATAATTTTCAAAAGTTGGAAAAACATTAATATGATCCCAAGCAATTCCACTTAACAATGCAATATTCGGTTTGTATAAATGAAATTTAGGACGCATATCTATTGGCGAACTCAAATACTCATCTCCTTCTAAAACAATAAAATCGTTTTCTTCTGTTAAATGCACCATCGTTTCAAAACCTTCTAATTGAGCACCAACCATATAATCTACCTCTTTATCGTGATAATTTAACACGTGTAAAATCATAGAAGTAATCGTTGTTTTTCCATGAGAACCACCAATAACAACTCTTGTTTTATTTTTGGATTGCTCATATAAAAACTCAGGATAAGAATAGATTTTTAATCCTAATTCTTGTGCTTTCAACAATTCTGGATTGTCCTTTTTAGCATGCATTCCTAAAATAATAACATCTAAATTAGTTGCTATTTTTTCTGGAAACCAACCAAATTCTTCTGGCAATAAACCATACTTTTCTAAACGAGATTTAGACGGATTGTGAATTGTATCGTCACTTCCTGAAACTTGGTATCCTTTTTGGTGTAAAGCTATAGCAAGATTGTGCATTGCGCTTCCGCCAATCGCAATAAAATGAATGTTCATCTAACAAAATTTAAAAAAGTAAAAATACAAAAGCTTTCAACAAAAATCATTATTTTAGAGGTAAACTCAACTAAAAAATAGTTTTACACACTAAAAAGTAACGTTCCCTAATTTAGGGTAGTTTTAAAACCTGATTTATGTTTGCTTTGTTACATAAAATCTTTTGATTATGAAAAACACAACAATAACTTTTCTATTAATGATCTTATTTTCTCTAACCACGAATTCTCAAAATAATTTTGACAAACTTTGGACAGAAGTTGAGAAATTTGAGGTTGATAACCTACCAAAATCAGCATTAAAAATTGTAGAAAAAATTTACAATTCAGCTACAAAAGAAAATAATTCTCCGCAAATTATAAAATCGCTTTTTTATAAAAGTAAATTTGCTTTAACGCTGGAAGAAGACGCGCAATTAAAGGTAATTAACAACTTTAAAGAACATATTTCTGAAAGCAGTTTTCCTACAAAAAATGTATTGCAAAACGTTTTAGCAAATTTGTATTGGCAATATTACACTCAAAATAGATACAAGTTTTATAATCGAACACAAACAGCAATTAAAGTAGATTCCACGGATTTTAGAACTTGGGATTTAAACACGCTTTTCGAAGAAATTCATACCTATTATAAAGCTTCACTTTCAAATGAAAAAGAGTTACAAAAAATAAAAGTGACTGAGTTTGCTGATATTCTTCAAATTCAGAAAGATGCCAAAACGATTAGACCAACATTATTCGATTTCTTGGCAAATAATGCTATGACATTTTATAAAACTTCAGAAAATTCTATTAATAAACCTGCCTATCAATTTAAAATTGATGCTCCCTCCTATTTAAGTGATCTTGATACTTTTTCCGATATAAAAATTGTTTCAAAAGATAGTTTATCACTTCAAATGAACGCGTTAAAAGTCTATCAAAAATTAATTTATTTTCATTTGACTGAAAACAACACAAATGCTTTGGCAGATATAGATGTTCAAAGACTTCAATTTGTGAATAATAATGCCACTTTTAATAATAAGGAAGCCATTTTATTAGCAACCTTAAAAACTTCAAAAGAAAAATTTAAAAATTTTGAAGCGAGTGGATTGTACGCTTTTGAAATTGCGAATATTTATAAAAATCAGGCGAATAATTATAATTCATCAAAAGAAAACAGATTCAAAAATAAAGATGCCATTGCTATTTGTAATGAAGTTATTAAAAAATTCCCAGAAAGTTTAGGAGCGAAAAAATGTACGGTTTTAAAATCTCAAATTGAGCAAAAAACAATTAATATTCGTGTTGAAAAGTTTATTCCTATTGATAAAAATTCAAGGTTAGAAATCAATTATAAAAATATAGATAATCTTTATTTTTCCGTTTATAAAATCAGTAAAAAAGATATTCTTACATTAAATAAAACCTATAAAAGTGAGGATAAAATAAAATATATCAGCAAATTAAAATCTTCAGAAAATTGGAATAACAACCTAAGAAACGAAAACGATTATTTACAACATACCACAGAAATTATTGTTCCGAAATTAAAAAACGGGTTGTATTTAATAGTGACTTCCGATGAAAAAGAACTGAGTGAAAAAGCTATTTTTGGAACAACTACCATTCAAGTTACGGATTTAACTTTAGTTCAGAATACGTTTAACAACATTCATAATTACCAAATTGTAGATCGTAATAATGGAGAACCAATTAAAAATGCAGAAATTCATTTGCATAATGAACGAAAACAAAGAGGTGCTTATATCAATAAAAAATTAATAACGGATAAAAATGGTTTTGCATCTTATAAAAGCAATACCTATTATCAAAATGTGGAAATTTCTGTAAAAACAAAAAATGATATTGCAAATTTTGGAAACCAGTATTTACGAGAAAATAACAGAAATAATAGCACTCAAAAAGCAAAAACATTTATAAAACCGTTTATTTTTACAGATAGAAGTATTTACAGACCAGGACAAACTGTTTATTTTAAAGCAATTGTAATAAAAAAACAAGGAGAAAATTCTGAAATTTTCAAAAATGAATTTGTGAAAATTGTTCTTAAGGACGTAAATAATCAAGAGGTAAAAGAATTAAATTTAAAATTGAATGAATTTGGTTCTATTGCTGGCGAATTTATCTTACCAAATAATGGATTAACAGGCAATTTTAGCATTTCTGTTGATGAAAGTCTAGAAGAAGATAGTAGTGAATATTACAGATTCGATTATAATAATTCTGTTACTATTTCTGTTGAAGAATACAAAAGACCAAAATTTGAAACCGACTTTAAACCCATTACAGAAACTTTTAAAATCAACGATTCTGTAACTATTAAAGGATTCGCAAAAGCATTTTCTGGAGCTACAATTACAGATGCAAAAGTGGTGTACAGAGTACATAGAAAAGTACAATATCCAAGTTGGTATTATTGGTACAGACCAAGACCAACTTCTTCTTCGCAAGAAATTACAAACGGAGAAACCATTACTGATGCTTCTGGAAATTTTTCTATAAAATTTAAAGCTTTGGCAGACGAAAGTGTTTCCAAAGAAAATTTACCCGTTTTTACTTACGAAATTACAGCTGATGTTACTGATGTAAATGGTGAGACTCGAAGTGCAACAAGCACTGTAAAAGTTGGATACCATTCTTTATTAGCAACCATTTCTATGGATGAAAATATTGATAAATATTCTAATGAAAATAAATTAAAAATAGAAACAAATAATTTAAACGGCGAATTTTCTCCTGCAAAAGGAATTCTTAAAATATATAAGTTACAAGCACCCAAAAACCCGCAAAGAAAAAGACCTTGGAGTGTACCTTTTTATCAAGATATCTCTGAGAATATGTTTCGAAAACTTTTCCCAAATGAAGCTTATTCAGAAAATGAAATGGAAGAGAAAAACTGGAAAAAGGGAAAACTTGTTTTTAGCACCAATTTTAATACGGAAAAGGAGAAAGAAATCAGCCTAAAAAATATTGACAAATGGGTTTCTGGAAAATATATTGTTGTTTTAGAAAGTGAAGACAAATTCGGACAAGCAGTAAAAGACGAAAAACGATTTTCGTTGTTTTCTACGAATGATAAAAAAGTGCCTGATAATAAATTATTCATCATAAATACCGATAAAACAATATATAAAATCGGAGACGAAATTTTGCTTCAAGTAGGTTCTGCTTCGAAAGATATTACAATTGTGGTTCAAATTGAAAAGAATCATAAAATAGTAAAAACGCATTTTATTCATTTAAACGACAGAATAAAAACGTTAAAAATTCCTATTGAAAAAGAAGACCTTGGTGGTTTTGCGATTAAATATCATTTTGTAAACTACAATTATTTCGAAAGTGGAAACCTACCTATTAACATTCCAGAAATTATAGAAAATATAAAAATTGAAACCAATATTTTTAGAGACAAATTACAACCTGGAGTAGAACAAACTTGGAGTTTTACGATTAAAGACGATAAAAATGACGCAATTGCATCCGAAGTTTTGGCTTCTATGTACGATGCTTCTTTAGATCAATTTAAGAGTCATAATTGGTCTTTTAATCCAATTACTCCAAAACGTACTTATTATTCATATCAAACGAGTTTTGCAAATTATAGTTTTGGGACGAATAATTTTAATATTCAGAATAATAGTAGGCGATATTATGGTTTTCCAAGTACGAATTACACTAATTATAATTGGTTTGGGTTTAGTTTGAACAATAACAGCTGGTTAAATAGAACTTACTTAAGACAAATAGAACGAAAACTAAATAACACTCGAAAAGATTTTGATGGAACTGTAAGTGGTTTTGTTGGTGACGAAAATGGAGAGCCTTTACCAGGCGTTTCCATTTCTATAAAAGGCACTGTATTTGGCACAGAAACAGATTTCGATGGAAATTATTCTTTAAAAATAAAAAAAGGAGATGTTTTAATTTTTAGTTATTTAGGTTACAAAAGTGAAGAAAAAATTATTAAAACTTATAATGATTTAGATGTAAAATTAAATGAAGATGCCAACCACTTAGATGAAGTTGTTGTGACTGGCTATGGAATGCAAAAGAGAAAAGCTGTAACTAGCTCTGCTATTGTCGAAGCAGAAAGTGTTGTTATGGATTCTGAATTGTTAGATGGAAAAGTTTCTGGAGTGAGTATAAATAATGAAAATACCGAAAATATAAGGTTAAGAGGTTTGTTTAATAGTTCTGATGGAGCTATTCCATTATACATTGTTAATGGAAAGGAAATTACAATGGAGAAAGCACAGGAATTAAATCCAGCAGATATTTTAGAACTAAACGTTTTAAAAGACTCTGAAGCCACTTCACTTTATGGTTCAAAAGGTGCGAATGGAGTTATTGTAATAACTACTAAAAACGGAATTGACGATCAATTATCGCAAGTAAAAGCAAGAACAAACTTTAATGAAACTGCTTTCTTTTATCCTCAATTGAGAACCGATAAGAATGGTAAAGTCAGTTTTACGTTTACAATGCCAGAAGCTTTAACTAGATGGAAGTTGCAATTATTGGTACATACAAAAGGGTTAAAATCGGCAACAAAAACATTGCAAACAGTTACTCAAAAAGAATTGATGGTTGTGCCAAATGCGCCACGTTTTTTAAGAGAAGGAGATAAAATTACTTTATCAGCAAAAGTTACAAATCTTACAAATAATCAATTATCTGGTTTTGCAAAACTAATTTTAACTGATGTAATTACAGGAAAAGAAATAAATAGTGAATTAGAAAATACAAATTCTAACAAAAATTTCTCTGTTGACAAAGATGGAAATACGAATGTTTCTTGGAATTTATCAATTCCTGAAACTGTGCAAGCTGTACAATATAAAATTGTGGCAAAAGCTGGTGATTTTTCCGATGGAGAACAAAATGTTTTACCTGTTTTATCGAACAGAATGTTGGTTACAGAAACGCTTCCAATGTGGATTCGTTCCAACCAAACGAAAACTTTTACGTTAGATAAACTAAAGAGTTCTTCTTCTTCTTCTTCAACATTAAAAAACCACAAATTAACTTTAGAATTTACTTCAAATCCTGTTTGGTATGCGATTCAATCTTTGCCATATTTAATGGAATATCCTCATGAATGTGCAGAACAAACATTTTCGAGATATTACGCAAATACTTTAGCGAGTTTTGTGGCGAATTCAAATCCAAGAATTCAAGATGTTTTTAATGCTTGGAAAAATTCGGATGCTTTATTGTCTAACTTGGAGAAAAATCAGGAATTGAAATCGCTAATAATTCAGGAAACACCTTGGTTAAGAGATGCACAATCGGAAACTGAACAAAAGAAAAGAATTGCATTATTATTCGATTTGAATAAAATGAAAAATGAGCAGGAAAAAGCCATTAATAAATTACAAGATATTCAAATGAGTTCTGGCGGATTTCCATGGTTTAAAGGGAGTAGATATGAAAATATTTATATGACACAACATATTGCTTCAGGATTTGGCCATTTACAAAAATTGGGAGTTACCAATTTTAATGCTTCCACCAGAAAAATGATTGAAAAAGCCGTTCAATTTTTAGACAAAGAACTTTTAGAAAATTATCAAAAATTGTTGGAAAGAGCAGAGATTATCAAACAAAAAGCAAAAACGAAAAAAGAAGGAGAAAAACAATACAACGCCTATTTAGCAAAGAATAATTTGAATTATTTTACAATTCAGTATTTGTATATGAGAAGTTTTTATGACGCTATTTCTATGAATTCTGAAACTAAAAAAGCAAACGACTATTATATGAATCAGTCTGCAATATATTGGAAAGACTATAATTTGTATGCAAAAGGGCAAATTGCTTTATCCCTTTTTAGAGACAATCAAAAAACAGCTTCCAACAAAATAGTAGCTTCTTTAAAAGAGACAAGTATTAGTTCTGATGAATTAGGAATGTATTGGAAAGAAAACAAAGCTGGTTATTATTATTACCAAGCGCCTGTGGAAACGCAAGCATTAATGATTGAAGTTTTCTCTGAAATTGAAAATGACGTCTCAATAATTGATAATTTAAAAATCTGGTTGCTAAAAAACAAGCAAACAAATCGTTGGAAAACAACAAAAGCAACTACAGAAGCAGTATATTCTTTATTATTAACTGGAAAAGATTGGGTGTCTGTAACAGAAATGGCAACCATTAAAGTTGGCAAAAAAACAATCGATCCATCGAAAATGGAAGATGTAAAAGTGGAAGCTGGAACTGGCTATTTTAAAACCTCTTGGAATGGTGCAGAAATAACTCCAGAAATGAGCGAAATTACCATCAACAAAAAAGGAAATGGAATTGCTTGGGGAGGTTTGTATTGGCAATATTTTGAAGATTTAGATAAAATTACTTCAGCAGAAACTCCTTTAAAATTGAACAAGAGATTGTTTAAAAAAGTGAACTCAGATTCTGGTAAAAAATTAGAAGAAATCACAAAAAACACTAGTTTAAAAATCGGTGATTTGGTAACTGTAAGAATAGAATTACGTTCGGATAGAAATATGGAATTCATTCACATGAAAGACATGAGAGCTTCTGGTTTAGAGCCAATTAATGTAATTTCTAAATACAAATGGCAAGATAATTTAGGCTATTATGAAAGCACAAAAGATGCATCAACCAATTTCTTTTTTGACAGATTACCAAAAGGAATTTATGTGTTCGAATACGATTTAAGAGTAAATAATGCTGGTAATTTTAGCAATGGAACAACCACTATACAAAGTATGTATGCTCCTGAATTTAGTAGTCATTCTAAAGGTGTTCGTTTAAATGTGAATAATTAAAATCCATTTGTAGTAATTAATATTTTAAATGAGTTCATTTCAATGGAATAATACATCTAATTTTGTCATTCAATCAAAAATGAAATATAAATTATGAAAAAAACACTTTTAATTATCGGTCTTATAGTAGCTGGAGCATTTTCGGCAAACGCACAAGATATTTCTAAAAATGCAATTGGTTTGCGTTTGGGAGATAATGATGGTTTTGGAGGAGAAATTTCTTACCAAAGAGCGTTAGGAGATAATAACAGATTAGAAATTGATTTAGGTTTAAGAGACAACAAAAATTACGACGGTTTTAAAGCTACAGCTATTTACCAATGGGTTTGGAATATAGATGGTGGTTTTAACTGGTACGCAGGTGTTGGTGGTGGTTTAGGAAACTACAGTAGTAAAAGTGATAATGGAAATTTTTCTGAAACTTTTGTTTTCGCTGCTGGTGATGTTGGAATCGAGTACAACTTTCCAACTGCCCCAATCTTACTTTCTTTAGATTTAAGACCAGAGTTTGGTTTTGGAAACAACTTTAACGATTACGATAATGATATTGCTTTTAGTATCAGATATCAATTTTAAGAATAACTATTAAAAACTTTAAATCCCTTTAAATTAATTTTTAAAGGGATTTATTTTTTGCAATAGAGCATGCTCTATTGTTTTTCTGTTATATTACTTTTTGGTAGTTTTTCTCTTCTTACTTGCTTTTGCAAACGGATTAAAATCCAATGCTAATTGCAACCAGTAATGTAAATTTTCATCTAAATCGATGGCTTCATCAGAAAGAAAAACGAAACCTTTCATTGGTCTACCAGTAAAATTCATTTTATTACAGCCCTCTTTTAATAGTGAAGCTTCATAAATATCTGGATTAATCCTTGCCATAATCTCGTCTTTATTTACACCTACAAGCATTTTATCATCTACTTTAAAAAGTAAACCTCCCATCATTTTTTTAGTTTCAAAAGGCACACTTTTTTCAACCAAAAACTGAGAAACTCTGTCTGCTAAAAATTCGTTGTATGCCATTATTATTTTCTTTTTGGTGGATATTTTGCCAAAATTTTCTGAATTACATCTGTTAAATACAACTCTCTTTCTGCTGGTTTTCTTTTTTCTTTAATTGTTGAAATTAAAGAACCTTCCCAAAAAAGTTCGTTTGTTTTTGCATTTACAAATTCAATAATAAGCTCTTCATTTAGTTTTTTTCCTCCAATAGGAATGCCTCCAGAAATACCGAATCCGCCATTTCTACCTCCACTTCCAATACCAATACCTATCGTATTTCTGTTTTGTGCTTCAGTTACTTTTGCTGTTATATTGACGAAAAAGTCTGGGTTCTCCACTTTCACAAAACCAGATTTCGATAATTCGTTTTCTAAAATTGCAGTCGTTCTTTTTACATCGAATTCATTAAAACCACTTCCAACATCTTCAAAAAAATGAAAAGTTTTAAATTGAGAAAAATCTGTTTTATCATCATAATCGTAGACAACCTTCGATGTTCCACAACTCATCAACAATAACAAAAAGAAATATTTTATAGACTTCATTATTACTTTTTTCTATTTTTTAATTACAACTCTTGTTGGCGTATCTTTTCCATTAATAATACTTTCAGTTCCTTTCGCAACTGCCTGAATCGTTTGTGTAATTACTGTAATATTTAAGGTTTCTGCTTCATCAGAAACCTTGTGATAATCTTTATCTACATCAATTGGTGTTGTAGAAAAAGTGTGAGATGGAACTCCCAAACGTGCCAAAGAAGCATTGTCGGATCTAAAAAACAAATTAAAATTCTTATAAGGATCTGGAAATAACTGGTATCCAGTTCCTACTAAATTTTTCTGAATTATTTTTCCAAAATCAGAACGCTCAAAACCTGTTAACCAAGCAGTATTTGGACCGAAACTTGGGGTTTTTCCAATCATTTCTAAGTTAATTCCTGCAACAAATTTGCTGGCATCAATTCCCTTTCCAAAATGTGTAGAACCAATTAAACCCATTTCTTCTGCAGTAAAAGCAGCAAAAACTATCGTTCTTTCGTTACCAACTTTTTTAAAATATTTTGCCAATGCTAAAACACCAGTTACACCAGAAGCATCGTCGTTTGCACCATTAAAAATCAAGTCTCCTTCTCCACTCTTTTTCATTCCCAAATGATCGTAATGTGCAGAAACAATTACATATTCGTCCTTTTTACTCTTCCCTTCTAAAACGCCAATAATATTACTAGAAGTAATATCTTCACCAGTTCTTCTATTTTTAAAAGTAAAAGTTTGTCTATAATCTTCTAATTCTCCAAAAGTAGATAAACCCAAATTTTTAAACTCATTTTCTATATAAACAGCCGCTTTTTCTATTCCTGGAGTTCCAGATTTTCTTCCTTCCATATCATCAGAAGCCAAAGTGTATAAATGTTTTCGAACCAAATTAGAGTCTATAAAAACCTCACTTTTAGCACTTAAACCATCTTTTCCCCTAACTCCATCTTTTCCTTTTTTTGAAATAACACAACTAAACATTACTGTTAGCATTAAAAAACAACCAATTATTTTTTTCATTTTAAATCTATTTTTAGACTATAAATATAGTTATTTAAATTATAAATAATCTTCGGACACTTATTTTAAAAACTAAATAGAGCAACTATTTAAACGCTAAAAATTTGTGTATTTTTGTCAAAAATTATACAAATGGACTTATCTCTTATACCAAACATAAAACACACAAATTCTAACAACTTCTTTTTATTGGCTGGGCCTTGTGCGATTGAAAGTGAAGAAATGGCTTTAAGAATTGCAGAAAAAGTAATTACAATTACTAATAAACTAGAAATTCCTTATATTTTTAAAGGAAGTTTTAAAAAAGCAAACAGAAGTAGAATCGATAGTTTTACAGGAATTGGAGATGAAAAAGCATTAAAAATCCTAAGAAAAGTTTCGGAAACCTTTAATGTACCAACAGTTACAGACATTCACGAAGTTTCAGATGCTATAAAAGCTGCAGCATATGTAGATATTTTACAGATTCCTGCCTTTTTGGTACGTCAAACAGATTTGGTGGTTGCTGCTGCAAAAACAGGTAAGGTTGTCAATTTAAAAAAAGGGCAATTTATGAGTCCTGCTGCTATGAAACACGCCGTTCAAAAAGTAAAAGATGCAGGCTCAAACAAAGCATGGATTACAGATAGAGGAACCATGTTTGGCTACCAAGACATGATTGTCGATTTTCGTGGAATCCCAGAAATGCGTGAATTCGCACCTACTATTTTAGATGTTACACATTCATTACAACAACCAAATCAAACTGCTGGAGTTACAGGTGGAAGACCAGAAATGATTGAAACCATTGCCAGAGCTGGAGTTGTTAACAATGTAGATGGTTTATTTATCGAAACACATTTCGATCCTGCAAACGCAAAATCTGATGGCGCAAACATGTTGCATTTAGACAATTTAGAAAGCTTGTTAACCAATTTAGTTGCCATTCGTAAAACAATAAATAATTTATAGATTAATTTTAAAAAATTTTTGGGCGTTTTAACGGGCTTTCCATTATATCTTTTTGCTAAAAAAAGCAAAAAGGATGCCATTTCAATCCCTAACGCACTTACTCAATCCCAATAAAAACAATATTTAGACCCTTAAGGTTTTCAAGACCTAAAGGGTTTCTTTTTTGAAGAAACCTCAAACAAACAAATTAAGGGCACAATAATTGTTTCTATAAAGTTGTTTACGTTTTATAATTATGAAATATCTTCTTACTTTCTTTTTATTAATTTCAATAGCTACAAACTCTCAAGATTTTGCAGAAGTAGATGCTAAAGTCACAAAATATCCACGTTATTCTAAAGTGGAAGATTTAGCAAATAAAATCGATAAAGATTTTTCAAAAAAAGAAGAAAAAGCAAGAGCTGCTTTTTTTTGGTTGGCGAAAAATATTCGTTATAATTTAAAAGAATTTTACAATCCAAGACAAAGAAGTATTCGTTTTAGCTATTTTTCCGAGGAAGAAAAAAAGCAAAAATTACAAGCCGCAAAAGACAATTTAGTTGCTGCTATGTTTAAAACAAAACAAGGTGTTTGCGAAGAATATGCACAGTCTTTTAAAAAAATCTGCGATTTACTAGGTCTAGAATCCGAAGTTATAAAAGGATATGTAAGAAACATTCCCAATGAAATAGGGAAACCAGCAAATGCTACAAACCATGCTTGGAACGCCGTAAAACTAAATGGAAAATGGATTATTTTAGACGCAACTTGGGCTGCAGGTTACGAATATAATGGAAAATGGATCCGAAAATTTAACGATTACTTTTATAACATTCCAAAAAATAAAATTTTTAAAACTCATTTCCCTGATGATTCTTTATGGGTTCTACGTTTTGGCAGAATGTCTTTATCTGAATTTTACAACCAGCCTATTTATGGACACAATTTTTTAAACTCGGATATTGAGCTACTTTCTCCAAAAAATGGAATTATTAAAGTTGAAAGAGTTGAAAATATTGTTTTAAAGTTTAAGAACTTAGCTTTAAGCTCTTCTATCATTTATAATTTTAGAGGGTATAAATATGCACAAAAAGCAGTTTTAAAAATAGAAAATGGAATTACAATTTTATCAATTCCTAAGCCCAAAAAAAATTCTGAATTATATTTGTACTTGAATAATGAAGTTGCGCTTCAGTTTAAGACGAGGTAATTAGTTTCTTTTGTAAAACCCTTTATCTTTTAGTAAATGTGCTTCTTCTAAAACAGACAACAAGACTTCTTCATTTACATCTTCCACACTAAAATATCTTAAAGATTTTATTACTTTTCTATTTTCTGTAATTAAAAGTTCGTTGTATTTTGTTAAATGTGCAGAAGCCCAAAAACCAACATCTACATACCCTTTCTTTTTGGATACATTCAAATAACAAAAAGGTTTTTCATCTAAATAATAAAAAGGCATTTTCCATTTAAACTGTAAATCGACTTCTGGAAAACTGGTTTCAATTAAAATTTGCAAATGCAATAAAATCGATTTAAAAGGTTCTGGTTGTTTTAAAATGTATTCTTCTGCTGGTTTCATATTCGTGGAAGTAAATATTCATTTTGTATATTTACGAAAGTTATAAAAATTCTGAATATAATTCTCTTATGCACGATAATTTCTCTGTAAACTTTTCTCTTAAAGGAATCACAAGTATTTTAATTGGTTTTTACCTTTTAGGAGCTGCTTATGTAATTGAATATATTTTAGATGGTTTTCTTATTGAAGGCAATGCTCTTGGGATGTTATCGCCACAATTAGTCGAATTTTTAATTATAGGAATCGCATTTATTGTATTCTTATTTTCTTCATTAGCATTCTTTTTTAGAGGGAAGAGATTGGCAAAAAGATTCCAATATGCATTGTGGAATCATAAAACAAAAACTGCTTTCTGGAAATATTTTATATCTATTTGTATTATTTTTTTAGTTTTATATCTACTAAAAGAACAAGGGTATATCGATTTTATTACACCTGTTTTTTTACTTTTATATGGAGTTTTACTTTTCTTATTCAGAAATAAAGAAAACAAGAATTATCTTATTTTACCTGCACTATGCCTTGTTTTAGGTGGATTGTGTTTTTTAATTCCGAGTTATTGGTATTCTTCACTTACCATTCTTGGAATTGCACATATTACTTACGGAGTTGTAGTTCGCAATTGATTTTATTAAATTTTCTTTTATTTATTAAAAACTTCGTAAGCCGCAGATGCAACCTCTACTTTTCCATTAGACCCTTTGATTGAAGTTAGAATTTTATCAAATAAAATAGATTTTGTTCCTCTTCTAGATTTATAATCTACCACATATCTTAACGTAAACGTTATCCAATTTTCATCAAAAACCATCGTTATCATTGGTTTTACTCTGGCGTTTTCTAAGCTGTAAGTACCAATCATTTTATTCCATGCAACTTGAGAAGTTTCAGAAAAATCACCAACTTCTTCTTTTAAAATATCGTAGAATTTCTCTTTTGCATATTGATAATCGCCATCAGTTTTAATTGGAATTGTAATCTCATCCCACAAAAAAGGAAAATCTCCAGAATAATTATAAACAGGTTCTTTAAATATAAAACTGTTGGCAACTCGCACCATTTTACCATTGTATAAATCGCCATTTACCCAATCGCCAATTTCCATTAACGTGGTTCTTAAAATACCAATATCAATAACGTCTCCTTTAATTCCACCTAGTTTTACACGATCTCCAACTTTATAAAAATTACTTGTAAAAATGGCTATGTAACCAGCAATACTCACAATTATTTCTTGCAAAGCAAACGCAATTCCTGCTCCTGCAACTCCTAAAGCTGTTCCAAATCCGGAGAGTTTTGCATTAAAAATTAGCATAATTCCAATAACAAAAATGATGTAGCCTAAAAAGTTGACAAACTTTCTCATTTTATATTTAGAAGCATTGTCTGTTGCTAATTTTGTAGCTCCTTTTTGAGCCATTTTTATAACGATGTAAACAACAACAAAAAGTAGAAATACTGATGCTATGTTTACAAAAATAGGATTGTCGAATAATTGGTCAATATTCATTTTAAAATATAGTTTATAATAATCTTATAGTAGATTGCTTGTAGTAAAAATACTCTTTATTTGTTTCAAAAATAAAACTATTTAATTTTTCGAATAATATCTTCCAAACCATTCAATTGCAACTCATAAACCAATTGCATTTGTAAACCCAATTTTCCTTTAGGAAAACCTTTAGTTCTATACCAAACAATATAATGTTCTGGTAAATCAATTAAAAACCTGCCTTTGTATTTTCCAAAAGGCATTTTCATTTTTGATAAATCAATCAGAAATTGTCTATTTTGAAGATTATTCTCTTCCATCTACATAATCTTGTAAGTAAGAAAAACGTTCTGTCAGTTTTCCGTTTTCTGTCATTTTTGCACGTTCTAAAACGCCATCTTTATCATTATTGAAAAAAGCCGGAATTACATTTTCTAAAAACATTTCTCCAAAACCTTCACTTGCATCTTTGGGTAATTCACAAGGTAAATTATCTACTGCCATAACTACAATAGCATTATCATCTTTAAAATTTACTTCGGTTTCTGTTCTTGGATTGTAACCATAAATTGGTTCTGCAATTGTAGATGGTCTAATGGTTGAAGCTACTGGCCCATCAATATCACAAGAAATATCTGCAACAAACTTTATATTAAAATCTGCAGATTTTGCATCTTCTCTTGTAAATAAATAAGGTGCTCCATCTCCATAAAAATGTCCAGCAATAAAAAAGTCTGTCACTTTTGCAAAGCGCATAAAGTTAGATTCATATTTTTCTGGATGGTTATAAAAATCGGAATTATCTATAACTTTACCATCTTTGCGTTTGTTATAATCTAGAACATCTGCTAAACAATATACTGGCTCTTGGTAAGTATTGTTTAAATATTCTTCGGTTGTAACTTCTAAAATATTCATAGCATCTAACATTTCTTTGGCTCCATAAGCTACTTTTCCATTTCCTGTTAAAAGAATTTTAATGTTAGAAAGTTCTATTTTTTGAAGTTGTTCTATTAATTCTTGCTGACTGTCTAAAATTTCTGCTTTTGGTAATTGAAAAGCGCCACTTTTTAAACCAATGGCTCTAAAACCATTATAAGCACCAACAATTCCTGCATAACGTCCAAAACCAATTAAACGTGCGCCATTTTCTTTTACGATAGTTTCGTGGTCGAATAATTCGATTTTCTTGTCTAAAATTGCGTTTAGCAAATCTCTATTATAAGGTTGCTTTTTAATAGTGTGACTAAAGAAAAAGTATTTTTTATTCGGAATTAAATTATCTACAGGCACTTCTTTTACACCAAATAAAACATCGCAATCATCCATTTTTTCAGATACTTGTATTCCTTCGCTTTTGTAAGAATCATCTGAAAAAACTCGAATATCTGAACTTTCAACTTTCAAAATTGCTTTTGGAAATTGTTCTTGAAATTCTTTTAATTTCTGTGGAGAAAATACAACTCTTCTATCTGGTGGGTTTTTGCGTTCTTTAATAATACCAAACTTCATATATATTTTTTTAATTGGTTCGAAGATATTCGTTTTTTAAGGCTCTTGCAACTATATTTTATGAATCTGCTCTACTTACTTCACTCTCAAGTTTTAAAACATAATCGCCATCTTTTTGCTTGATGTATAATGCTTTATTTCCTTCTTCTCCATTTCTGGTAACTTCTGTTTCTTTAATTGTTTTGGTGGTTTCTTTTATATAGGTTTCTTCTACTTTGCCTTCTGCTGTTCCACTACCCCATTTCCAAGTTACTTTTGTTCCTTTTTTAATCATACTTTTTATTTTTTTTGAAGTCTAAAGTTAATAATTAATTCTGTTTTTTTGTCTTAATTATTCTTTAAAACTAACGTTGTTAAACTTATAACTTTTTGTACTTTTGCAGACCGCGTTAAGGATAGAGCGACCTGTTTGAGTTCTTTTGTGAAATGGTAATGGAACAAAAAACGAGTAGCGAAAGCCTGCCTTTAGTTTTAAATGCTTTTAAAACAAAGGAACGCCCAAATTATTGGTATTGTTTTTGATTAAATAATAGTGTTCTTTGAAAAAATAAAATGAAGTTTGATGTGATGCTGAAATAAATTTAGCATTGATTCGATTACGCAAATTAAGTTTTGCTATTTCATTAAGGGGACGACTGGTTTTGACAGCAAGGACAGTGAATTTGTAAGCATATCGAGTTATGAAATAACACTCGTTAAACCTAATTTCAACTTTTTAAACGGCGAAGATAACTACGCTTTAGCTGCATAATCTGAATTAATAGTAAGATTAGCCTCGGCACACAAGGTGTGCAAGCTTTATGTCCACGAAAAGCCTTGGTTTATGGCGTTTCACTTTTGGGCATCGTAAAAATAAACATAGAAAACCTGTAGCTTTGGCGGGTTTTTGAAACTAAAGAAGATAAGTTTAAAGTGGATTGTTCTTAATCAGCTTTAGATCGAAAATTAAATAAGAACTAAATATGTAGAAAGCTTTTTGGCTGCTTGTTTGGACCCGAGTTCGATTCTCGGCGTCTCCACTTTTAACTCTGTAAATTACTGATTTACAGAGTTTTTATGTTTTTTATACATATCAGTTGGTTCCGTTTAAATAATAAATTTTAGAAAATTATTTTTAAGTCTTATTTATTAGTTGGCAAGTTGAAATGTAGTGACAACAATACCATGATCTGATGGATAAAGAATTTCTTTATTATTAATTTTAAAAGGCTCATTAAAGAATACCTTAAATGATTCTGATTTAATAGCTTTTAACTTATGATTTTTATAAAAAATGTAATCTATACGATGGTTGTCGTTTATCCCTTTGGTATGCCAAGTAATTCCAGGATGGGTAACAGGGTTAGGATTTAATTTTCTGTAAGTATCAATTAACCCAATATCTTCTAATATTTTGGTAGCGTACCAAGGCACAATTAATCCGTTATGAATGGCTTTAGTTTCTGCTCCCCAATCTAAATGAGATGGTGTATTTAAATCTCCTCCAAAAATCATAGGAATAGAATCGGCTTGTGAAGCATACTTTTTAATATTGGGCAATACTTTTTGAATCATTTTGTATTTAGCTTCCGATTTTTCCCACTCTAAAAGTTCCTCTACAGACATTCCTAGTTCTTCAGGTTCATCTGCCCATGGTAAATAATGAAACCAATTGGAAAATACATTTATTTTTTGACCATTAACTATTATTTCTCTTCCTCCTAAATAAAAATCATTTTCAGTATCAATACGTTCTCCAAAAGGGAATTTTGAAAAAATAGATAAATTGGTTCCTTTATTATCTAAAGCAGTCCCATTAGGAGCAATTAAATGAAAGTTATAGCCTAAGGAAGCTGCGATCATTTTACCAGAGCCATAGGTTTCTACCATTAAAATAATATCTGGGTCTATTTCTTTGATAATATTTACAACATTTTTTGCACCATTTTCAATATCGTTTCCCCCATGTAGAATATTCCAAGCCATTACTTTAAACGTAAATAACTCTTCTTTATTCGATACTTTTTTTACTTGCTGATTACAGGAAGAAAAACAGAACAATAATGCTACAAAATATAATATATGTTTCATAATTTAATACTTATTTTTTTTTAATCTCATCTGTAAAATCTATATATTAATTATACTGGAATCTTTCAAATTTAAAAAAACAGATGTTACTTTTTCGCCAAATTATTTAGTTTTTGCTTAGCAGCAATAATTAAACCTTCCAAATTATTCGGTTTTTCTGTTATATTGAATTGGCTAACTATGTTATTTAATGCATTTAGTTTTACAACCATTTTTTTTGTTGCAAATTCGTTTCTAAGAATTCTTATTTTTTCTGCATCCTGAATGCCTTCTCTTAATGTTTCAAAACGTATAGAACTTCGATTGTTTGGATATACTAAATATGTATCTCCAGCTGGCCAAGCTCTAAAACGTGAGTCTTGTAAAGGATTTTCTACCCAACTGTTATAGGCCCAACGTAGGAATCCATCGAAATTTGCTGCTATTGTATACCAACCTATAAATACACCTTCTGCTGGAGGAGAAAATGTAAATACATTTGGAAAACCATCTGAACAGCAAACATAATGTGTACTTATATAACCTTTTTGTTTTCTAAGTGCTAAATCTTCTTCGTCTACAGTAGCACCAAATGCAACCGATAAATCTTTTAACTGCGTTGGATATAATTTATAACTTTTATGGTTATCTGCAAATGATGCGCCTAATTCTGGTGCGTACTTGTCTAATAACTTAAACATTGCCTTCATTTCTTCAGGACCACGTTCATCCATAGCTATTCGCGTTTTAGATTTCCATCCTTTTATTTCTAAATGCTTTATAAAATCCTTTAAAAATGGAACCCATAAAGTTTCGTAATTTTTGGTTCCTGGTGGTGCTACAATTTTCACTTCTTCATTTTTAGTTTCATCAAAATAATAAAACTCATTACCCCATGGTACCATAGAAAAACAGCTTATTTGATTTTCAACTCCTAAATCCATCATAAATTGCACCCAATTATCAAAAACAGTATAATCGTATTGCCAAGTTCCATTAGATTTCTTTTTCCATTCAATCATCGATTCAAATTGATCGAATGTTTGTGCTCCCCAAGGTCTTTTATTTAAAGATACCGTAATTACTTTTTGACCAGCATTTGCCAGCTTCTTCATTAAAGGTTTTAATAATTTCCAATGGGCTTCCGACCAAAGTTCTACCTTATGTATACGCGCAACAGCAAAAGGGTTCTGCCATAAATCTAAATGAAACTTCCACTCGGTTGGTGGTGGTAATGTTTTAGACATTATGTTTAAAGTTAAATTAAAGTCTTGAGATTCCTGTCCTTCAATATTTAAAGAAATGATACTATTATAAGTTCCTGGATTTGCATCAGCTGGAACATCAATTGTTACCCAAAGTGGTCTTGTTTCTTTTGCTTTAATAGCATAAGAACTCACAGTATCCAAAGCGTCTGCAGCTAATGAAGCCGCAAAATTTTCTGGCTTCCTATATCCACAACCACCAGCAAACTCATCTGTAATAACATATTTTACAAAACGCAATTTTGCAATACTCGATGGTAGCTTATCGTCTTTATCGGAAATAAAGTCTGAAACATTTGCTTTAACATTGGTAATGGAATCTTTGCTCCAAAGTACTAATTGTACAGAAATTCGCTCGCCTTTCCATGCTTCTCCTCTCCAAGATGTTTTTTTTATATTTTTTGGAATTTTACTTTTTACAAAACGATTAAAGGTAGAAGTTACTGATGCTTGTAAACCTTTAGAAATTGTGGACCAATTTGTTAAGCTATCTGGAGATGGATCTATTGGTTCTTCATAAGTAGTAGAAACTACTATTTCTTGTTGTTGAGTGCAATTAGTTAAACATAATAAAACTAATGATAATAAAAAGTATTTCATAAACTAAGGTAATTTTTTGAGTGCTAAAATCCAGGAATCTAGGTTGTTTTTAATTAGACCTCTCTTAATCTATGTCTTTAGCATAATTAATATTTTTCTCATCCCAATATTGCTTAATTTTTTTTAACCTTTGTTTAAAATCTGTAAAATTTTTATTTTCCAAATTGGTCCAACCCACTTCTGCATAAGCAGCTATTCTTGGAAATGTTTGATACTCGACATCGCTATTTTTAGGAGTCCATTCACTCCACATTTGGCAACCTAAACCATAAACATTTTCGTGATATTTTATATTTAAACCTTTTGGAATCGGATTAAAATTATAAGCCTTTTCCAAATTAATACTTTTATAACTATAATCTAAATAGGTGTTACTATGTAAAGAATTAACAATACCATAACCTTTTTCCGCTGCTTTTGTTGCTAAATCTATATCGCCTTTCCAAAAATGAACAATAACGTTTTTGGCTAATTCTGTTTCAGCATCTTTATCGTTTTGTTTTTCTTCAAAACCTTTATGAATGTTGGCTCCCATTATTTCGTTCCACCCCATCATTCTTTTTCCTTTTTGTTTTATAAATTTTGATATATCGTTAGTAAATGAAATTTGTAAATCGGCTGGGGTTTTAAGTCCGTTCTTTTTCATATACTTTTGTACGTGAGGTGATTCTTCCCAAACTTTATAACCTACCTCATCTCCACCAATATGAATAACGTCTGATGGAAATAATGCAAACATTTCACTTAAAACATCTTTTATAAACTGAACAACTTTCGGTTTTGTTACATCATAATTATCAAAATGTCGCCCAAATTTAACAGGAACTTCAATAGCCTTACCTGCAGTTCCTAACCAAGTATAAGCAGCAATTGCCGCACTTGAATGTCCTGGCATTTCAAATTCTGGAACAATGGTAATGTGTCTTTCTGTAGCAAAAGATACAATGTTTTTAATTTGCTCTTGTGTATAAAAACCACTATGTGATTCTCCAGATGTTTTATTGCTTCCCCAAGATCCAATTTCTGTATCTTTTCTTTTAGATCCTATCTCAGTTAATTTTGGGTATTTTTTAATTTCTATACGCCAACCAGCATCATCTGTTAAATGCCAATGAAAAACATTCATTTTAAGACGTGCCATCTCATCTAGTATCATTTTTACAAATTCTTCTCCATGAAAATATCTCGATTCATCTAACATATAAGCACGCCAGTTAAATCTTGGAGTATCTTCAATCGATACTATTGGTAATTTTAATTGTCTTTTTTCATTGTTAACTAAAGGGATTATTTGTAGAAGAGATTGTACTCCATAAAAAACACCAGTGCTAGATCCGCCCTTAATTTGTATTCCTTTTTTGTAATATCTAACGTGTACGCTTCTTTACCAAGTGAATCGTCAAGAGTAAAAACAATAGCTCCCTTTTTTGATGCTTCTTTTTTTATTTTTAAATTGAGTTTACTTACTTTACTTATATAGGTTTGAAACATCTTTGCAACACCAGTGGATGAAACATCGGAATGAATATATGTTTTTTTATTGATCTTGAAGAATCCACTACCTACTTGTATATTATTGGGTTTTGGGACTATTTCTATTTCTATTTGAGCGTAATTTGAAATTGAAAAGAAAAATGCTATTATTAAGATTATTTTTTTATTCATTTTATTTCAAGTATTTGTTCTAAAAATACATGTTTTATATAATTAAATCCCAATAAATTAAATTGTTTTAATAAATTTTTTACAGTGTCATTAAAATTAGATTAAATTTAAAAAAGTTTTGGAAATTAAACTTCTAAATTTTCTACCTCCACAAAATAAAAAACCTCTTAATTTTCTACAATTAAAAGGTTTTCTATAAAATTAATTTATTAATGGAATTTCTATTCGTTTTCCTTTCTTTACAATAAACTCATTAAACAAATAAGGAACGCTTAAAAATTTCGTTTTACAATGATAACATTTGTAAAATTTCGCTTTTGGAACAATTTTTAATAATAAGTTTCTTGAGATTCTTTTTCGATAATTCGAACTACATGTAGGGCATTTTGACATTGGTTAGGGGCGTTATTTATTTCAGTAAAAAATTTAGAACTATTCCAAAAATTCTTACTAAAATATAGGGGTTAATTCTCAAATATAGAAAAAAATTTGATAAAAAAAAGTATTTTTATTATTAAATTACAATTAAAACATATATTTAATTAACATATGTTTAAATAAACAGCACTTTAAATACATTTTTCATTATTTTTTAAACACATTTTCAGTTGCTTAGCTCTCTTTCAAATTTATTTTTAAAATTATAAAAATCTATATATTTTTTTCCTTTTAAAACATTATTTCTAATAATTAACAGCCAACAAACTCCTATTCTCGTTATAAATTTTTAAAATGAGTTCCCCAAACAAAGTATTTGCCCAGGCAAACCAATCTCTAGAATAATTATCTGGATTATCTTTATCGAAACCTTCATGCATAAATCCTTTTCCTGCATGTGTTGCTTTTAACATTTTAAGGCATTTTTTTATTTCGGCATCGTCTGTACTCGTCATTGCTCTTAAAATAATACCCATTGGCCAGATTTTATTTTTGCCTGTATGTGGGCTCGCTTGTCCTTCTGCCAAAGCGCCTTTTAAGAAATACGGATTATTATCACTCAATAAAAACTGTCTTGTTCTTTTGTAAATAGCATCCGTATTTTTATGCGCTCCTAAATAAGCCAAAGACATTAATGATGGCACATTTGCATCGTCCATAAATAATTTATTTCCAAAACCATCTACTTCATATGCGTATATTTCCCCAAAAACTAAATGTTCTGTAACTGCATATTTTTGAATAGCCGAATCTACTTCATCTGCCAAATTTTTACATTCATTTGCAAACTTTTCATCCTTAAAAACATTGCTATAAATACTATGTAATTGTCTTAAAGACAAAACTGCAAAAATATTGGAAGGTATTAAATAAGGATACATTGTAGAATCGTCTGATGGACGAAACATAGAACAGATTAATCCGTTTGGTTTTGCTGGTCTTCCAGTTCCATCGAAAGGTGGAGAATCTATTACAGAAGTCGTTTCTCTACTAAATACATATTCCGATTCGTTATTTTTTCGTTGTTCGGTTTTAAATGTTTTTACAATCAATTTTATTGCTTTATCCCAGTCAGAATCAAAAATACTTACATCTTTTGTAATTTGATAATATTCATTCGCCAAACGTACCACGTAACATAAAGAATCTATTTCCCATTTACGTTCGTGAATTCCTGGAAGCATTTGTGTAACGTCAGATTCCCAATGAGAAATTCTGGTTTTATCTTTGAAAAAAGCATTTGCATAAGAATCTAACAACACACATTTTACTTGTCTATTTATTAAACCTTTAATTAGCTCTTTTAACTTTTTATCTTTGTTGATTAATGGCATATAGGGCCAAACTTGTGCTGTAGAATCTCGCAACCACATGGCATCTATATCTCCTGTGATTACAAATGTATCTGGCTTGCCATCTATAAATTCAAAATCTATGGTTGTATCTAACGTATTTGGAAAACAGTTCTCGAAAAGCCAAGCCAATTCTTTGTCTTTTATCACAGATTTTACTTCTGTAATTACTCTTTCTACTTCTTTACTTACAAATTTTCTGTTTGCTAATTTTGGGCGTAGACTTATAAATTCTTTTTGAATGGTGAAGATGTTTTGAGGCAACAAAGTTGTACCTGCTAATAACAAAGAAGTATTGGATATAAAATTTCTACGCTTCATCTTTTATGGCTTTTTAAATTGAAAAACATATTATTTTAATATAATTTTTAAAGTATTTCCTTTCACTAATTTATCATGAGAAATAAAGTAACTTCTATGTCTTCTTCCATTCATATAAATACTTTTTATATGCTTCTTATTATTTTCATTTTCTGAAGCATTGGAAGTAATTACCAACGTATTATTCTTGTAATAACGGCTATCTAAATGAATGGTTACTTTATCGAAAACAGGACTCGTAATCGCATACAATGGTTCTGCTGGCGAACTTGGGTAAATACCCATCATACTATAAATTAACCAAGCAGACATCGTTCCTGTATCGTCATTTCCAGGCAAACCAGCTGGTTTGTTCGTAAAATATTCTTTAATTAATGATGAAACTCGGTCTTGTGTTTTCCATTCGTATCCTTTGACATAATTATATAAATACGGATAAATGATATCTGGCTCATTCGCCATATCATATTGTTTATTATCGAAAACTTTATCTAATTGATTTACAAATGGTTTTTTACCTCCCATAAGTTTCATTAATGCTTTTACATCGTGTGAAACCATAAAAGTATATTGCCAAGAATTCCCTTCAATAAATCCTAAATTCTTTTCAAAATTTGCTCCAGTATTTGGGTTGAATGGCGCAAACCAAGAACCGTCATGATTTTTAGGTCTTAATAAATTAAACTCCCTATCAAATAAATCTCTGTAAGATGTAGAACGTTTTGTAAACTCCTTATAATCTTCTGTTTTACCTAATTCTTTGGCTAACTGCGCAATTGCAAAATCAGTAATATTATATTCTTGGGTTGTTGAAACCGAACCACTTTTAGTCGTTGTTGTCGTTAAATATCCTTTTTCTAAATAATCTTTAATTCCTGGACGAAGAGGATTATTTTCTAATTGAATCGCACTTTTTCGCATGGCTTCGTATGCTTTTTCAATATCGAAATCTTTAATTCCGCGTAAATAAGTGTCCGCTAAAATAATTCCTGCTGGATCTCCAACCATAGTTGTGGTTTCTGTGGCGTTTAATTCCCATTTTGGCAACCAACCACTTTCGTCATAAATATTTAGCATGCTTTTTACCATATCCGACTGTTGTTTCGGATAAATTAAAGACATTAAAGAATGTAAACTTCTATAGGTATCCCAAAGAGAAAACACCGTAAATCGTGTGCCTTGGGTGGTTTTTGTTTCCCTTTTTGCCATACTTGGGTATTCTCCATTGTAATCGTTTAAAGTATTTGGGTGAATTAAAGTATGATACAAAGCTGTGTAAAAAATAGTTTTATCGTCTTTGGTTCCTCCTTCTACTTCAATTTTTGATAACAATTTGTTCCATTGAGAATTTGTGTTTTTATTAATTTCATCGAAAGACAAATTCTGAGTTTCCTTTTCTAAGTTTTCTCTGGCATTTTCAATACTAATGTAAGACACACCAATTTTAACCTCTACAGTTGTCGGTTTTTTGAAATTATAGGTGAAATAACTTCCAATACTGTCTCCAAGAACTTCTCTTCTGTAGTTTTTATACAAACGTGTTTTTCCATTATAGCCCATCCACTGGCCTTCCAAACCATTGTATTTTTTTGGTTTTTTCCAAACTCCAGTTTCATCTGCAGGTTTGCTAAACTTCGCTACAAAATAAACTGGATATGCTTCTTCTGGTTTATAATAACAAAAAGAACCTACATTTCGAATGCCTTCAACTTCTGTATCTGAAACAATTTTTAGCATTCCTCCTTCTTCATTAGTTAAACCCACACCCAAATTGATTAATATATTCGATTGGCCTGCTGGAAAATGATATTTAGAAATCCCAGTTCTTGTAGAAGCTGTTGTTTCAACTTTTACATTGTATTTATCAATTGTATTGCTGTAATAACCTGCTTTAGAAACTTCGTTTGAATATGTTGATCCATATTTTAAATAATCTGTTTCCAGTTTTCCTGTGGTTGGCATCGTTAAAATAATGCCTAAATCTGGACAACCAACACCACTTAAATTCACATGAGAAAATCCTGTTAAAAAAGTATTCTCGTGAACATAAGGGTTCGAAAGCCATCTGCTATCTTTTTCATGTGGTAAATTTGGAGCACCAGCAACATTAAAAGGAGACACACTAACCATGCCTCTTGGTGCAATGGCTCCAGGATTTGTTGCGCCATAATTGGAAGTTCCAATAAACGGGTTGACGTAATCTACTGGTTGCTGAGCGTAACTTTTATTCACCATAAAAACTACTGCTATTAAGATAAAATAGCAGTAGTTTACTTGATTTTTAAGATGATTTTCTTTTGGAAAACAGAATTTTTTCATTTTTTAATCTATCGATTTATTTCTTCAATTTTAAATGTCCAAGCATATTTTGATGTTGGATTTTTTCTCAAAGACCTTGGAATCATAATTTTGAATCCTTCGTTTTGTTTTACCCATTTCAATCTTTTATTAGAACCTAACATGCTAATTTTAGTTCCTTTTTTAGGATTGATAGATTTAACTATAATTTCTGATGGCATTTTATCTTCTCCTTCTTCCGCTAAATAAAACAAAAACACATTTTCTTTTTTGTTTTGAGTCATGCAAATATTGTTCTCTTTGAAAGGCTCAATTGGTTTTGTTTCGTAAATTGCAGCACTGTTTACATCCATCCAATCTCCAAATTCTTGCAATAAATCGTATGCTCCTTGTTGCCATTCTCCTTCTGGACTTGGTGCCACATTCAATAATAAATTACCACCTTTTGCAACAACATCTACAAGTGTGTGAATTCCTTTTCTACCACTCATATATTTTGCATCTGGTGTATAAGACCATCCACCACCAGAAATAATACAAGATTCCCAAGGGTAAGGCAATGTTTTTTCTGGAATTCTGTTTTCTGGTGTTAAATAATTTTGATTTTTCCCATGAACAGCTCTATCTACAACAATTAAACCTGGTTGCTTTTTTCTAGCTTTTGCCACCAATTCGTCCATTTTAATATCCTGGTCTACAACACGATGTTTAATAAATCCGTTTCCAGATTTATTTTCTAGAAACTTAGCATCATACGCATTTTTAATTTCATCTTTTGGCACTTTAGCAACCCAACCACCATCTAACCATAAAATATCTACTTTTCCATAATCAGTCATCAACTCTAAAATTTGATTGTGTGTAAAGTCAACAAATTTTTGCCATTTTTCTGGATATACAGCAGGATTATAGTTTACGTTTCTATCATGAGGAGGAAAATAAGGATCCCAATAACTGTCGGTATTCCAATCTGGTTTAGAGAAATACGCACCAATCCACATATCTTCGTTTCTAAAAGCACTAAAAACTTCTTTTGCAATGTTTGCTTTTGGATTTGTACTAAAAGCACATTCTGGATCCGTTACTTTATAATCTGTATATTTCGAATCGAACATCGAAAATCCATCATGATGTTTTGTAGTAAAAACCATGTATTTCATTCCTGCATATTTTGCCGCTTTTGCCCATTTTTCTGGATCAAACTTTACTGGATTGAAGGTTTTTTTCAAGCCTTCATATTCTTTTTTATATTCGAAATAATTTTTAGGATTTTCTCCTTTCTTTCTCTCACACCAACCATAATCTTCAGGGCAAAGAGACCAAGACTCTACAATTCCCCATTGGCTATATGTACCCCAATGCATTAATAAACCGAACTTTTTATCTTGCCATTGATCTAATTTTTCTAAAACAACTGGGTCTGTTTCTGGAACATATCGCTCATCTTCATAAATAGCCTGAGCCATTAAACCATTTTGCATTAAAACGAGTGCTATAATTAATTTTAGAGCTCTTTGTTTACTTTTTTTCATCTGTTCTTGATTTATTTTTTATTACCTAGTTGCTTTTATTACTATATGAATAAGGAACATCATCATTATTAATTCCTCGTTTCTTATTTGGTGTGGGATTCATATCAAACTCTATTTTTCCTCCATTCTGGATATCTTTAAAATTGAGGTAATTATGATTCCAATTTGCCCCATTTAATAACATCGATTCTATGTAAACATTTTCTTTCGAATTATTAGATGCTGAAATCTCAAATTCATTTCCATTTTCTAATTTTAGAGTTGCTTTCTTAAACAATGGACTTCCTATAACATATTCGTTAACACCTGGAGTTACTGGGTAAAATCCTAAAGAACTAAAGACATACCAAGCAGATGTTTGTCCATTATCTTCGTCTCCACAATAACCATCTGGAGTTGCACTGTATAATTTGGTTAAAACATCACGCACTTTTTCTTGAGCTTTGTATGGAGCATTTGCATAATTATACAAATAAATCATATGCTGTATTGGTTGATTTCCATGTGCATAATTCCCCATATTTGCAATTTGCATTTCACGGATTTCATGGATTGTAAAACCGTAATAAGAAGCATCAAAATCTGGTGGCATTGTAAAAACCTCATCTAATTTGGCTTCAAAATTTTCTTTTCCGCCCATTAAACTTATCAAACCTTGTATGTCATGAAAAACCGACCACGTATAATGCAAACTATTTCCTTCTGTAAATGCATCTCCCCATTTTAAAGGATTGAATGGTGTTTGAAAAGTTCCGTCTTCATTTTTACCACGCATTAAATTGGTAGAATTGTCGAAAAGATTTTTATAATTATTTGATTGGTTATAATATTTATTAGCAACAGTTTCTTTGCCCATTTTTTCTGCCATTTCAGCAATTGTAAAATCGGCAAAAGCGTATTCTAAAGTTCTGGCAGCATTTTCATTAATTCCAACATTATAAGGTACATAACCCAATTTATTGTAATAATCTACACCAGCTCTACCGACTGAATTTACAGGTCTTCCCTCATTAACAGTTGCATTTTTAAGAACAGCTTCAAACAGTACATCAACATCTTTTTCTTTCATATTTCCTTTCAAAAAGGCATCTGCAATAATTGTTGCAGAATTGGAACCAACCATACAATCTCTATGTCCTGGACTTGCCCATTCTGGCAACCAACCTGATTCTTTGTAGGTATTTGCCAAACCTTCCATAATGTTGCTATTCAATTCTGGATACATTAAATTGAAAAATGGAAAAACCGCTCTAAACGTATCCCAAAATCCATTATCTGTAAACATATAACCTGGTAAAACTTTTCCATTATATGGACTATAATGCACTATATTGTTATCTAAATCATATTCATAAAACTTTCTTGGAAATAGTAAAACACGATATAAACAAGAATAAAATGTTCTTATATTATCTATATTATCATCTTCAATTTTAATTCTGCCTAATTCTTTTTCCCAAGCTGTTCTTGCTTTTTCTTTGGTATTTTCAAATGAATCGTTGCCAATTTCTCTTTTTAAATTTAAAGCTGCTTGCTCGTGACTTATAAATGATGAAGCCACTTTTACATGTACTTCTTCTCCTTTCTTCGTTTTAAAACCAATAATTGCTCCAACATGTTTTCCTTCACTATCTGTTGAATTTTCCATTAAAACCCAATCGTCTTTCCAAGTATGGTTTACTTCGAAATCTTTATCAAATTCAGCCACAAAATAATTGTAAAAATTATCTGGTACACCTCCACTATTATTTCTACAATACCCAATTATTTTTCTTTCTTTTGGAAGAATTTTAACCATAGATCCTTTATAAAAAGCATCTAACATGATGTATGAAGAATCTGCTTCTGGAAACGTGAACTTAAAATGAGCAGCTCTTTCTGTTGGTGAAACTTCGGCAGTTACATCATAATCTGCTAAATAAACTTTATAATGGTTTGGTTTTACAGTTTCCGCTTTATGTGAAAAATAGGAAGCTCTTTCTTCTTCTTTATATTTTAATTTACCAGTAATTGCCATTAAGGAAAACGCGGCATAATCGTTAATCCAAGGACTTGGTTGATGCGTTTGTTTGATTCCTCTAATGGTTTTATCATCATATTTATAAGCCCAACCATCGCCCATTTTTGCAGTTTGTGGCGTCCAAAAATTCATTGCCCAAGGAGTTGCAATCGCAGGATATGTATTTCCATTTGATAAACTGAAATCGGAATCTGTTCCCATTAAAGGATTTACCAAATCCACTAAATTAGTAGTTTGAATCGCATTAAAAGCGACTTTATTTTCCTTTTGTATTTGACTGCAGGACACCAATATAATTACAATAAAAAATATATAGAATTTGTTATACATCATAAATTTAATTTAGTTGCTTTCAATAACTTGACCTTTTTCTCTATATAAATCTACTTTTCCATCTAATAAAACTGCAATTACTGTTACATCTTTATCTTGTACATGCTCAGGTAAATCGATATATAACAATCCTGGAACATGGCTCCAATATTGCTTTCCAACAACTTTTGTTTTTAATTTAGTTCCATTTCCAACAACCCAAGCTCTACTTACTTTATTTTTTAAACCCTTAATTAATAAAGGACCATTTGGTTTATTATCAACATATAAATATAACATTGTACTGTCTTTAGATAAGGCTGTATAACCATTAAAATGCCCAAAAGGAATTCCTGCTCTCGTTCCGTAAATGGCAGATTCGTGTTTTTTAGTCCATCTTCCTAAATCTTTTAAAATAGCTACTTGTTCTTCTGGAATGGTTCCATCTGGTTTTGGCCCAATATCTAACAATAAATTTCCACCCATACTTATACAATCTACCAAAATACGAATCAACTGATTTGAAGTTTTATAATTTGTATCATTGGGTTGAAACCCCCAAGAATTATTCATTGTTAAACATAATTCCCAATAAGGATTGTCTGGTTTTGTAATTGGCACTCCTTGCTCTGGCGTTGCATAATCTCCATAACCTTGCAATCGAGAATTGATAATTGTTGTTGGTGTTTTATCCAATAATAGCTCACGAATTTCTTTGGCTTTCCATTTTTCTGCAGATTGTTCCCAATCGCCATCAAACCAATATAAATCTGGATTATAGTTTGTTAATTCTTCTATTTGTCCGAAGTTAAACTTCGTAAAAGTTTTCCATTTTTTTGCGTCTTCTAAATAACGTTTTTCTTTTCTTGTGAAATTCGGATAATCTGGATTAGACCAATCTAATAAAGAATAATAAATACCTAATTTTAAATTTTCTTTACGCACTGCGTTTACAAATGGCGTAAGCACATCTTTTTTTGCTGGAGTTTTATCTACAACATTTAAGTCACTATATTTTGAATCCCATAATGCAACTCCATCATGATGTTTTGCTGTAATTACAGTATATTTTGCACCACTTTCTTTAATTAATTTCGCCCATAATTCTGGATCGTATTTTTTTGCAGTAAAACCATCTAACTGTTTCATATAATCTTCATACGAAAGATAATTATTATGAAAAGACCAAGATTCGTCGATTCCGTTAACGCTATAAATTCCCCAATGAATAAAAATACCCAACTTGGCATCTTTAAACCATTCCAAACGTTTTTCTTTACTTAATTCCTTTTTTTGAGCAATACTTAAACTGCTTACGAAACAACAAACAAATAGTACTATTATACTTTTTTTCATGCTAATAAATTAATGTATTAAAATTTCATCTACAAAAAGCCATGCATCTTTACCAGCACCTTCATGCCATTTTGGAAGCGCTTTGTAGTTTTCTACAACGACTCTTATAAATTGTGTTTTTGTTTTTGGGATGTCAACTGTGTAGGATTTTATAATTGTACCCTCTCCATGTTTCCCTTTTCTGTTGATTTTTAATTCTCTTATTTTTTTGAACCCAGTATTTTTATTTGTTGAAGAATAAACAGTTACTTTTTTAGGGAAAAATATCCAATTGACTGTATTTTCTAAGCAATTTACAGAAATTTTATCGATCTCCTTTATGGTTTCCATATCAATAGTAACATCGATATTATCTCCTGTAAAACCTGCCCAACTTCCATCTTTAAAAGAATCGCCTCCTTGTTTTAAATCGAATAATTTCGAGCCTCCTGGATATCTGGCATCTGGCTGATTTACTAAATTATAATTTTCAACTTCGTATTTTATCTTAAAAAATCCTTTTTCAACGATATTACTTGGCAACCACCCATTTTTGAATCCTCTTAATTTTAAATGTGCAGAGTTTTTCAAAAAAATTATATCCTTATATTTTAAAGAAGTGGAATCTGGTTCAGAACCATCAATCGTATAATACGTTTTTACGTTTTTAATTTTTGAAACTAATTTAACTGTAAGTGAATCCACAAAAAGGTTTTCATCAGTAAGAAAAGTTGGAGATTCTAATTTGGTAATTTCCACAAATCCGTCTGCGACACCTGCATGTAAATTTGTTTTATATTCGGATTCTAATTTAGCGATAAAGTCTTTTTCCACCTCAGTTTCCCAAATATAAATATCTTCTGGAACTACGTGTTTTAGAAAAGCATCTAATCCTTTATTTGTGATTCCTGTGTTGTATAAATTCAATACTTTAAGTCTTTTAGAATTGTGGAAATTCGCCAAGGATTTGTCTGTAATTTTTGTATTGTTTAAAGATAACTTCTGAAGATTTTTAAACTCCTTTAAATCTGAAATCATATTATCCGTTAAAGCAGTATTACTTAAATCTAACTCAATAATTTGCTCGTTAAGATTATTTAATGTTTTTAAACCATCGTCTGTGATTTCTCCTTTTTGAAACTTCACACTAAGCTCTGGCTGATTTGGAACTAATTTTAAAACTGAAAAACCAGCTTCTTTTGCTTCATTAATAGCACTTATAGAAGCTTCTTCAATTTTAATTTCTTCAAAAACAAGATACTTTGCAAGCATTTTATTTAAAGTATCATTTTTAGGTAGGTTGGCAACTTTTTCATTAAAATGCGCCTGATTATTTATCCAATATTCTACGAGCCTCACTTCTTCTTTTGTTAATTGAGGCTTCCCTTCTGGAGGCATGTGTTTTTTATCTGAAATTGGTAAAAACAAACTCGTATAAATTAAACTATTACTCGCATTTCCTTTTTCGATAACAGCGCCGTTTTCGCCTCCTTTTAAAATATTTTCTGAAGAATTTAAAGCCAATTCACCTTTTCTTTTTGTGGGATTATGACATTGAATACATTTTCCATCTAATATTTTATGAACAACATCTTTATAAATATCTAAACTATCTATGTTTTTAATAACTTTCGCTTTCTGTGGAACTTTTGCATATTGAGTCAAAAAATCGCTTCCGTGCGTTAATACACTTCCATAATGTCCTGCAAAACTTATTACTATAAATGTGATAATAAATGCAGGAAAAAACAATCTTGACGCTTTTTTATGTTCAACTTTACTGAATAGAAAAAGACCAATTATTAAAATTGCTGAAACAACTCCTAACCATAAATGAGTGTCTAAAGTATCTTTATCATAACCACCTTCAAAAGATAAAAAATAGCCCAAATAGCAAGCTAAAACTGCAAAAAAGGCCGAAAACCCAAGTGCATATTGTACTGTTTGTTTTGGATAATTATTGTTTATTCTTCCAACAATATCAATAAATAACGTTAATATTAATGCGCCAATTGGCAAGTGTAAAATTAATGGATGGAATCTTCCTAAAAACAAAACCAACCTTGAAGACTCACTAATACTAACGATAACAACCGTTAGTATTAATGTGAAAACCAAAATATTTTTTGTACTTAAAAACCTCATCTAATAAATGCTATTATTTTAAAATCCATTCATCCATAAAAAGCCATCCTTTTGTGCCTTTTCCTTCATGCCAATCTGGAATGGAAGCTGTGTTTCTCACTCCAACTCGTAAAAATTTAACGTCCTCATTTATTTCAACATCTACATATTCAATAGAAACTGACGATACTTTTTCCAAAGGCTGAATTTCAATCGTTTTACTTTTAAAATGAATACCATCTTTTGAGGTTTCAACTTGAATACTTTCAGGTGGAAAAATCCAAGATCCAGGATCTTTTAAATACCCAATATTTAAGGATTTTACAAACGTTACATTTTTTAAAGTCAAGCTCGCTTTTGCAATGGTATCAAATCCTAACCATTGTTCGTCTTTAAAATCGATACTTGCTTTTTGGTTATTGTTTAAGGTTGATAAACCAACACCTTTATAAGTTTGACTTGGTTTTGTAGCCCACTCGATTTTTTCAATTGGAAGTCCTCTTTTATAAAATACTTTTTCTACAATTTCACTTGGTTTCCAATCTGCATGATAGGCTTTAAATTTATAAACGCCCGGTTTAAAAACTTTTATGGGCTGGGTATATGCTGTAGATTTTTCAGTTGGATCTTCACCATTTTCTGTGTAATAAATTTTAGTGCCTTCTAATTTTAAATTTGCAGAAAGGATTGCTACAGAATCTATTAATTGATTGGTTGCTATTAATCTTGGTTGCGTAATACGAACCTGATTTTCTTGTAAAAAGGAAATTTCAGTATTCTTTTTACAATTTAAAAGTAGTAACGCTAAAACAGAAAATATTGCTCTTAGCCTCATACTCTTGTTAGTTTTATTGGATAGGTTTGTCCTGAATTCCATTGTGCTACATAGATATTTTCATCATCATCTATACACACATCATGTGGATATTGAAACAATCGTATCGTTTGATATAATTCTTCTAAATTGCTGTTGTTATAAGTTGGTGCTGTTGCTCCAGGACAAGAAACTACTTTATTATTTTCGTCCATAATCAATAAAAAACCAGAATCGCTATTGGGTGCTTTTTTCGATTTTAAAACTGCAAAATAAATATCGTTTTTATGAATTACTGGTCTGCAAATTAATGCACCTGGAACTTCTATGGACGATAAATATTTACCATCTAAACTAAACCTTTTTAGCACATTCATTTCTCTTGCAGAAATTAAAAGTGAAGGATTGTTTTTATCTCTATTATCGTAACAAATTCCGTGTGCATTTAAAAATTGAGAATCGCCTGTTCCTTTTCCTCCAAAGATATTTTGCAATTCTCCTTTGTGATTATAATGTGTTATATATTGGTTTCCATAACCATCTGCCACATAAAAATCGCCATTTTCTAAAACCGTAGTTTCAGTTGGTTTAAATTCTTCTTTGCTGTTGTACTTCCCTGTATCTGCTGGATAATCGACCTCAAAAACGACTTTGCCATCCATCGTTGTTTTTATGATTTGATGTCTTTCATAATCTGTAATCAACAAAAAATCTTCTCCATTTTCTTTACACAACGTTAAACCATGACCTCCTGGATATTGTGTGCCCCAAGTTTCAATTAGTTTACCTGATTTATCGTAAATAATAATATTGTTTTTCGTGTGATTGGTTAATAAAACAATGCGTCCTTTAGAATCTTGTACAATTTCATGACAATCTTTTACAGGTGTTTTTAGAGGATCTAAATTCCCCCAATTCATGTTCACTTTATATTGATGAGAATTGTGCCCAATAATTACATCTTTTTCATTATTAAAATGAAAAGCATTGCGATACATAGGCGCTAATAAAATGCCTAATGAAGCACAAGAAGATTGTTTTAAAAATGCTCTACGACTCATAAATTAGGTTAAAATATCGTTAATAACGTGTCCAGAAACATCTGTTAATCTAAAACGTCTTCCTTGGTGTTTGTGTGTAAATTTTGTGTGATCTATTCCCATTTGATTCATAATTGTAGCTTGTAAATCGTGCACGTGCATTGGATCTTTTACAATATTATAACCAAATTCATCGGTTTCTCCATACGTAAATCCTGGTTTTACACCTCCACCAGCCATAAACATGGTAAAGCATTTTGGATGATGATCTCTTCCATAATTGGTATCTGTAAGCGTACCTTGACTGTAATTTGTTCGTCCGAATTCGCCACCCCAAACTACAAGTGTATCTTCTAACAAACCTCTTTGTTTTAAATCTAAAATTAAAGCTGCAGTTGCCTGATCTATATCTTTGGCTTGCTTTTCTATTTGTGAAGGTAAATCGAAATGTTGATCCCATCCCATGTGATACAATTGCACAAAACGAACGTCTTTTTCTACCAGACGTCTTGCCAACAAACAATTTGCAGCATACGTTCCTGGTGTTTTAGAATCTGCTCCATACATTTTAATGATATGTTCTGGCTCATCATCTACATTCATAGTTGATGGAACAGAGGTTTGCATGCGATATGCCATTTCATATTGCGCGATTCTACTATTTATTTCTGGATCGCCAAACTCTTGTTCTTGTTTGTGGTTCAATTCACTTATATAATCTAACATTTTTCTACGTTCACCACGTGTCATGCCTTCTGGATCTTTCAAATACAAAACTGGGTCTTTCCCTGATCTAAATTGTACTCCTTGATGCAACGAACTTAAAAATCCATTTCCCCATAAACGTGAGTATAAAGGTTGAGAAAAAGGACGACCTGTTCCTCTGGATAATAAAACTGTAAATGCTGGTAAATTTTCATTTAAACTTCCCAATCCGTAACTCATCCACGAGCCCATACTTGGTCTTCCTGCTTGTTGCGAACCTGTTTGAAAAAATGTTATTGCTGGATCGTGATTGATCGCTTCTGTATGCATCGATTTGATAAAACAAAGTTCATCTACAATTTTTGCAGTGTATGGCATTAAATCGCTAACCCAAGCACGAGATTCTCCATATTGTTTGAATTTAAAATTACTTCCCACCAAAGGAAAACTATCTTGCCCAGAAGTCATTCCTGTTAAACGTTGTCCATTTCTAACGGAATCTGGCAAATCTTGACCTCTCATTTTATTAAGCAATGGCTTATAATCGAAAAGATCTAACTGAGATGGTCCACCACTTTGAAAAAGATAAATAACACGTTTTGCTTTTGGTGCAAAATGAGGCAAGTTTAAACCTAAAGAATCTAATTGCTCTTTTCCTGAAAAAGTTCCAAAAGGATTTAATAAGGAAGCTGTTGCTAAACCACCAATTCCAAAACCAAGCTTTTTTAAAAAATGCCTTCTGTTATTATTGATAAAATGTTTGTTTAGTTCTTCCATAATATTATCCTTTAACTATTGCTTCATCAAGATTAAATAATAAACTTGTTAATATTGTAAACGCATAATGTTCTTTATTTGTTGAATCTACCTCAGCATTTGTAGCCTTATTTGTGGTTTCAAATGCTTCTTTTGAGGACTCTAAATATTCTAATAAACTATCAACCTCATCCTCTTTAGGTGTTCGAGATGTTATCGTTCTAAAAATATATTTTATTTTATCTGTATCGTTCCAATCTTTATTTTTCAATATTTTTTCTGATAAATGTTTCGATGCTTCCATCAATTGAGGATCATTTAACATTACCAAAGCTTGTAATGGCGTGCTTGTTTTTTGACGTTTTACAGAGCATAAATCTCTTGAAGCAGCATCGAAAGTTATCATAGATGGTGGTGGAACTGTGCGTTTCCAAAAAGTATATAAACTTCTTCTGTATTGGCCTTCTCCAGAATCCATAATGTATTTTGTAAGCCCTTGGCCTGAAGTTGTTTCTGCCCACAATCCTTTTGGTTGATATGGTTTTACACTTGGTCCACCAATTTTCTCCACTAATAAACCACTTACAGTTAAAGCGTTATCTCTAATCATTTCTGCAGTTAATTTACTTCGAGAACTTCGTGCTAACAATAAATTATTTGGATCTAATTCTAATAATTCTGGAGTTACTTTAGAACTTTGTTGGTAAGTGCTGGACATCACTATCATTTTAATCATTTTTTTAGTATCCCAACCTTCTTCTCTAAAAGTAACTGCTAACCAATCTAATAATTCTGGATGTGTTGGCAAAGCACCTTGGTTTCCAAAATCGTCTACTGTAGAAACAATTCCTGTTCCGAATATTTGTTGCCAAATTCTATTGATAGCAACTCTGGCTGTTAAAGGGTTATTATCATTAAAAAGCCATTCTGTTAATCCTAATCTGTTTTTTGGAAAAGCATCTGTAAATGGTAAAACTGCTTCTGGAGTTCCTGCATTTACTTCTACTGTAGGTGCATCGTATTCACCTCTTTTTAAAATGAATGTTTTACGCTTTGGAGCATCATCTTTCATTACCATAAGATTCAATTCTGGTATAGAATCTGGTTTGTTTATAAATGCTAAGGTTTCTTCAATTTCTTTGTTGGTAATTTTAATGTTTGGTTCAGGAATTTCATCATACTCTATTCTTCCTTTTTCGTTTACTTTATTGAAAAAACTATAAAATCCATAAAATTCTTTTTGAGAAATAGGATCGTATTTATGATCGTGACATCTTGCACATTCCATCGTTAAACCCATCAAAGCTGTAGAAGTTGTGTTGGTTCTGTCCATTACATATTCTACTCTATATTCTTCGTCAATTACACCACCTTCTTGCGTAATTTTGTGATTTCTATTAAAACCAGTCGCTACAATTTGCTCCATTGTTGCGTTTGGTAATAAATCGCCTGCAATTTGCCATTTTATAAATTTATCATAGGGCAAATTTTTATTGTATGCATTGATTACCCAATCTCTCCAAGGCCACATTACACGTTCTAAATCGTCTTGATATCCATGTGTATCTGCATATCTGGCAACATCCAACCAACTGGAAGTCATGCGTTCTCCATATGCTTTTGAGGCTAATAATTTGTCAACTACTTTTTCGAATGCATTTTCAGCAGTATCATTTATAAAATTATCTAAATCTTTCATACTTGGAGGTAATCCTGTAAGATCGAAATATACTTTTCTGATGAGTTTTTCTTTAGTTGCTTTTTCTGAAGGTTGTAATCCTTTTTCTTCTATTTTTTTAAGAATGAAGAAATCTATCTTATTATTTGCCCAATCTGAATTCGCTACTTTTGGAATTTCTGCTTTTACAGGTGGCGTGAATGCCCAGTGATCTTTCCAAACAGCACCTTGTTCAATCCATTTAGAAAGTACTGCTTTTTCGTAATCTGTTAAGGTAAGATTAGAGCGAATTGGAGGCATTATTTGTTGCGGGTCTTTAGTATTAATTTTGAATACCAATCTACTTGCTTCTGTATTTCCAGGAACAATTGCATGCTTATCTAGATTTGCTCCAATTGCAGCATAAGCTCCTTCTTTTGTATCTAATCTTAAACCCGCTTCACGAGTTCCTTCATCTGGCCCATGACACAAATAACAACGATCTGAAAGAATGGGTTTTACATGAAAAATATAATCGATTGTTTCCGGAAGCTTAAGGTCTTTATTCACTGAATTTGAGGCATGAGTTGTATTATTAGCTTGACTATTTATAGATAAATATTCGCCATCATTTTTACTTAGCTTGTACTTAATTAATAATACCAAAATAAACGGTATTATAAAGTACATCGCTAAATTTAATGATTTTAAGCCTTTTGACCTTGACATTATTACAGGTTATTAATTAACATGTTAAACTCGTTATATTAATTTTAGGTTAAATTCACGCTTTGTAAAATTGATACGAATTCGCTAATTTTTCAAATTCTTTACGAGTTTAGACTTCAACATATATAAACCTATTTAAATAATCGAATAAATTCGACAAATAACAAACCTACACAGTTAGATAACTAAATTATTCTACAACAATCTCATCTACAAATAACCAAGCTCCACCTCCATTTGGTGTTTTTTTAACGCTCTTTGCAATCACTTTTACAAATGTCGCTTTCTGACTTTTAAAGTTAACAATAAAATCTTTAAGTTCTATATTTGGGTTTACTTTTAACGCTCTGTTAATTACACCTGCTCTTTTAAAATTTTTCCCATCATTGGAAAGCAAAACTTCTACTTTTGTTGGATAGTAAATACCTGGCCCCTGATTATCTGTAGAACCAACGCTTACTTTACTAATTTCTGTTGGTATTTCTAAATCGATAACAACTTCCATATCATTACCAATCCAAGCTTGCCATTGACCATCATGAAAATTTTTAGACCCTCTAATAATATTTGTCATATTATTAGCACCAGCACCTTTATAACTGTTGCTGTATTTTGATAAATAAGTTACTTTTTTACCAACTGCTTTATGATAATTAAAGGTTTTTTCAAATACTCTACCTATTGGTTTATCATCTTTAAAAACAGAAGTTTTTATGGTAGTAGTTTCTTTTAATTCTATCGGTTCTTTATAAGGAATAGCCTCGTTATCTAATGATGCGTTATTTAACACGTAACGAATATCTGAATCTGAAAACTCATTTTTAAGTGATACAGAAATCACGTTTGTAGTATCATTCACTTGAGTTTCAGTAGAAATGGTATATGCACTTTTAGCATAATTAATTCCTTGAAAATCGTATCGCTTAAACATTTCTTTTAAACGTGGTGTAAATTCGTTCCAGCTTCTATCTTTCTTAGGACTCCAAAGCACTTCAGACAATGCTGTTAATCTTGGAAAAATCATATATTCCGATTGCGAAGTTGTTGGAATATGCTCTGCCCATACATTGGCTTGCCCTCCTAAAACATGTTTCGCTTGTTCTTCTGTCATCGTTTCTACAACAGGATCAAATTTATAAACCTTACTAATTGGAGTAAAACCGCCCCAAGCCAAAGGTTCTGTATCCATAGGTCCTTGATAATGATCGAAATAACAATGCGTTCCTGGACTCATAACAACATCATGTCCTTGTTCAGATGCTTCTAAACCACCTTTTACACCTCTCCAACTCATAACTGTTGCTCCTGGTGCTAAACCTCCTTCTAGAATTTCGTCCCAACCAATTAATACACGTCCTTTAGAACTTATAAAACGTTCCATACGTTTTATAAAATAACTTTGTAACTCCTCTACATCATGCAAACCTTCGGTTTTCATTCTTTTTTGACAATCTTTACAAGTTTTCCAGTTGGTTTTCGTTGCTTCGTCTCCACCAACATGAATATATTTTGATGGAAATAAATCCATAACTTCCGTTAAAACATCTTGTAAAAATTCAAAAGTTGAATCTTTTCCTGCGCAATAAATATCTGTAATTGGCCACAATCCACCAGAAGGAACAGTTACTGGTTTTTCTAAACAAGAAAACTCTGGATACGCTGCAATTGCACTGGTAACGTGTGCAGGCATTTCTATCTCTGGCACCACATTAATACCTCTTCGTTTCGCATATGCAACAATTTCTTTAATATCTTCTTGTGTGTAAAATCCGCCATACGTAGCTTTTTCGCCTAATTTCGGTGTATATCTACCATCCCAAGGTTTGTTTTCTTGGTCTACTCTCCAAGCACCAACTTCTGTTAATTTGGGATACTTTTTAATTTCTATACGCCATCCTTGGTCGTCTACCAAATGTAAATGGAGTGTGTTCATTTTTAAATATGCCAAACGATCTATTGTTTTTAAAACGTATTCTTTTTCGAAAAAATGTCTGGAAACATCTAACATTAATCCACGCCATTTAAAACGAGGAGCATCTGTAATTGTAATATTTGGAATTTCCCAAGTGATATTATCAACAGTTGTATCGCTTTCAATTTCTGCTGGTAATAATTGACGAATTGTTTCAACCCCATATAAAAAACCTGAAAAATTACTCGCTTCAATTTTAATTACATCATTATTTACATTTAGTTTATAGGCTTCTTTTTCTAAATTGTTATTTAATATAAATTGAATATAATTAGAAGAAGGCGCTTCTTTTACGGCTTCTAAATCCCAATTTGCAACGGTTTTAAACTTGCTTGCTAAAATTTCTGAAGCTTGTATTTGCTCATCATTATTAATAACAAATTTTGTGTTTTTATCGAACTCAAAACTTCCTTTTTCTAAATTTAATTCTGCTGGTTTAGGAATTAACTGAATATCTTCCATTGTAAAAACCCTGTCTTTTTTACAAGAAAATATTGTAATTACTAAAATTAAAACAATGTATTTATAGGTAAACTTCATTTGTATTGTTTTTTGAATTATTTTGTTGAAGGTGTTATTTTGAATTTATAAGTATATATTTTCTCAGAAAGCCTGTATTTTTCCATTGGCCATGCTCCCCAACTATCGATACTTCCTAAACCCATTTGCTTATAATCTAACTGTAAATTTGTTAAATCTCTTTCTTTAATATCTGCTGCATTTCTTTGGTCTTTTTCAAGTCCGTCATCTAAATCTTCAGTTAAATAATGAAGCGCAGTTGCTCCAAAAAGTGTATCTGATTGTATTTTAATATTTGTTGATTTTCCATCTGATAAACTCCACCAGCGAACATCTGTTTTGTGTCCAGTTTCTTGCGGACGAATGTATGGGTAATATTGTTCTGAAACAGTTTGATTGTACAACCCTACTTTAGAACTGTAGTTTCTATCGATATAATTTTCGAAAGGACCTCTACCATAATAAGAAACTGAATTGAACTTTTTAGGCAACACCATTTCCATTCCAAATCTTGGTAAAATAGACACTTTTTCTGAAGCATCAATATTTATAGATTGTTCTATATTAATCTCACCATTACTATTTATTTCGTAATTTAATACTAATTTAGAATACACTATTGGCAAGGTATAATTCGCTTTTACAACCACTTTATTATCTGCTGTTGTAAAATAATCCCAATTGGTAAGTTTTGCTTCTTTCATTGGGTTTTTCCAAGCTATAAATTTCTTCTGAAAACTTGCTCCCATGTCATTGTCATTAGGCGCTCTCCAAAAATTTGGGTGTATTTGCGTATTTTCTTTTAATATATTTTGATTGTTAAATATATAGCCCGAAATTAAACCTGACTTTTTATTGAAAGTAACACTTGCTTTATTACTTTTAAAAGTAATTTCTGAAGTGCCATTTTCAACACTCATTCTGTTAACTCCTTTTACAGAAATATCGTTTTTCCAACTTCCATCTAAACTCAATTGTTCTGATGCTATTTTATAACCATTTGGTAAAAAAGGTTCAGAACTTTTTATGTGATACGTAACATTTACCAAAGCTTCCCTGAATTGTTTTCCTGATAAATTTACTGGAATTTTATACGTTTTAGATTCTTGCGGATTTACCTCTAAGTTTTCAATAGTTCCTTTTTTAGAAACCACACCATCCAATAATAATTCCCATTTTAAAGATACATTACTTAAGTCTTTAAAAAAGAATTCGTTAAATACTTTTATGGAAGCCGTATTTTTATCTGCCCAAGAAGTTAAAATATCTTGATACACATTCTGCACTTCAAAAGCATGCGGATTTGGTTCTCTTTCTGGATTAAAAACACCATTATTTAAAAAGTTATTATCACTTGGTACATCTTCAGGACCAAAATCGCCACCATACGCAAAAATTACAGTTCCGTCTTTTCGTTTTTTATACACAGATTGGTCTATCATATCCCAAATAAAACCTCCTTGTAATATTCTATATTTTCTAATAATATCCCAATAATCTTTAAAATTTCCCATGGAATTTCCCATTGCATGTGAATATTCACATTGAATTAAAGGTTTACCACCATTTGGATTTGCTTCAGCATACTCAATCATTGAAGTTGGGGAACTGTACATTGGCACTACAAGATCGGAATCCCAATCGAATTTTAATCCTTTTCCAGACCAACCTCCTACAGAAGCTCTTTCGTATTGAACTGGTCTTGAACTGTCTAATTCTTTAATTCTTAAATACGATCTATAGAAATTATATCCATGTCCTGCTTCATTACCCATGCTCCAAATAATAATTGAAGGATGGTTTTTATCACGAATAACCATTCTTTCCACACGTTGCAAATGCGCCAATTCCCAATTTGGTTTATTTCCCAAAGTCTGAGTAATATTATATCCCATTCCATGAGATTCTATATTGGCTTCATCTACAACATAAATTCCGTATTTGTCACATAATTCATAAAAATAAGAATCGTTTGGATAGTGTGATGTTCTAACTGCGTTGATATTAAATTCTTTCAATACTTTTATGTCTTGCTCCATTCTCTCTTTAGAAATGGTTTGCCCAGTTGTTGGGTCTGTTTCATGTCGATTTACACCTTTTATATAAACAGGTTGTCCATTTACTAATAATTGTCCGTTTTTAATTTCTGAGGTTCTAAAACCTATTTTTTTACTAATAAATTCAACAGTTTTTCCTCTTTTATCTTTCAAAATAAAGTTTACAGTGTAAAGATTCGGAACTTCCGCACTCCAATTTTTGGTGTTTTTTACGGAAAAATTAAATGTTGATTTTGCTGATAACTGATTCTTATTTAGTTCTTTTTTATCTATAATTTTATCGCCATCTTTTAGCTGAACTTCTAAAGCGTATTTATTTTTTTTATCTAAGTTTGATATTGATGTAGATACTTTTAATGATCCGTTTTTGTAAGAAGCGTCTAAACTAGGTAAAATTTCAAAATCTATTACATGTGTTTTATTACGAGCGTATAAAAACGTTTCTCTGGTAATTCCGCTCATTCTCCAAAAATCTTGACATTCTAAATACGAACCATCATTCCAACGCATCACTTTAAAAACAATGGTGTTTTTTCCTGATTTTAAAAATTGATTCAACTTGAATTCTTGTGGTAATTTTCCATCTTCTCCATAACCAACATATTCGCCATTTACCCAAACTGTTAAGTTTGATTTTGCAGCACCTACATGAAGAAAAATATCTTTTCCTTTCCAGTTTTCATCAACATTAATTTCTCTTCTATAAATACCAACGTGATTTTCTTTTGCTGGAACAATTGGTGGGTTTTTCTTTAAAATTTTATCAAATTCGTAAGTCGTATTTACATAAACTGGATATCCATATCCATTCACTTCCCAGGTTGCAGGAATTTTAAAATCGTCCCAATTGCTATCATTAAAAGTTGGTTTTTCAAAATTGTTTGGTAAATCTGTGGCATTTTCAATCCATTTGAATTTCCAGATTCCATTTAAGTCTAAATAATTTTTTGATGCTTTCCAGTCGCCTTTTTTCGCCAATGCTTCATTTTCGAAAACATAATAAGAAGCATGCATAGGCTCTCTATTATCTTCATTTTTATTTTCGTTTAGCCAGAAAGGTTTGTCTTGACTAAACCCTTTTATTGAAAGACAGATAACAACAACTAATAATGCAATTCTTTTATTCATTTTAAATACTTTTTTATACTTTCTATTGATAAATTTTTGATGATATTCCTAAGTTATAAGTTTTATTTACAGCAGGTTTATTTCCCATTTTAAAAACGAGTTTTCCTCCATTTGCAATCTCACTATGACGAATGTAATTCCTATTTATTTCCTTCTCATTTAAAGTAATAGACTGGATATATTTATTTTCTGTGGAATTGTTAATCGCTTCCACCGTAAATTGATTTCCGTTTTCTAAATTGATGGTTGCTTTATCGAAAATTGGCGAACCAAAACTATACATTCCTTGTGCTGGATTTACAGGGTAGAAACCTAAAGAACTTAAAACATACCAAGAAGACATTTGTCCACAATCCTCATTTCCACAATGTCCATTTGGTTCATTTTTGTATTGAGTTTCTAAAATTTCTCTAATAATACTTTGTGCTTTCCACGGTTTATTTATGTAATTATACAAATAACCTACATGATGGCTTGGTTCATTTCCATGTGCATATTGCCCAATCATACCTGTACTAAAAATAGGTAATTTGTCTTCAGGCAAAGGATTTAAGCTGAACATAGAATCTAACTTTTGCTCAAAACGTTCTTCTCCACCAATGGTTTTTATTAAACCTTCCAGATTTTGTGGAACATTCCAAACATATTGCCAAGCATTACTTTCGCAGAAATAAGGTGTGTATTCTTTAGGAATAAATTTTTCAATAAAATTGCCTTCCTTGTATTTAGGGCGCATAAATGAACTTTGCTCATCATACACATTTCGCCAGTTTTCGGAACGCTTTAAAAAATATTGATAATCTTCTTCTTTCCCTAATTTTTCAGCAAACTTCGCAATACACCAATCGTCGTAAGCATATTCTAACGTTTTAGAAACCGACCAATTTTCATGTTTTACATCAATTGGAACAAAGCCTAATTCTTTGTAAGTATCAATTTGACGAGCATTATCCATTGCACTTGCTTTGCAGGCTTCGTAAGCTAATTCAGTATTAAAATCAATTCCTTTAAAATAAGCATCAACTACTACAGGAACTGCGTGATAACCAATCATCATATTAGTTTCATTTCCTTGCATGGACCAAACTGGTAATAAACCTGTTTCTTTATAATGTGCCAACATCGATTTAATCATGTCCGACACTTTATTTGGATGCAAAATTGTATAAAGTGGATGCGCAGCTCTGTAAGTGTCCCATAAAGAAAACGTGTCATATCTATTGAAATCACCAGCATTCATAATGGTATCGTTTGCACCTTTATAATTTCCGTTTAAATCACTTAACAAAGTTGGCGCCAACATACTTTGATATAACATTGTATAAAAAATATGCTTTTTGGTGCTGTCTTTTGATTCTATTTTAATTTTTTGAAGTTGTTTTTCCCAAATCTCATCTGCCTGTTTTCTGTATTCTTCAAAATTAAAATGAGGTGCTTCTTTTTCTAATGATAATTTTGCACCTTCGATATTTCCTGTTGATAACCCTGTTTTTAAGATGATTTCTTCACCTTTATCAGTAGCATAATTTAAAATAATTTTGGTGTTTTTTCCTTTTGCAACATCAGAAACTAAACTATCATTTTGATACAATTCGTAAGACTTAAAAGGTTTAGAAACTTCAATTTGAAAATAAACTCTTTGGTCTTTTGCCCAACCTGTAGATTTTCTATAGCCTCTAATAGTCGTATTATTAACCACTTTTATTTGCGTATCTGTTGGACTATCCCAATTTAAAGCATAGCCTAAATCGACATGAATTTGCGACAACGAATCTTTTGGAAATGTGTATTTATGGATTCCTGTTCGGTTTGTTGCTGTGACTTCGGCTTTGATATTATAGTCTAATAAATCTACAGCATAATATCCTGGAGAAGCAGTTTCTTTATCGTGAGAAAAACTCGAAAAAGGTTTAAAATTATTCTCTTTAATTCTTTTTGAAAATTTGCTATTGGTGGGCATGACCAAAATATCATACAAATCTCCAGCTCCAGTTCCTGTTAAATGCATGTGAGAAAAACCAGAAATTATGGAGTCTTGGTAATAATATCCTGCAATTCTGTCCCAACCTGGAATACCAATATCTGGACTTAACTGTACCATTCCAAAAGGCATTGTTGCTCCTGGATATGTATTTCCAGGACCATCTGAACCAATAAACGGATTCACAAAACCTGTTAGTTTTATAGCATCGTTTTTCTCTTTAGTGCAATTAAAAAAAAGCACTAAAATTATTATAAAAAAAAAGCCCTGTTTTTGCATACTTATTTAGAAAATGACGCTTTTGTTTCTCTAATTGTTTTTAAATATTCGTCTGTTAATTGAGGACCATCAAAAAATGTTACTCCTTTTGCTCCATTTTCTTTCGCTAGCAAAATAGCTTGTTTTAACTCTTCATTAGATGTAAAAGGAGGTAAATAAACACCTGTATTAACACCTACTTTTTTTCCTTTTAAATCATCAACTCCTTGTTTAGTTGCATATCCTATCCAATCTATTTCTTCGTTATAAAACCCGTGATAAATCATTGGATATACCTCATCTATATTCCATTTATCCCATCTTTGACGAACCATATGATCTGCCATTTCTGGATAAGGAAATACTGCAGCTGTTAGTTTTTTATTATTGTTATGTACAATTTTATAAGCATCATCAACCAGTGTTTTTATTGCGTTTAAACGGAAATTTTTCCATTCCATATCAATCGCAGTATTTTTACTTTCTCTTGGGTTTTTATGATGTATTTTCTCGAAAGCATTTACACATTCATCACAATAACAAAAATCGTATTCTGCCATTTCTGTATCTTGAACTAAATTGTATTTTGGCAATAAACCAATTGGTAAAAAAATGTCTGGAAAACGTATATAATCTAAATGCACACTTTCAATTCCTTCTACTTTAGCCAAACCTTCAACCAAACCTAAAATATGGTTTCTTGATGCTTCTCTGGTTGGGCACAACCATTGATAATAGCCAACATAAGGTCGTGTATCGAAACAAGATTTTCCTTCGCGACTTACTTGATACCATTCTGGATGTTTTAATGCAACTGTATCTCCAGGACGATTTACAGCCATAATCCACGCATGAACTTTTAAACCTTCTTTCGTTGCAATTGGCACTAAACGTTCCAATTCTTTTGGGTCTGTATTTGTATTGATTAAAATTTCGTCAATACCACCTTCTTTGTATTTTTTAAACTCTGCAGCATAATCTGCATTTTTTTTATCTTTTTGGGACGTTATCCAAACACCAAAATCGAATGCTGATTTTGTATTATTTACAAGTTCTTTATCATCTTGCTTTTTTTCTACTTTTTGATTGCATGCTGTAAAAGCAATCATTAATAATAAAATTGAAAGTTTACCTAATAGCTTCATATTATTTTATTTTGAAATGAATTTTCCGTCTTCTTTTATAATTAGTACTTTTTGAGTAAATGGACTTTTCGTCATTAAATTCCAACCTGTTTCATGGAACTTTAATTCTGGTATAATAGTTTTTCCATCCACTTTAATTTCTGTTGATGATAATTTATCAATAGATAACCACAACTTATTCTTTTTGAAATGGCTTTTTTGTTTTCTGTATAAATTATACAATTCTCGTTTGATTTTATCGTCTTTCGGAATTGTAAATGAATCGTTGCTTTCCACATTTTTTGTTGAAAAATAAACATATCCCCAATTTTCTGGCAAATGCATATTTATAACTCCTGTTGACGACCAAACCCAATTATATTCATGTAAATATTTACCATCTTTTCCTTTTTTACGAGAATATTTACCATCTTTAATATCATGATCCCAATTTACTCTCGAAAAATTAACGCGCCAAAATTTATCTCTTGGCACATTGTCTTGTTTGTAAAGTGTTCTTAAATCTTTAAATGGAATTGCAATTTCTAACGTCCAACTTTTATCAGTATCACCCGAATTATTTAATGTTCCATTGATGCTAATTGCAGACTTTAAGCCAGTAAAATTCCAATCATTTAAAATAACCCCATCTGACTCTCTGTAGGGTTTCGAAATAAATAAATCCCAAGCAGTATTTAATGCATTAATTTCTAATTCGTAATAATTATGTGTGTCTCCATCTGGCTCTATAAAAACCTCGAAATCATTATTGTAAAAAATAACTTCATCTCGTTTTGTAATATCTGCCCAAATATGAGGTTCTTTCATTTCTGCTAAAATATAATAGTAGTTTTCGTCCCAAAGCATTTTTACATTGGTTTGATATTTTGGTGTTTTCACCCCTTCAATATCAATAAAATTGTTTGTCCATTTTGCTTTTTTCCACTCAGACTCATTTGCTTTTCCATCTATAATTATGGTTTCCGAAGTTTTATGAGCGACATATGTTTCTGGAATAATTTCTTTTTTTGATTGCGCACAACTCATTATGGATACACCACAAAAAATAATACTTACATATTTTAATTTTGATAACATCTTCATCTTATAAACTATTATCTTTTGTAAATTGTACGACTTCACTCAACTTACCAAAAGCCATTGCTACAACTGTATCTGCGGCACCATAGTAAATTGCCAATTTATCTTCTTTTGTATCATGTAAAGCTGCACAAGGAAAAACCACATTTGGTACATCTCCCACCATTTCGTATTGTTCTGCAGGTCCTAATAAATAAGGTTGTGTTCTGTATTTTACTTTATCTGGTTCATTTTCTTCTAAAATTGCAGCACCCATTGCGTATCTAAATCCGTTACACGTATTTATAACTCCATGATATAACATTAACCAACCTTCATCTGTAAGAATTGGAATTGGCCCTGCTCCTATTTTTGTACATTGCCAAGCACTATCCTCGAAAGGCGTTGCTTTCATAACACATCTATGTTCTCCCCAAAATTTCATATCTGGACTATAACTGATATAAATATCGCCAAATGGAGTGTGTCCATTATCACTTGGACGACTTAGCATTGCGTATTTTCCGTTTATTTTCTGTGGAAATAAAACCCCATTTCTATTGAAAGGTAAAAAAGCATTTTCACATTGAAAAAACTCTTTAAAATCGAATGTATAACCAATACCAATTGTGGGTCCATTGTAACCATTACACCAAGTAATCCAATACCTGTCTTCAATAAAAACAACACGTGGGTCGTATTTATAATCCGATTCGATCATTTCTGTGTTTCCTGCCATCATTTCAATTGGTTCGTGATTAATTTCCCAATCGATTCCGTTTTTACTAAAACCAGCGAAAATATTCATTTGCACTGCTTTGTTATCACACCTAAAAACACCAGCAAAACCATCTTTAAAAGGAACTACAGCACTGTTAAAAATACTGTTAGAAGATGGAATATCGTATCTATTAATGATAGGATTTTCCGAATAACGCCAAACAACATCATTCGAATTTTCTGGTTTATCTTGCCAAGGAATTGAACTCATTTCTTTTTAATTTTTATATTTTCTCACTTTATCTAACCAAGTGAATTTTAAAACAATTGATGTTATTACAAATACCAATAATGCAATTAATGTTTTAGGATAATCTCTAATCATAAAATATATTGGTAGTAAAATCATGCTGGATTGCCATACAACACCAATGACACAATTTAACATATCACTTACAAAGTCTTCGTTTTTAGTAAACGTTTCGTCTTCACCTTTTAACTCTCTATAAACTGGACCCCACAAACCCCAAGGACGTACATTTGAATAAAACTTTTTTAAAGTTTCCATTGGTGTTGCTGGTGTAAAAAGTGTTCCTAAGAAAGAACCTAATAAAGAGACAATAAATATAATAGGAAAAATGTAAATCGCAGGAATTTGTGCTAAATCGTACAACCAAGTACCAATTTCGAAATTCGCTTTATTTTGGTCTAATAAAAACTGAAGAGTTGCAATAAACAAACCAGCTGTCATTCCCCAAAAATATCCCCAACCATTAAAACGCCACCAAATCCATTTTAAGAAATTTGCGGCGACATAACCACCATAAAGTGCGCTAGTTATCCATAAGGTTAGTGAGTTTATAGAATCTGCAAAGAACCCCATAATTACGCCAATAATTACAATTGCAAACGAAGCTATATGACTCGCTTTTATATAATGTTTATCTGGTGCAGTTGGCTTGAAATACTTCTTATAAATATCGTTTACAATATAGGCTGGTCCTGAATTTACAAATGCAGAAAAAGTAGACATAAATGCTGCTAAAAGTCCTGCTAATAACAATCCTTTGATACCAACTGGAACGTGGTTATTAATTACTTTTGGAAGAATAATTTCTAAATCATTTAAACTTAATGTATTTGAAACTGCCATTTCTGGAGCGATATACACCAAAGCAATAATAACGATTCCTCCAATTAATAAATAACGAGGAATAAAAAGCACCAAATTTGTAAAACCTGACATATATGCTGCCTCTTTTACCGATCTTGTAGATAAAATTCGTTGCATATCGTAACTTGGTGTTGGCCCAGCAATACTTGCGAAAATTCCTTTAAAAAGAGACATTCCTATAAACGCCCCAAACATTTTATAGCCTTGTGTATCTATTAAATTATTAAAAGCTTCGTACTTGCCCGTCCATGAACCTTCAATTTCCCAACCAAACATTATGTTGCTCCATTCTGTTGAAAGTACGTTGCTTATTTCGATATCTGTAACTGTAATAAATGCATAACCTGCAATTAAGAGCCCTGCTAAAACCATAATTCCATATTGCAAAACTTCGGTTGCAACTACAGAAAACATTCCACCTTTTATCGTATAAATGGTAGTTAAAAAAATAATTATTAAGGCATAACTCTGGTCGGATGTTAAAAGTTCGCTTTGCCCAATCATAAAAGTTAAATCCCAAGGAAGAATGATTGACATGAACTTCCCTACACCTTCAAAAAAGTAAGCAATAAAACCTATGGAAGCAATAATCGCAAAAATTGCCACAATTAAATGAGATGCTCTACCTGCTTTACCATCTCCAAAACGTGTTAAAATCCATTCGGAACCTGTCATAATATTCGAACGTCGAATCCAAGCGGCTAAGAAAATCATTATAAAAATCTGGTTCCAAATTGGCCACATCCACATGAACATGAAACTTTTAACTCCATACAAGAATAAAATTCCTACCATCCAAGCTGTTCCAGAAACATCGAACATTCCTGAACCATTACTTAAACCTAAGTAATACCATTTTATACTTTTTCCTCCGAGAAAATAAGAATCTAATCCTTTTGATGCTCTTTTAGAAATCCAAATTCCTACGCCTAAAGTTAAGACGATATAGAGCATTATTATTGAAACATCAATGATATCCATAGTTGGTTAGGGTTATTGGTTAGTTTTTATTGGCTGTGAATTAATTATTTTAAACTCCCCCAATTTTTGTTCGGCTGACTACCCATTACAAAATGCAGTGTTCCACCTTCTAATATCTCTTTATGAGAGATGTTTGTTCTATTGAACTCTTTACCATTAAGCGTTGCAGATTGGATATAAATATTCTTATCTGAAACGTTTTCTCCTTCAATTATAAATGTTTTTCCTTCAGAAACTTTAATTGTTGCTTTTTCGAAAATAGGGCTTCCAATTTCATAATTTCCAGAAGCAGGATTCATGGCATATAATCCAATAGAGCTTAACGCATACCAAGCACTCATTTGACCACAATCTTCATTTCCACTTAAACCATTTGGAGTTGTATTATATTGCGTATCCATGATATGACGTGCCCAATATTGCGTTCGCCAAGGTTGATTTGCATGGTTAAAAAGGTAAGCGATATGATGACTTGGTTCATTTCCATGCGCATATTGTCCAATAAGTCCAGAAATATCTGCAGAAATATTATCGCCAGTAATTTCTGAGCTTTCTGTAAATAACTGCTCTAATCTACTTGCAAAAACTTCGTTACTTCCGTGAAGTTTAATAAAATCTTCTGGATCTTGAGGAACAAACCAACTATGTTGCCAAGCATTCCCTTCTGTGTAATCTGTTTGCTCTCTGTGGTTGGAATGTTTTGCATCAAAAGGTTCGTTGAAAGACTTACCATCTACAGATCTTCCTCGCATAAAACCAGTTTTATTATCAAATAAATGTTGATATGCCTTTGAACGATCTAAGAAAAATTTGTAATCAGCATCTTTCCCTAAGGCTTTTGCCATTTGAGCTACACACCAATCGTCATATGCGTACTCTAAAGTAATTGTTACAGATTCGTCCAATAAACTATAAGGAATATATCCGTATTTCTTATAATGATTCAATCCTCTTTCATCTTGCATCATTGTTGTTTTCATTGCTTCAAATGCTTTTTCGGTATCGAAACCACGAATTCCTTTCATATATGCTTCTACAATTACTGGGATTGAATGATAACCAGTCATTGTATTGGTTTCGTTTGCGTACAAAGTCCAAACTGGTAATATTTCTTTGGTTTCATAATATGCCAACATTGTATTTATAATATCGGAAACTCTATCTGGCGCTGTTAAAGTTAATAAAGGATGTTCTGCTCTAAAAGTATCCCAAAGTGATAATGTAGAATATGCTGTATAGTTTTTTGCAGTTACAATTTCGTCATTCTCTTTTCTAAATTGACCGTTTTTATCGCTGTAAGTAACTGGCGCTAATTGTGCATGATACATTGCTGTGTAAAAAATTGTTTTTAAAGAATCTACAGGCGTTTCAACTTCAATTTTTGTTAAAGCATTGCTCCATTTGTCTTCTGCTTCATCTTTTATTATATTAAAATCGAAACCTCCTTCTCTTAAATTATCTTTTGCATTTTCTACACTTACAGATGATAAGGCTACTTTTACAAATAATTCTTCCTTATTCTTAGTATCAAAAAATAATTGTGTTGCAGTTTTTGTTCCCTCTGATGAATTATTATTACTAAAATTACCATCCGAATATAGTTGATGTTTTGTAATCGGCTTCGAAAATTTAGCCACAAAAAATACTTTTTGATTTCTTGCCCAACCTTTACTGAAACGAGTTCCACTTATTGTGTATTCATCTTCAATATTTATAGATGTTTTAAGAGGTGTATCCCAGTTTATTGCGAATCCTAAATCAATAACTACAGATTGTTTATCTTCCTTTTTAAAAGTATATTTATGATATGCTGTTCTTTTTGTTGTTGTTAATTCTACATTTACATTATGGTCTTCTAAAAAAACTTGATAATAACCAGGTTTTGCTGTTTCATTGTCATGACTATAAGAAGATCTATAAGCAATACTATCTCTAGATTTTGGATTGATAGATAAATCGACTTTTTTATTAATTGGCATAAAAAGAATATCTGCCAAATCTCCAATTCCTGTTCCACTTAAAGCCAAATGACTAAAACCAACAGCCACAGAATCTGAATAATGATACCCTGAACACCAGTCCCATTTAGAGATTCCATTTACAGGAGTTACTTGCAACATTCCAAAAGGAACTGTTGCTCCTGGATATGTATGTCCATGACCACCTGTTCCTATAAAAGGATCCACAAATTCTGTTAATGATTTTGTTTCTTGCTCTAAATTAGTTTTATCACATGAAACAACTGTTAGAATGGTTACTAAAATGTAAAATATCTTTATATTCGGATTTTTAAAATATATCATTTATTCCTGTTTTAAGTCAAGTAAATTAAAAAAAGTAGCGCATTATAAAGAATAATATTAGACAAATAGCTTAAGAATGTCGACAGACATCAAAAAGTAGAAATATGGAACCAAGAAAACTATTTATAATAACACTAAGACATCATGTAATTTTTTGGTTAATTTATTTCCTATTTAATACTTTTCGATGGGGTAGATATTTTAACGATTTTATGTATTCTTTTAAAACCAACCTTATAGGTTTTCCAATACATATTTTCTTAGCCTATCTTAATATTTATTATTTAATGCCCAAATTTGTTTTCAAACGTAAATATAACATTTATATACTCTTTGTTATTTTGGCTTTGTTGGCAATGGTTTTCCTTAAATTTAACCTAACTTACTACCTTATTAGTAACGATGTTTGGCCAGAAGGACCTCAACAAATTAATCAATTTACTATGGATTATGCCATAGATATGATGATTGGAGAATTATACGTTGTAACCTTTGTAACTGCCATTAAAATTACAATGGATTGGATTAAGGAGCACAAAAGATTAATAGATTTAGAAAAAGTGCAATTAGAAACAGAATTACTTTTTTTGAGGTCTCAGGTGTCTCCACACTTCTTTTTTAACACATTAAATAACATTTATTCTTTAGCCATTGAAAAATCAGAAAAAACGCCGAAAATAATTTTAAAGCTTTCGGAGTTAATGCGATATATTCTTTATGAAACAGGCAACAAAAGACAAAGTCTAGAAAAAGAAATTCTGTGTATTCAAAATTATATTGAATTAGAAAGAATGAGACATGGAGAATTACTGGAAGTAAATATGGATATGGCTGGAAATATTATGGGAAAAAAAATAGCTCCTATATTGCTGTTATCTTTCGTAGAAAATGCATTTAAACATGGAATTGACAAAAATATTTATGAAGTGAAATTAGATATTAGTTTTGAAATTAAAGAAAACTTTCTTTATTTTAAAATAACAAATCCTACTCCTGCAGTTTCAATTTATGAAAAGAATAAAATTATACCTAATTTTGGAGGTATTGGATTAACAAACGTAAAAAAAAGATTAGAACTTGGATATCGTAAAGAAGACTACGATTTATCCATTGAAACAATAAATAATTTATTTATTGTAAACTTAAAAATAAAAGTATAAAAATGGGGATAAGAAGTTTGATTATTGATGATGAGCCATTAGCTATTAATGTGATTAAAAATTACTTAGAGCAAATAAACGATATAGATGTTGTTTCGACATTTGGTAACGCCATTGATGCATTAAACTTTTTAAAAAAAGAAGTAGTAGATCTAATTTTTTTAGACATAAATATGCCTCTTTTAGATGGTTTAAGTTTTATTAAAAGCCTAGAACACAAACCTCTTATTATTATTACAAGTGCCCACAAAGAATATGCTGTGGAAACTTATGAATTGGAAGTGCTCGATTATTTAATAAAACCAATTCCATTTCCTCGTTTTATGTTGGCTATAAATAAGGCACAGAAGATTTTCTATAATAATAAACAATCTCAAACAAAAATTAATACAAGGCCATTTATCTTTGTTAAAGTAGATAAAAAGAAAAATATTAAAATTTTTTTAGATGAAATTTTGGTAATAGAAAGCCTAAGGGATTACTTAAAAATTAGTACTTCTACAGATCGATTTATTATACACCAAACACATAATAGTTTTATTGAAATGTTACCTTCTAAAAATTTTATTCGAATTCATAGATCTTACACTGTAGCATTTGACAAAATAGATGTTTTAGAAGGCAATAGCGTTGAAGTTGGAGGCATGAGATATGTTATTGGTAGAAGTTACTTAGACGAAGTTAAAGGCAAAATACTAAACCCACCCAACAATTAACTTTGGCTTTTTTTTCCTTGATTTTAAAAAATTTAAATTGTTACAGATAAAATCAATATTACTTCTAAACTTAAAACAATAGATTGCTTTCCATTTATTTATTAACTCCACAGTACTATTCTACCTTTTTAATTTTATGTTTTATATTGCGATAAATAAATAATCATTGAGAAAAATAATTGTTTCAGTTACAAACGACTTAACTACAGACCAAAGAGTAGAAAAAGTGTGTAATTCTTTACATAGAAATGGATATGATATTTATTTAGTGGGAAGATTTCTTAAAAATTCTAAAAAAATTGAAAGAAATTATTCGATCAAAAGATTCAAATTATTATTTAATTCTGGGGTTCTTTTTTATGCTGAATATAATATTCGTTTGTTCTTTTTTTTACTTTTTAAAAAGAAAGATATTTTACTTTGCAATGATGTAGACACTCTTTTACCCAACTATATTATTAGTAAAATACAGCTTAAAAAACTGGTTTTTGATAGTCACGAACTTTTTTCTGAAATTCCTGAATTGGCAAACCGTTCTAAAGTTAAAAGAATTTGGCTTTCCATTGAAAACTGGACAATTCCAAAACTTAAAAATAACTACACTGTTTGTAATAGTATTGCCAATTATTATAAAAACAAATACAATGTTCAATTTGAAACTATCTTAAATGTTCCGAATAAAAAAATTGTAGAAAAAGGTGTTTTTCCGTTTAAAACTAGTCAGAAAAAAATTATCTTATATCAAGGTGCTTTAAACATTGGTCGTGGTTTGGAACTGATGATAGAAACCATGGAATATCTAGAAAACCATCTTCTTGTAATTATTGGAAATGGGGACATTTATGAGGACTTAAAAGAAAAAACTGCAACTTTAAAATTGAATGAAAAAGTATTTTTCTTGGGCAGAAAAAACCCTGAAGACCTTAAAAAATTAACGCCTCTGGCTGATTTAGGTTTTAGCTTAGAAGAAGATTTAGGTCTTAACTACAGATTTGCTTTACCCAATAAAATTTTCGATTACATACAAGCTGAAGTCCCAGTGATTGTTTCTAATTTACCAGAAATGAAAAAGATTGCAACTGAACATAAAATTGGCGAAATCATTGAAAAAAGAGAGCCAAAATCATTGGCTAATCAAATAAAAAGAATCTTAGAAAAAGATTATTCAAACCAATTAAAAGAAGCAAAAAAAACATTGATTTGGGAAAATCAAGAAGAAAAATTATTGGCCATTTTTAAAAACGCCAAATAGTTATTTTTTATATTGATGTGGGTTTTCTCGAACACCTTTTTTAAACAATTTTCTAACAGCACTTCTTAACTTATTATCTATTTGTAATATAAAATCTTTTACTTTTTCTTCGGGTCTTGCTCTAAAAGTAGTAACATGAAAGTTATCTGAAACTAATAAAGGTTCTTCCGAAAAATAATAATTAGAAACACAACACCTAACATCTTCTACCAAAACTTTATTTACAGAATGCCAAGATTTTTGATGTGTAGCCATAACCACTAATCTATTAAATTTACTAGTTACAATTGTTTGTTTTTCCTCTAACCCTTTTGGCCATAGCTCTAAATTACCCCCATTTTTTAACTCCCAATTTGGGGTAACATAATAGAGAAGATTTAAAACGCGCCAACGATTTCTATCTTTATCGTGAGAATTGTCTAAATGCGGGTTTAAAAAATTATCTTTTTTCATTAATGACAAACCTCCTGCATACAAATTAGAGTCTGGAAACACTTCTTCGATTCCACATATTTCGGAAACCAAACTTACTATTCTTTCATCTTGAAAAGCAAAAATGGTTTCCTCTAAAAAAGTATTGTATTTATCCATTTGAAAAGCTGTGAACTTATATTCCCGAAGACTTTTTCTTTGCACAGCATCTTCTGTACCTGGGAAATTCTTATGAATTTCTAGAGCTAATTCTTTTGGCAATAGATTATCCAAATAAAAATAACCAATTTCATTTTTACTAGCATGGAATTGATTTTTTAATTCTTTTTGATTGCTTTTTAAATTATTGAAAATTAAATCTGCTATTTCTACTCTATTTCGTTTCATCTTGTTTTTCCTTTAAATAACACAAGTAACTTAACTTAAACAAATCGTAATAAAATAAAGAAGATGTTTCTATTGCTTTCCTAATAAAGAAATCTTTTAGCTTTATCATGGTTTTTTGGAAACCAAAACTATTTATTTTATTGAAATAAGATAATAATTTAACGTCGTTTTCTTTCAGTAAATTTTGCTTTTTTAAAAACAATAAATTATTTAGCCCTTGTTTTGTTTTATTTATAAACACAGTGTTATCTTCTATTTGTAAATGATAAACAGGATTATTAATATGAAAAACTTTATGGTTTAATGCTCTCATTTCATTTCCAAAAACAAGATCTTCATAACCATAACCAGTTAATTTTTCGTTAAACTGAATCTCATTAAAAACACTTTTTTTAAATAAAATATTCGATGTAAAAAAATATCTATAAGGATTCTCGTTTCTTAAATCTTCAGATACTTCTTCTCTTTCAATGCCGAATTTAATTCTAAGATTTTTTTCTGATTCTACTTTGTGAACTCTTCCTCCAATAAAACCAGAAAATTTATTATTTGGTTCTTTAATCTTTTCTACATATAATTTTATAAAATTATCATGTACTGGAAATCCGTCTGCATCTAGAAATAATAACCATTTATAAGTTGCTTTTTTGGCTAATAAATTTCGAATAGCACTTCTACCAATATTTGTTGTAAGCTCTTCAAAATTAGCAAACGATAAACTATTTGTTTTTTTATTTTTTATATTTAAAATTGATTTAGAACCATCATCTAAACAGATAATTTCAAAGTCAACTTTTTCTTCAATCAATTGCTTATGAAGCTCTTTTACGAATGGAAAACTGTTATAATTATATGTTGGTATTAAAACTGAAAGCATTAAACTGTGGCTTGTTGGGCAACCTCAAACAATTCTCCACCTTCGCATTTTAGGGTTTTTTGTTTAAACTTAACAATTAATTGGTAATCGTGTGTTGCCATTAAAATTGTTTTTCCGCTTTTGTGAATGGAATTTAACAACTCCATAACTTCCAAAGAAGTTTTTGGATCTAAATTTCCAGTAGGTTCATCTGCTAAAATAAGTTCTGGATCATTTAACAAAGCTCTTGCAATTGCCACTCTTTGTTGTTCACCTCCAGAAAGTTCGTAAGTTTTTTTATAATATTGAGATTTCATACCTACTTTATCTAAAACCTCGTGAATTTTATCTTTCATTAAGTTCTTGTCTTTCCAACCAGTTGCTTTTAAAACAAATTTTAAGTTATCGAAAACATTTCTATCGCTTAAAAGTTTAAAATCTTGAAAAACAATTCCGATTTTTCTCCTTAAAAAAGGAATTTGCTTTTCTTTTAAAGTGTTTAAATCGAATCCTACAATTGCTCCTGAGCCTTCTCTAAGTGGCAAATCTCCATATAAAGTTTTCATTAAACTACTTTTTCCACTTCCTGTTTTTCCTATTAAATAGTAAAAATCGCCAGTTTTAATCGTTAAATTAACTTTAGACAACACTAAATTATCTCTTTGATAAATAGCAGCATTTTCTAATTGTAAAACAGAATTTTCCATAGATAAGTAGTTTCTACAAACTTAAAATTTTCTATTGATTTTTTAACTATGAAATCTAAACAATTCTTACTTTTGACTAAAATTGTTGCAATATTTTTTCTTCCCCTATCCAACAAATTTAAAAATTGTTCGTTATCCATTTGGAGTATCTAAAATAAGTATATGAAAAATCTTATAAGCAAAAAACATCTTCTTACGACTTTTGCTTTTTTAATGTCTCTTGTGATGTTTTCACAGCAAACAATTGCAGATACAAGTATCTTAAAAAACTATAACGATGCATTAAAACTATACAACAGTAAAGCATACGCAGCCGCACAAAAGACATTCAACAGTGTTGTTAACGAGGCAAATATTGGTTCTAATTTAAAAACAGATGCTACATACTTCGAAGCGATGTGTGCCATAAAATTAAACCAAATAGATGCAGATAAGAAAGTACTTTCATTTGTAGAAGAATATCCTAATAGTAATAAAAAAAATGTTGCTTTTTTTAATGTAGGAAACTACTATTTCGCTAACAAAAAGGCTTCTTATGCATTAAAATGGTATCAAAAAGTAGACACAAAAATACTTTCTCGAGAAGATAAAAAAGAACTAGATTTTAAAATGGGCTATGGTTTATTAACCACCAATAATTTACAACTTTCTAAAGATCGATTTTTATTATTGATAAACGACCCAAAATACGGAAATGATTCTCGTTATTATTATGGTTATATCGCTTACAAATTAGAAGATTATGGAATTGCAGAATCTACTCTTAAAAAAATTGCAGATAATGCAACTTACAAAGCAGAAATAACATATTACTTATTAGATATTAGTTTTAAAGCAGGTAAATTTGAACGTTGTATCGAAGTTGGAAAGAAATTATTACCAGATGCAAAAAGAGATTTACAATCCGAAATCTCTAAAATTATAGGAGAAAGTTACTTCAATTTAGAAAAATATGTAGAATCAATTCCTTACTTAAAAGATTACAGAGGTAAAAAAGGAAAATGGAATAATACAGATTATTATCAACTTGGATATGCATATTACAAACAAAACGATTTTGAAAATGCTATTAACAACTTCAATAAAATTATTGACCAAAAAAATAACGTATCGCAAAATGCATATTCTCACTTAGGAGAATGTTACCTAAAAGTAGATAAAAAAAATGAAGCTTTAAATGCTTTTAAATCGGCTTCAGAAATGAGTTTCGATGCAAACATTCAGCAAGACGCTGCTTTAAATTATGCGAAATTAAGTTACGAAGCTGGTAATCCTTTCGAGCCAGTTTCTCAGGTTTTACAGAACTATTTAAAGAAATATCCCAAATCTAAAGCTTATCAAGAGATTAATAAATTAGTAGTTTCTTCATTTATAAACGAACAAAACTACCAAGGTGCTGTAGATTTTCTTTTAAAGAAAAAATCTGACGAAAACACAGCTTTAATTATAGAAGTTTCTTTATATAGAGGAATTCAATTATTTAACGAAGGAAAATATAAAGAAGCGTTACCTTTTTTCTCTCAATCAAAAAAATCTTCAACCATAGAAATTAAAGAAAGAGCACAATTTTGGGAAGCAGAAACAGAATATCGCCTAGAAAACTACCAAGATGCTATTAATAAATTAGAAATATTAAACAAAACATTAACCTCTATTGATAGCGAGTTTAAACTAACAAATTACACTATTGGGTATGGTTATTTCAAATTGAAAGAATACGAAAAATCAATTGGTGCTTTTAAAAAATTCTTAGTAATAGACTCTATAGAAACAGATACTAAATACGATGCAATAATTCGTTTGGGAGATGGTTATTTTGCTTCTAGAAATTATACTGAAGCTGTAAATTCCTACAAAATTGTCGCGGATGAATTTGGGCCAAACTCAGATTATGCTCAATATCAAATTGGAATGAGTTATGGTTTTACAGACAATGATGAAGCTAAAATAACAGCGCTAAAAAAGGTTATTAACGACTACCAAAACTCTAACTTAAAAGACGATGCATTGTATCAAATTGCAAACACCTACATAAAAGTTAAAGACCATAAAAATGCACATGTAGCTTACGATCGTTTGTTGGAAAAATATCCAAATAGTACATTTCTTTCACGAGCATTATTAAGGCAAGGTTTGTTGTATTATAATGATAATATGAACCAACAAGCTTTAAAAAAATACAAAGAAGTTGCTGCACGTTTTTCGAATTCTCCAGAAGCACTTGAAGCAGTTGCAAATGCACGAAATGTGTATATAGATTTAGGAAATCTGGAAGATTATATTAGTTGGATGGGAACCTTAAAGTTTATAAATGTTAGCAATTCCGATATTGATAATACTTCTTTCGCAGTTGCTGAAAAAAAATATTTAGCTTCTAAGAACAACAACGAAATTATTAAAAGTTTAATTGATTATACTAGAAAATTTCCAGAAGGAATCCATAAAATAAAAGCTAATTATTATCTAGCAGATGTATATTTTAAAAATAAAGAATACCAAAGTGCTATTACTCCTTTTAAAAATGTTATAAATGAAGATAGGAATGATTTTAGCGAAGAATCTTTAAGTAAATTATCTCAAATTTATTTACAAGAAGCTAATTATAGTGAAGCACTTCCAATATTAGATAGGTTAGAATTAGAAGCAAATAATACAGAAAATATTTTGTTTGCACAGAGTAATTTAATGAAAGCTTATTTCGAAACGGAAGCTTATGATTTTGCAGAAGAATATGCAAGAAAAGTACTGCAACAAGAAAAAATAGACACCAATTTAGAAAACGATGCACGTATATTAATTGCAAGATCTTCCTTTAAAAGTGAAGACTTTAGAACTGCAGAAGAATTTTATAACGAAATAGAAAAAACTGCAAGTGGAGAGTTAAAAGCGGAGGCACTATACTACAATGCATATTTTAAAAATCAACAAAAAGATTATGAAGCATCTAATAAAATGGTTCAGAAATTAATTGCTGGGTATTCCAACTATAAATATTGGGGTGTTAAGAGTTATGTAATAATGGGTAAAAATTATTACGGTTTAAAAGATGTTTACCAAGCAACTTTTGTATTAGAAAACGTTATTAAAAATTTCGAAGAATTCGACGATATTATTCAGGAAGCATACGAAGAATTAAATACCATTAGAGAAAACGAAGCCAAAACAAATAACTCCGTAAATCCAGAAAAACAATAATAATGAAAAAAGGCTTTCTAACATTACTTATTTTATTTGGTTTCTGGACAACAAATGGTCAGGAACAAAAAAAAGATACTGTTAAAACAGAGGTTGTAAATGTGGTTACAAAGTTTAACCCAGAAATTGCAGATGGTAAAAAAATAAATAAAAATCCTAAAATTAAATTACTAGGAAAAAGTAAAAAGAAAAAATTAGACTACAGTATTTATTCTGCACCTGTAGCTTCTACATTTATTCCAAAAACCGGAGCCATAAAAGGAATTAGTATTGGAGTAAAAGAAAGAATTTACAACAATTATCTAGCGGCTGGTTATGGAAATTATGGTAGTCCTTATATGGAAGCTTTTTTATATAAAAACACTCGTTTTAGTAGTGAATATGGGTTATCTGCTAAATATGCTGCTTCACAAGAAAATGTAAGAAATTCTAAATTAAATAGTAATTTTTCAAATTTTAATGGGTCAGTATTTTACAAACAAGTAGATCGTTATTTCGATTGGAAAGTAAGCTTAAATGCGGAACTAAATGAATATAACTGGTATGGTTTACCAGATTTAGTTTTTGACACACCTGTTTTAAATACCATTGAAGAGGAACAAAAATATAATTATTTTAAAGTAGCTGGAGATTTTAAATTTCACGATTCTTATATAGATTTTGGAAAAGTATCTTTTTCTTACTTTACAGATTCGTTTGAGAGTAAAGAAATACTTGCAAATTTCGATGCAAAATTAAACCTTCCTTTAAGGTTCATTAGCAACAATTTAAACGATATTTCAGTAGAAACTGGGGTAGAATATTTAAGTGGAAGTTTCGAAAGAAATTACGAAAACACAAGCAACATAAATTACACAACATTAACTGTAAAATTATTTCCAGAATACAAGATAAATTATGCTGGATTTGCCATAAAAGCAGGTTTAAAAATTTATGGTTCTATAGATACAGAAAACGAATCGAATAATGTATTTCTATTCCCAAATGTATTTGCACAAAGGGCTATTTTAAAAGAATACGTAAGTATGTATGGAGGAATTTCAGGAAACCTACACACAAACACATACAAGCAGTTTACAGAAGAAAACCAATATGTTTCACCAACGTTATTTATAACTCAAACTGCACAAACCTCTAATTTATTTGTAGGTTTACAAGGAAAAATAACAAACGATATTAGCTACAATTTAAAAGCTAGTAGTATCAAAGAAGAAGATAAACCTCTATTTTTAAGAAATAACACAAAGTCAGATGGTACAAATGCTTCCGTAAATGGACAAACATTAGATGGTTATGAATATGGTAATTCTTTTTCCATTTATTATGATGATGTCGAAACAACTTCTTTTTTCGCAGAAATTGAATATAATTTTTCCAGAAAACTAACTTTTAGCACACAAGTTCAGTTAGACAATTACACTATGACAAATGCCATCGAAAAATGGAATTTGCCTTTTTTACAAGCTTCCTTTTTAGGGAAATACAAAGAAGAAAAATGGTTCGCTACTACAAACATTTTTTATGTTAGTGAGCGAAAAGATGCACTTTACAATGCACAATTTCCATCGAGTCTTAAAGGTATAGAAACCATTAATTCTTTTATAGATGTAAATTTAAATGGTGGTTATCACTTTAACGATAAGTTTTCTGCATTCATAAGAGCAAATAACATTTTAAATACTCAATACCAACGTTTTGCAAATTTCGACACACAAGGTTTTCAAATTTTAGGAGGTATTACTTATAAGTTCGATTTTTAAGAAAAATAGTCTTCCTTACATCAAAATAAAATACCTTTTTTAGAATATTTACTTTCATGTACTATTATATAATTATTGCGCTTCAAGTCTTTTGTCTTTACCATTATTATAAAAACGAAAAAGAGTATTATTGGTACTTTATCATCTTTTTTATTCCTTTAGTTGGTTGTATTATTTATCTGATAACTCAGGTTGTTAACAAAAGAGATGTTTCAATTATTACTGAAGAAATTATTACAATAATTTATTCTTCAAAAGGAATTAAATACTTAAAAAAGGAATTCCAAAAATTTATATACTTTTATGATTTGTCACTCTAACAAAAAGAAAGTTTTATAGAAGTAGCAACTCAATTTAAAAAGTTATACACTCGTTATTTTAATTATAACAAAAGTTTAAAAATCTCCGAATTTTTAATTTGAAAAAATAAAAATCCGAAGCTAAAGAGGATATAGAAGAATTACTTCATAAAAATAAATCAATATCTAAACAGAATACCAAAAGATGTAGAGTTGATTATAGTGTAGCTAAAAAAATAGTAAGCCAAATTTAAGATCATTCTAATTATATCTAATTTCATTTTTGTAGATTTATAACTTCAAAATAGATACTATCAAATGAAAAAAATACTACTCTTTACTTCCATTTCTTTGTTAATGCTTGCCTGTAATCAAAAAAAAGAAAAAATTATTGATTCTAACAAATTATCAACCGAAGAAAAAAAAGACTCTACAAATATTAAAACACTATTTAACAGTGCTTTAATGGACGGAAAATCTTACGAATGGTTGCGTGATTTAACAACAAACATTGGTGGAAGATTGTCTGGTTCTCCTGAAGCTGCACAAGCTGTTATTTGGGGAGAAAAATTAATGAACGAAGTTGGTTTAGATTCTGTTTGGCTACAACCTGTTATGGTGCCACATTGGGTTCGTGGAGAAAAAGAAATAGCAACATATACCACAAACGGAACACAAAAAAATGTACCAATTTGCGCTTTAGGTTTTTCTGTTGCAACTCCAAAATCTGGAATTTTAGCAGAAGTTATCGAAGTTAAAAGTTTAGAAGAGGCTGAAGCTTTGGGAAATAAAATGGAAGGCAAAATTGTATTTTTCAATCGTCCTTTCGATAATACATTAATTAATACTTTTAGAGCATATGGAGGTTGTGTAGACCAAAGAGTACAAGGAGCAACTGTCTGTGGAAAATTTGGTGCAAAAGGTGTAATTGTTCGTTCTATGACCAATGCTGTGGACGATTATCCACACACAGGAACTATGAGTTATGGAAATTTGCCTAAAGAAAAACACATACCAACTGCTGCAATTAGTAGTAGAGCTGCAAATATTTTAAGTGACGATTTAAAGAAAAATCCGGAATTGAAATTCTACTTTAAACAAAGTTGTGAAACTTTACCAGATGCACCTTCTTTTAATGTTGTTGGAGAAATTAAAGGAACAGAAACTCCAGAAAATATTTTTGTGGTTGGTGGACATTTAGATTCTTGGGATTTAGGTGATGGTGCACATGATGATGGAACTGGAATTGTACAATCTTTAGAGGTTGCTTATTTGTTTAAAAAGAACAATATTAAACCTAAAAACACAATAAGAGTTGTCTTTTTTATGAATGAAGAAAATGGTACGAGAGGTGCTAAAAAATATGCAGAATTGGCAAAACTGAATAAAGAAAATCATATTGGAGGTTTAGAATCGGATGCTGGAGGACATACTCCAAGAGGCTTTTCTATTGATGCAAATGATTCCAATACAGATTTATTAAAAAGCTGGAAAAAACTATTGGCTCCTTATGGTTTACACGATATCGAAAAAGGTGGAAGTGGTGCAGATATTGGACCTTTAAAAGGCGAAAATGTAACTTTGGTTGGTTACAGACCAGATTCTCAGAGATATTTCGATTACCATCATACAAGTACAGATACTTTCGACAAAGTAAACAAACGAGAATTGGAATTGGGAAGTGCTTCCATGGCTAGTATTGTTTATTTAATGGATAAGTATTTATACAACGATACACCAGTTAAACAGTAACAATTTTGGAAACTCCAATTCTTATTTTAAAAATAGTTTTCGGCGTTTTTTTCTGCTTTGCAGGAATTATGCACATTGTAAAACCGAGAATATTTAAAAATTTTATTCCTGATTTTCTTCCAAAAAGATTAGTCAATTATATCGTAGGAATTATTGAATTTTTATTGGGTTCAGGACTTTTTTTCTCTGAAACAGCAAAGTATGCTGCCTATGGTATTTTTATATTGTTGATTATTTTTCTACCAATTCATATTTGGGATGTTACAAGAATTAGACCTGCAATTGGCTCTAAAAAAATCGCTATTCTTAGAGTTCCACTTCAATTTTTATTAATGTATTGCGCTTATTTAATTTATACAAACTCATGAAAAATCTATTTACTATTCTATCCATAACTTTATTTCTTGTTTCTTGTTCGAAGAAAGAAGCAGATTTAATTGTTATCAATTCAAACACTTACACAGTTAATAATAATTTTGAAAATGCTGAAGCTTTTGCAGTAAAAGACGGAAAAATTATCGCTGTTGGAACTTCAAAAGAAATTCAAGATAATTTTACTTCAGAAAACATTGTTAATGCTGAAAACAAAGCTATTGTTCCTGGTTTAATTGATGCACATTGTCATTTTTACAGAATGGGTTTACAACAACAAAAAGTATCTTTAGAAGGCACAAAAAGTTACGAGGAAGTTTTACAGAAACTAGTCGATTTTCAAAAAGAAAAAAACACGAATTTTATTACAGGTCGTGGTTGGGACCAAAACGATTGGGAGGTAAAAGAATTTCCAACGAAAGAAAAATTAGATAAACTATTCCCTAATACTCCTGTTGCAGTTGGTAGGGTTGATGGGCATGCATTATTAGTGAATCAAGCAGCAATTAATTTATCTGGAATTACAAAAGACACTCCTGTTTCTGGTGGAGAAATTATTGTTGAAAATGGAAAAATGACTGGTATTTTAATTGATGCAGCTATGGATTTTATCAAATTTCCATCTACTTCAAAAAAAGAAGCAATTCAAGGATTATTAGATGCTCAAAAAATATCATTTTCTTACGGTTTAACCACTGTAGATGATGCTGGAATTGCAAAAGAAACAATTGAATTAATAGACAGCTTGCAACAGTCTAATGATTTAAAAATGCGTGTTTACGCGATGGTTTCTGGCGATAATCAAAAAGAAATAGATTATTTTATCAACAAAGGAATTATAAAAACCGACAAATTAAATGTGCGTTCTTTTAAAGTTTACGGAGATGGAGCATTAGGCTCTAGAGGTGCAGCAATGCGAAAACCTTATTCAGATAGAGAAAATCATTTTGGTGCTTTAATTTATTCTCCAGAAAGGTATAAAGAATTAGCAAAACAAATTGCGGCTTCCGATTATCAAATGAATACGCATGCAATTGGAGATTCTGCAAATACTTGGATGTTAAAAACCTATAAAGATGTTTTAAAAAACACTAAAAACAGACGTTGGAGAATTGAACATGCACAAATAATTGCTGAAGAAGATTTTACACATTTCGATAATATTTTGCCTTCTGTACAACCAACACATGCAACTTCAGATATGTATTGGGCAAAAGACAGAATTGGGGCAGAAAGAATGAAAGGAGCTTATGCTTTTAAAGATTTGTTAAATAAATATGGTAAAATTGCTTTAGGTACTGATTTTCCTGTAGAGCAGGTAAATCCTTTTTTGACTTTTTATGCGGCAACTATTAGAAAAGATATAGATAATTATCCTGAAAACGGTTTTCAAATCGAAAACGCTTTAACAAGAGAAGAAACCTTAAAAGGAATGACTCTTTGGGCAGCATATTTTAATTTCGAAGAAGAGGAAAAAGGTTCTATTGAAGTTGGAAAATTTGCCGATTTTGTAATCTTAGACCAAGATATTATGAAAGTAGAAGGAAGTAAAATTCCTAAAACCAAAGTAGTTGCCACTTTTTTAAATGGCGAAAAGGTTTATTAGAAATAATCCTATTATATTCGCAGCTAATTTATCAATATTTTAAAATATGAAATCTTACATCGCTTTATTTTTAGGTATTTTTCTTTTTATGTCTTGTTCAAAAAATGAAACATTTGAGGTACAAACAGAGGCAGATATTATTGAATATGTAAAAGCAAATAATTTAGATGCTAAAAAAACAAATTCTGGTTTATACTATGTAATAAACAAAGAAGGAAATGGAATAAAACCAGAAAACAGTAGTTCTAATGTTACTGTTGCTTACAAAGGTTATTTTTTAGACGGAAAAGTTTTTGATAAAAATGAAGACGGTTACAAAACAGACCTAAACCGCGTTATTCTTGGCTGGACAGAGGGAATTCAACTTTTTAGTGAAGGTGGAGAAGGTATTTTAATTGTTCCTTATCAATTAGGCTATGGAATAAATGGACGAAGCACAATTCCTGGAGGAGCAGTTTTGGTCTTTGAAATAGAATTAATTAGTGTAAATTAATATACTACAACTCATAAAAAATGCGAAACTTAATAAGTTTCGCATTTTTTTTTTAAGAGATTATTGGTTTTATAAAACCATCAATTTTATCAACACCATTTTTACCTAAATATTTTATAAATGCAGAACCAATAATGGTTCCGTTTGCATATTTACAAGCTGTATTAAAGGTTGATTTATCTGAAATTCCAAAACCTACAATCAATTTACTTTGTAAATTCATTGCTTTAATTCTTTCAAAATACGCAATTTGCTGATTCGATATTTCTCCTTTTGCTCCAGTAATAGATGCTGATGCAACAACATAAATAAATGCTTTAGAATAAGAATCTATCTTTCTAATTCTCTCTTCTGAAGTATGTGGCGTTATTAAAAACACATTTGTTAAACCGTATTTTTCAAACAATTGTTTGTAATGATTTTCATATTCAATCATTGGTAAATCTGGAAGAATTAATGTATCAATTCCGCAATCTACTACTTTTTGACAAAATTTTTCCTCACCAAATTTTAGCATTTGGTTTAAATATCCCATTAAAATTAATGGCGTTTTATTTGTACTTTTTAGAGCTAATAACTGCTCAAAAATAACATCTAAATTAATTCCGTTTTCTAATGCTTTTTGGCTACTATCTTGAATTGTTGGTCCATCTGCCAAAGGATCTGAATATGGCAAACCGACTTCAATAAAATCGACACCACTTTTTTCTAATTCTGAAATTACTTTTGTAGTATCCTCTAAGTTTGGATATCCACAAGTAAAATAGATAGACAATAAATTCTTATCTTTTTTCTGAAATAACTCTTGTATCGAATTCATAGCTTACTTTTCTAAATGATTAATATAAGTTTCTAAATCCTTGTCTCCTCTACCTGATAAATTTATCACCACAACTTGGTCTTTTTTCAAATCCATCTTTGGTAAAACAGCTAAAGCATGTGCAGTTTCCAAAGCAGGAATTATTCCTTCTATTTTCGTCAACTCAAAAGCAGCATCTAATGCTTCTTTATCTGTTGCATTCATAAATTTTGCACGTTTTGTTTCGAATAAATAGGCATGTAAAGGACCAACTCCAGGATAATCTAAACCAGCTGAAAGAGAGTATGGTTCTACTATTTGTCCATATTCATCTTGCATTAAAATAGTTTTACTTCCATGAATTACACCAACTTCTCCTAATTGAGATGTTGCAGCACTTTCGCCAGAATTAACTCCTAAACCAGCAGCTTCCACAGCAATTAATTCTACTTTTTCGTTTTCTAAATAATGATAAAAAGCACCAGCTGCATTACTTCCACCTCCAACACAAGCTATAATTGTATCTGGGTTTTCATTACCAGTTTGCTCTTTTAACTGTGCTTTCATTTCTTCTGAAATTACAGCTTGTAATCGTGCAACCATGTCTGGATATGGATGTGGGCCAACTACAGAACCAATTAAATAATAAGTTTCTGGATTCTGAATCCAATATCTTATCGCTTCATTTGTAGCATCTTTTAGTGTTTTACTTCCACTTGTGGCTGCCACAACTTTTGCGCCTAACATTTTCATTCTTGCAACGTTTGGAGCCTGACGTTTAATGTCAACTTCGCCCATAAAAACAGTACATTCCAAATTCATTAAAGCACAAACAGTTGCTGTTGCAACACCATGTTGCCCTGCACCAGTTTCTGCAATAATTTTTGTTTTCCCTAAATGTTTTGCTACTAAAATCTGTCCAATAGTATTATTTACTTTATGTGCACCAGTATGATTTAAATCTTCTCGTTTTAAATATATAGTTGCACCATATTTTTCTGACAATCTTTTTGCTAAATACAATGGACTTGGCCTTCCAACATAATGTTGCAACAAATCTTTATACTCTTTTTGAAATTCGTCAGATTCTAAAATTTTTAAATAATTATCTTCTAACTCTTTTACATTTGGGTACAATAATTCTGGAATAAATGCGCCACCAAATTGTCCGTAATAACCTTCTTTAGTTGGTTGAAATTTCATACTTAAATCTCTTTATGTTTTCTACTGATTTTAAACCAGCTTTTGTTTCAAACTTGCTATTTACATCTAATGCGTAAATTGGTAAATCTGTTTTTATTATGTTTTTAACTTCTTCTATTTGCTCTAATCCTATACCTCCACTTAAGAAAAATGGTTTTGTAGAATTGTAATTTTTAAGAACTTCCCAATTAAACGTTACTCCATTTCCACCACGTTCTTTTCCTTTTGTATCAAATAAAAAGAAATCTATAATAGCTTCATAAGGTTTTAAAATATCGAAATTAAAATTATCTTTTATTCCGAATACTTTTATAATTTCTATTTCATTTTTAGAAATAGTGTGTTTGTTTTTTTGCTTTTTGATGTGCTTATTTTCTTCAATAAATAAAGCGCGTCTTTCTGTTAATTGATTTTTTAATTCAGCAACATATTCCACAGATTCGTCTCCATGTAACTGTATTGCCTCTAAACCATATTCCTCAACTAAAGAAATTACAATTTCTTTATATTCATTTACAAAAACACCTGTTTTCTTAATTGATTTTGGAAGTTCAGGAATAATTCCTTCAAAATTTCTTTTTGATTTCTCATAGAAAATAAAACCCAAGTAATCAGGTGAAATCCCTGCAACTTGTTCGATATTTTCTGTGTATTTCATTCCACAAACTTTCAGTTTCATACTTATCTAATTTGATCTATAAATTCCTGACAAGCTTCTCCTGGGTTTTCTTCTTTCATGAAGTTTTCTCCGATTAAAAAACCGTGAAAACCAAATTCTTTTAATCCAGTAATAATTTTTGGGTCAGAAATACCGCTTTCTGAAACTTTTAAACACGTATCAGGAATTTGATTTGATAACTTTATAGAATGCTCTAAATCAACTTCAAAAGTTTTTAAATTTCTGTTATTAATCCCGATAATCTTGTTATCTAAATCATTAATTTTATCTAAATCTTCTTGCGTATGCACTTCGTACAAAACTTCCATTCCTAAATCTACCGCTAAATTTCCGTAGTTTTTTAACTCTGTTGAAGTCAAACAAGATGCAATCAATAAAATTACATCTGCTCCAATGGCTTTTGCTTCCACAATTTGAAATCCATCAACAATAAAATCTTTTCTTAAGATTGGTTTTTGTTGATTAATAACTCTTGCTTCCATCAAATCTGCCATTGTTCCTCCAAAAAATGAAGTGTCCGTTAAAATAGATTGTGCAGCTACATTTGCATCTAAATATCCGTTTGTAACCTCTGCAATCGTTGCTTTATCATTTATAATTCCTTTGGAAGGAGATTGTCTTTTGTATTCAGCAATAATTCCTGTAGAACCAACTTCTAACAAAGATTTCTTTAATGAAAAAGTTGTTCTTCCAAAACTCGGACTTTCTACTAATTTCTTTACAGGAACTTCTGCTTTTATTTTTGCAACTTCCTTCTTTTTAAATGCGATTATTTTATCTAAAATTGTCATATAAATAATTATGAATTCTAAATTAAGAATTACGAATTTGTGTTTCTAATTGTTTTTTGAATACTTCCGATAATTTTTAAAATTTCTTCAATATCTGTGATTAAAGATTCTGATTCTTTGTCTGATAAAAAATCAGTATCTTTTAATAAACGAATCCAATAATGAGATTCTCTAGCTTACTTGTAAGCTATTGTTAATTTGGCGAAAAAATCTTTTCTGCTTTGCCTTCCAATTGCTTCTTCAACATTTGCTCCTATTGAAGTGCCTGAACGTAATAATTGTTTACTTAATACAAATTCTTTCTTCTCTTGTGATAAATGCTTGTATAATTTCACAATTCTAACTGCAAAATTATAGCTTTTAGTCTGAATTATGTTATCCTTTTTCATCACTCGTAATTATTAATTCGTAATTGTTAATTATTCAATCTTTTATTTCTATATAACAAAAAAAAGTAAACTATGATCCCAACTATCAAACCAACAACAGTATGCTTAATTACACTTTTTGTTTGAATACCAAGAGCTGCTCCCATTAAAAGGAAAGCTGGAATAATTAGAATTAAATTGTTTTTCTTTTTTGCCATCTTATAAACTTACTAATTTCTCTAATGTGTTCTTTGCTTTCAATCCAAAAAGCGATTTTTTTGCTTCTTCAAAAGCATTTTCAAAAGACTTTGCATCATCAACAATTGTTAATGCAAAAGCAGCATTTGTTAACACCACATTATTTTGTGCATTTGTTCCTTTTCCATCTAAAATAGATTTAAAAATCTTTGCTGCATCTGCCACAGAATTTCCTCCAAATATTTCTGATTGCTGAATTCTTTTCTGCCCTAAATCTTCTGGATTTATAATTTGTTCTCCGTTTTTTGTAAATAGTTTAAAACCGCTTGTTAATGAGATTTCGTCATAACCATCTAACGCGTGAATAATTCCGTAATTGATATTTTCTTCTTGCAAAATGTAATTATACAAACGTGCAATTTCCAAATTGAAAGTCCCCAACATGTGGTTTTTTGGCGAACTTGGGTTTACCAAAGGTCCTAACATATTAAAAAACGTTTTTAACGCCAATGCTTTTCTTGTTGGACTTACAGCTTTCATAGCTGGATGAAATTTTGGCGCATGTAAAAAACAAATATTTGCTTTCTCTAAATGCTCTTTTAAAACATGCTCATCATTTGTAAAATTATATCCAAAACTCTCTAACATATCTGATGAACCAGATTGCGAAGACACAGAATAATTACCGTGTTTTGCAACTTTTTGACCTGTTCCTGCAACTATAAATGAGGTTAAAGTAGATATGTTAAATGTATCTTTTCCATCGCCACCAGTTCCAACAATATCAATCGTATTATAATCAGTAAAATCTACTTTTATAGCCAATTCTTTTAAAGCATTTCTGAAACCAGAAAGTTCATCTGCAGTAATTGGACGCATCATAAAAACGGTCATAAATGAAGCTAAATGTGCATCATTGTATTTTTCTGAAGCAATATCTATTAAGATTTGTTTTGCTTCTTCTTTAGACAATCTTTCGTGATTATAAAGTCTGTTTAAAATTGCTTTCATATAGCCCCTTTTAATTTCCCCAAAGGGGAAAACACTCTTGTGTTAGTTTTATTTTCTTATACTTTTAAAATTTCTGTTTTCACAGAAATATAATATTTTATTTTTTTGCACAAACTTACTCGTTCCTTCCCTTTGGGAAGGTTAGGATGGGCTTTTGCTATGCTTATTAATAAAATTAGTAACCAATTGCTCACCAACATCTGTTAAAATTGATTCTGGGTGAAATTGAACAGCAGAAATTGGAAATATTTTATGTTCAATTGCTTGAATTAAACCATCTTCGTCTCTTGCGGTTACTTGAATTTCTTCTGGAAAACCTTCGTCTGTTGCTGCCCAAGAATGATAACGTGCTGCCAAAAATGTTTCAGGAACATCTTTAAATATAGTAGCGTTTTTATCTGTGACCCTCATTTCTGTGGCAACTCCGTGAAAAACCTCGTCTAAATTGATGATTTTTCCTCCAAAAACTTCTGTAATTGCTTGTAAACCTAAACAAACTCCGAATATTGGTTTTATGCCTGCATACGTTTTAATTACTTCTTTTAAAATTCCTGCTTCATCTGGTATTCCTGGCCCTGGAGACAACATAATAATGTCGAAATTTCCAACATCTGCAATACTGATTTCGTCGTTTCTGAAAACTGCAGGGAAATTTCCTGTAATTTTCTCTACCATATGAACCAAATTGTAGGTAAACGAATCGTAATTGTCTAATATTAATATTTTCATAATTCAAGCCCACCCTAACCCTCCCAAAGGGAGGGAACTGTTTGTGGATATTTTATGTGTTTATAATTCTATTTATTTTTTTGAAACTCACTATAACTCCTTCCCTTTGGGAAGGTTGGGATGGGCTTCTTTTTATATATTTTCCGCTAAAATTAACGCTTTTTTTAACGCTGCTAACTTGTTATTTACTTCTTGTAATTCCTTTTTTTCGTCGGAATGAATTACGATTCCTGCTCCTGCTTGCGAATACAAAACGTTGTTTTTACTGACGAAAGAACGAATGGCAATCGCCAAATTTACGGAACCATCTAAACCGATAATTCCAACTGCGCCACCGTAAAATCCGCGGGTTTGATTCTCATATTTGTCGATTAATTCCATTGCTTTGTACTTTGGAGCACCACTTAACGTTCCTGCAGGGAAAGTGTCGCCGACAATTTCAATTGGATTTCCTTTAATTTTTCCTCTAACCGTTGAAACTAAATGAATTACATGGCTAAAATACTGCACTTCTTTAAAAACCTCAACAGTCACATTATCAGCATGTTTACTTAAATCGTTTCGTGCCAAATCTACCAACATTACGTGTTCAGCAGTTTCCTTTTTATCTTCGGATAATTTTTTACCCAATTTAATATCTTCTGCCATATCTCCAGTTCTTCGAAAAGTTCCAGCAATTGGATTAATAGTAGCTTTACCTGCAACAATTTTAATTTGTGCTTCTGGTGAAGACCCCATTAATTTAAAAGAACCATAATCGAAATAAAACAAATATGGTGAAGGATTTATAGAACGTAAAGCTCTATAAACATTGAATTCGTCTCCTTTAAATTTTTGTTGAAATTGGCGTGATAAAACCAATTGAAAAACGTCTCCTCTTTTACAGTGCGACTTTGCTTTTCTTACATAATCGATAAATTCATCGCCAGTTACATTTGAAGTTTCTTCGCCAACTATTTCAAATTTCTGTGTATTAAATGCTTGTGCATCTATAACTGTCTGAATTTCTTTAATGCGAGATTCAGTGCCTTCTTCGATATTTTCTATCAAAGTCATTTCATCATTAAAATGATTGATAGCAATAATAAATCGATAAAAACTGTATTGCATTTCTGGAATTGCAGAAGGTGCTTTTTGGTTTTTAAACTGAATATTCTCGAAATATTGAACAGAATCGAAAGTCGTATAACCATACAAACCATTGTAAGATTTTAATTCAGCAGGACAATCTAAATCTATAGAATTGGTGAATTTATCGAATAATTCATAGAAATTTTTGTCAATTTTTTGAGAATCAATTTGTGTTCCTTTATGAGAAACAGAAAATTGATAATCTTCAACTTTCATTGAAACAATTGGCTCTACAGCAATAAAAGAAAAACTTTCTTCTTTACTGTGATAGTCGGAGCTTTCTAACAAAAGCGTATTTGCAAATTTATCTCTAAAACGCAAGTACAAACCAACAGGAGTTACTGTGTCTGCAATTTTTGTTTTAGAAAGAGTCTTAAACTTGAAGCCCCCTTTAATTCCCCCAAAGGGGGAAAACTCTTCTGAAACAGTATTATAGTTTTCTTGTATTTTACTCATTCTACTTTTTTTTAGAGCCCGAGTTTCTTCCCTTTGAGAAGATTAAGATGGGCCAATAAAAAAGGCTTATCGTGAGATAAGCCTTTTCTTTATATTTATAATATAGGTTTAGTTCTCACTTATGAATTAAGAGAGTTCCACCACCATGTATTTTTTGTAATTGATTTCATTGTTCTACAAAAATAAGGTAGATTTCTTAATTAAACAACCTTTCAAATGATTTTTATTTTTTAATAATCCTAACATTCATTTCCTCCACCTTTTTATCTGATAAAATAGAAGGTGCATTAAATAATAAATCTTCGGAAGAACCAGTTTTTGGAAAAGCCATTACCTCTCTAATAGACGCTTTCTTTTCTAAAATCATCATTAATCTATCTATTCCCCAAGCAATTCCTCCATGTGGTGGCGCTCCATATTGGAATGCTTTGTACATAGTTCCTACACTTTTTAGCATTCCTTCTTTATCGTAACCCATGTTTTTATAGGTTGCTTCTAAAATTTCTGCTTTGTGCGCACGAACTGAACCTCCACCAATTTCATAACCGTTTAAGATTAAATCGTATTGTTGAGCGATTATTGTTCCGATTTCTTCTCCTTCTCCAGTCATGTGTTTTTCTAAATCATATACTGCTGGCATCGAAAAAGGATTGTGCGTAAACGTCCATCTTCCTTCGTCTGTTTTTTCAAACATTGGAAAATCTACGACCCAAGCTGGTTTTAATTCTTTCGGATTTATCAACTTTAAAATGCGTCCCATTTCTTGACGAACAGCATCCAAAGCTTTGTTGGCAGTTGCATAATCTGCAGCAGAGAAAAATACAATATCACCAATTTGAGCATTGGTAGTTTTGATGATATTTGCGGCAATTTCTTCACCTAAAAACTTAATAATTGGCGATTGTAAATCGTTTTCATTTACAATAATGTAAGCCAAACCACCTAAACCATTTTGTTGTGCAATGGCTGTCAAGTTTTCAATCTGACCTTTAGACATTCTTTTGTTTCCTTGCTCTTTTGCAGAAACTTTAATACATTTTACAATTCCACCTTCTTCAATTGGTTTACTAAAAACCTGAAAAGTAGTATCTTTTACAATATCTGTAATGTCTTGCATTTGCAAACCATAACGTAAATCTGGTCTATCACAACCATATTTATCCATGGCATCTTTATAAGTAATAACTTCAAAAGGATATAAAATCCATTTTTTACCATAGATTTTACGCACCACTTCATTAAACATTTTGGTGTTTAAATCTATGATTTGTTGCATACTTGCGTACGCCATTTCGATATCTAATTGTGTAAATTCTGGTTGTCTGTCTCCACGTGAATCTTCATCTCTAAAACAACGTGCAATTTGAAAATATTTTTCAAATCCACCCACCATTAACATTTGCTTAAATTGCTGAGGCGCTTGTGGTAACGTGTAAAAAGAACCCGATTGTTTTCTTGTTGGCACAATAAATTCTCTGGCACCTTCGTCTGTTCCTGCAGTTAAAATAGGAGTTTCAATTTCTAAAAATTCCTCTTCATCTAAAATATCTCGCAACAATTTTATTACTTTATGACGATTTACAATGGCTCTACGAACCTCATCATTTCTGTGGTCTAAAAATTTATATTGAAAACGAACTGTTTCATTCGATTTTGTGGCTCTTTTTATTTCAAAAGGTAATGTTTTAGAAAGGTTTAAAATTTCTAAATCAGATGTTTCTAATTCTAACTTACCTGTTCTTAAACCTGCATTATAATCGTCTTCATTTCTTTGAACGACAACTCCTGTTACAGAAATTACCGATTCTGGTTTTAACTTCACTAATTCATCTAAATTCGGAAAAGATTCTCTACTCAAACGAACTTGAAAAACTTGATTGCTTGAATCTCTTAAATCGATAAACATCAATTCTCCATGATCTCTTACACTCGAAACCCAACCAGATAAAGTCACTTTTTCTGTGATAGATTCTTCAGATAATTGAGATATTTTATGTGTTCTGTATTCTTCTTTTATAACAATAGGGATTTCTGGTAATTCCTCTTCTTTTTCAAATTTCGATTCACTTCCAGCTTCCAACTTCCCACTTCCACCTTCAGATTTATCACTTCCAACTTCCATCTTCCCACTTCCAGCTTTTTCTCCTGCAAGTTGCTCCAATATTCCAGTACGAATCACTTTTCCAGAAGCTCCCTTTCCTATAATTGCAATTACTTTTCCAACAAGAATTCCTGCTTTTCCTTGGTTTCCTGCTTTAATATCGTTTGCAATTGCTTCATTTTCTGAAATTACTTTTTCGATAGCTTCAAAAATTTGAGCTTCCGAAATTGTATTGTCATCAAAATACTTTTTAAAGTCAAATGTTCTGTCTTTTAAATAGGATGTAATTCCGTTTTGAACTAAAACAGACGTAATTTTATCAGCCTTAAAAAGCTCAAAAATTTCAATTAAATGATTGATGTCGTGAATATTTTCATATTCCTCTGCACCCAGATTATTTACCAAAGTTTTAGCCACAAAAGACGGATCTTGAATCGCATTATTTATCGTCATAAATGTTTTAGAACGAATTGCATCCGCAGTAAAAAACTTGGCATCTTGTGGTAAAACTCCACCTTTAATTAAAACAGATTCTACTGCATGAGGTAAAGCACTTGCATCAATTTTTATAGAATTTACTACGTCTTTTATCGAAACAAAAGGAATATCTGGTTCAGAAATAAAACGATAATCTGCTTCAAATTCCTTCTTACGCATTGTTTTGGTTTGCTTTAAATCTGCATCCCACAAAACCGTAGTTTGGTCTGGTCTAAATTCTTTATGTTCTGTATAATAATTAAGTTGTTTCTCAATTTCTTCCTTTAAAGCATCCACCATAAACTTGAAAGAATTCAGGTTTTTGATTTCCGTTCTTGGATTTAAATTATAAGTGTGTTTTTTTCGAAGTGAAACAGAAACATCAGATTTGAATTCCCCTTTTTCTAAATTCGCTTCAGAGATTCCTAAATTCTGAACAATTCGCTGAATATATTGTGCATACGTAGAAGCATCTTCAATATTTCTGATACAAGGTTCTGTAACAATTTCAATTAAAGGAACTCCAGCTTTGTTAAAATCGACTAACGAAATCTTTTTTTCGTGCATCAATTTTGCGGCATCTTCTTCAATATGCACTTGCGTTAAATTTACAGTAAATTGCGACCCATCATTTCTATAACAAGAAACTTCTCCATCTGGAATTACAGGATTATGAAATTGTGTAATTTGTATGTTTTTCGGATTATCAGGATATTCATAATGTTTTCTGTCCCAAGAAATAACTTCGTTAGAAAAAGTAGATTTTACTGCTTTTCCAAAATAAATCGCTTTTGTAATTGCTTCTTTATTAATTGCTGGCAAAACACCCATTTGACCTGTACAAACGGAACAAATATTTGTGTTTGGAATTTCCTTTTCTTCATTGGGGCAAGAACAAAATAATTTTGAGTTCGTATTTAAACGAACGTGTGTTTCTAAACCGATAATTAATTCTAAATCGTGAGCTTTTAAAGCATCTTGTATTTGATCTAATTCCATTATAAAATATCGTTTAAGAAGTTTGCAAATTGTAAGACTTGTTCATCTTTTTTCTTGTCTGCTGTAATTTGTAACCCTGTTTCTGTTCCTTTAGGTATTGTTAATGTTGGTAATTCTCCCAAACTAAATCCAACAGTATAAGCATCAGATAAATACATCGCTAGAGGATCATTTAAACTATCGCCAATTTTAGGCGGATTAGCAGGAGTTACTGGAGATAAAATAATATCAACTTCATTAAAGTCCTCACTAAATCTCGTTGAAATTTGGTCTCTTAAATTCTGTGCTTTTAAGTAAATTTCATCAGAAAAACCTTGTGATAAAACTTGATTTCCTCCAACAATTCTTCTTTTAGATTCTTCAGAAAATTTCTCTGATCGTGTAATTGAATAGGTGTCTTTTAAATTTTCACCTTCAATTCTTGCTCCATAATTTGTTCCGTCTAAACGTGATAAATTTGAAGCTGTTTCTGCCATTGCCAACGTATAATAAGTTGAAACTAAAATATCAGCATTAAAGAAATCTAATTCTTTTACGGCAATTCCTTTGGCTTTTATTTTATCAATTGTTGCTAAAAAATCTTGTTTTATTTGTGGTGAAATTGCTTCACTTTCAATAAAATTTTTAAAGTAACCAACTGTTTTTATTGTTGATGAATTTGAGATTGATTCCTCCAAAATTTCTTCCGAAGAAAAAGTAGTTTGGTCTCTAACATCTTTTCCACTCATTATATTCAATACAATTCTAATGTCTTCAATAGATTTTGCAATCGGTCCAACACAATCTGTAGAAGATGCGTATGCCATTAATCCGTAACGAGAAATTCGTCCGTAAGTTGGTTTTAAACCATATACTTTATTGTAACCTGCTGGCTGACGAATAGAACCTCCAGTATCGCCACCAATTGAAAATGTTGTAAAATATTTTGCCACATTTACAGCAGAACCTCCAGAAGAACCTCCACCAACTAAATCGGGATTTATAGCATTTTTAACAGCGCCAAAAATCGTATTTTCAGAAGAGGAACCATGTCCAAAACTATCGCAATTTTCTTTTACTAAAGGAATTGCACCAGCATCTAATAATTTCTGAATTGCAGTTGCTGTATAAGAAGACTTGTAGTTTTTCAACAAATCCGAACTTGCAGTTGTGTATGTTCCTTGAACCATATACACATCTTTAATTCCGAATGGAATTCCTTCTAAAAGACCGATTTCTTCGCCATTTGCAATTTTTGTATCTACTTTAGAAGCCAATTCCAAAGCCATAGAATCCAACAAAGAATTGACAGTATTATGCGTATTTTGTTTTAATAAATTTAATTTTTCTTGCACCAAATCTGTACACGAAATTTCTTTAGACACCAATTGCTGATGTAGTTTTTTTATCTGCGACTCCATATTAATCTTCTATCACTTTAGCAACCACTAAAAATCCGTTTTTCTCTCTTGGAAAGTTTTCTTTTATAATTTCTTTCTCAATTTTTGAGCTTTCAATTACAACATCTTCTCTTAAATCATTTAAAGAAACCACATTATTTTTGACAGTATTATTAGCATTATTATTCTGATTCGCATTTTTAATTACGTCAAATAATTTATTCACAGATTCCGATGGCTCTGCACCTTTAATACTCGACAAAATGTCGACTGTCATTATTTTACTCATTTCTTTAGTTTTTTGATTCAAAAAAAAGCCTTCCGATTAGGAAGGCTTTAAATATTTTTAAACAACAACCTTCCGTCCTATAAATTAGGATTATTGAAATTACGATTGTTATTATTATTTGTCATTTTAATTCTTGTGCGAGCAAATATATGTAGAATAAATGGTTCAAAAACCTCTTTTCTACGATTTTATACAGTCATTATAGTATTATCAAAAATTCGAACTATAATTATTAATTTCATAAATTATGGTATTAAATACATTAAAAAGTTTCTAATAATTATTTGGGCGTTCCCTAAAGGTCGGGCTTTTCGCTACAATCTTTTGCCTTAAAAAAGGCAAAAGGATTTCCACTGCAATCCCTAACGCGAGTTTGTTACTTCAAAAATAATTAAGATTTGGAAGAGGTATTTTGCATAAAATCATAAAAAAAGTAAAAAAAATAAAATCAAAAATTAAAGGTTTAAGCAATTTTATCAAATTTCAATTTTAAACATCGAAAGAAAAATTCAAAATTCAAAAATAAAATCATTTTTAAGCGATTTAAGAGACTTTTAAGAAATCAACAAATGTTGATAATTTTAGAACTAAATCGCTTAAAACATTTGAAAAACAGTCTAAAAATCGTAAATTTGAGTTTACAAAATTCGTTTTTCGAGACGAGTTTTATCAACTTTAAAATAAATAATTCACTTTTATAATGAGCGAAGAAAACAAAAATAATTATGACGCGTCCAGCATTCAGGCATTAGAAGGAATGGAGCACGTAAGAATGCGTCCATCCATGTATATTGGAGACGTTGGTATACGTGGTTTACACCATTTAGTGTATGAAGTTGTAGATAACTCTATTGATGAAGCAATGGGTGGTTATTGTGATACGATTGATGTTACAATAAACGAAGACAATTCTATTACAACCAAAGATAATGGACGTGGAATTCCTGTTGGAATCCACAAAAAAGAAGGTGTTTCTGCTTTACAAGTAGTAATGACTAAAATTGGTGCTGGTGGTAAATTCGACAAAGATTCTTATAAAGTTTCTGGAGGTTTACATGGTGTTGGTGTAAGTTGTGTAAACGCACTTTCAGACCATTTAAGAGCAACTGTACATAAAGAAGGTAAAGTTTGGGAACAAGAATACGAAAAAGGTAAAGCTTTATATCCTGTTAAAACAATAGGAGAAACAGATTTTACAGGTACAATTGTTACTTTTTTACCAGACAAATCTATTTTCGCACAAACTACAGAATATAATTACGACACGCTTGCAACTCGTATGCGTGAATTATCTTTCCTAAACAAAGGAATTACAATTACGTTAACAGATAAAAGAAGAACAGATGATGAAGGTAACTTTATTTCAGAAGTTTTTCATTCTGATGAAGGTTTACCAGAATTTATTAAATATTTAGATTCTACTCGTGAGCAGTTAATTGGTTCTGTAATTTCTATGGAAGGTGAAAAAAATGGTATTCCTGTGGAAGTTGCCATGGTTTATAACACTTCTTATGCAGAGAATTTACATTCTTATGTAAACAATATTAACACACACGAAGGTGGAACACATTTATCTGGTTTTAGACGTGGTTTAACTGGTACTTTAAAAAAGTATGCAGATGAATCTGGTTTATTGAAAAACGTAAAATTTGATATTGCTGGAGATGATTTTCGTGAAGGTTTAACTGCAATTGTTTCTGTAAAAGTTCAAGAGCCACAATTCGAAGGACAAACAAAAACAAAATTAGGAAACAGAGAAGTTACTTCGGCAGTTTCGCAGGCGGTTTCAGAAATGTTAACGGATTATTTAGAGGAAAATCCGAATGATGCAAAGATAATTGTTCAGAAAGTAATTTTAGCAGCAACTGCAAGACACGCAGCACGTAAAGCCAGAGAAATGGTGCAACGTAAAACTGTAATGTCTATTGGTGGTTTACCTGGTAAATTATCTGACTGTTCTGAAACTGACCCAGCACAATGTGAAATATTCTTAGTTGAGGGAGATTCTGCAGGTGGAACAGCAAAACAAGGTCGTGATCGTAATTTTCAAGCAATTTTGCCACTTCGTGGAAAGATTTTAAATGTTGAAAAAGCGATGCAACATAAAGTTTTCGAAAACGAAGAAATAAAAAACATGTTTACTGCTTTGGGTGTTTCTATCGGAACAGAAGAAGACCCAAGAGCTTTAAATTTAACGAAAGTAAGATATCATAAAGTAGTTATTATGTGTGATGCCGATGTTGATGGTTCGCATATTGCTACCTTAATATTAACTTTCTTCTTTAGATATATGAGAGAAATGGTAGAGCAAGGTTATATTTACATTGCAACACCACCTTTATATTTAGTAAAAAAAGGTCAGAAAAAAGAATATGCTTGGGATGACAATCAACGTGATATAATTGCGCAGCAAATGGGAGGTTCTGTTTCTATACAACGTTATAAAGGTCTTGGAGAGATGAATGCAGAACAATTATGGGACACAACTATGAACCCTGAATTTAGAACTTTAAGAAAAGTGGTAATTGATAGCCCAACTGAAGCAGACAGAGTTTTCTCTATGCTAATGGGAGATGATGTTCCACCAAGAAGAGATTTTATTGAAAGAAATGCAAAATATGCAAATATTGATGTTTAAATTTCACAAAAATTAATCAACAAAAAAAAGCGGAAGATTTAAAAATCTTCCGCTTTTTTTTTATTTTATTAAAATAGGTTTATCTAATTGAGAAACCTGCTCTTACTGTAAATACATCATATTCCTGTAAAGCATATTCAGCAGCAATATTTATGAAAAACAATTTCATACTTAAACCTAAATTAGCTCTCATAGAACTACCATCGTAAGCTAATTTTATAGGATCTACAAACGTTTTTCCAGAATTTGAAGTCACGTAAGTTCCCAACATATTAACATCAGTATCATAAGAAGTTGTTCCAACACCTCCATAAAGTGTAAAAATAGAAAGTTTCTTTGAGGCAAGTACTTGAAACATAAATGTTTTTGTATTAAACTCAAGCGCCTGTGTAGGCTCATTATCTGGATCTACAAAGAATTTAGATTTCACGTCATTCCAAGCAGCTAAAATAGAAACATCAAATGGTAATCTTTTTACAAAAGGAATCCATTGTTTTATATCATGCTTAATTCCAATACCAAATGTAGAGAATTCGTACTCATCTCCTTTCTGTTTTGGCACAAAACGAATAATTAAATCTGTTTTTTTAAACAGCCCTACACCAGCTTGAATCATTGCAGATGGTACAACATTATACCCAATAGATTCTTTTAAACCAGAACCTGGTAAAGAAGAAGTTGAAATAGAGTTGTTATTTGAATCCGTAAATTCTAACAATGGTCTGTCTGCCAAATCTTGAGACCCAAATAAAGTAGGTAATTGCGCAGAAGCAGATGGGTTATTAGGATCTGAATCTAACTTAATATTTGTGTACTCTGAATTAGTAAAAGTAAAAGTTTCTGCATTTTCTGGTACAAAAGCTCCATTTGCAATTACTGCAATATCAATTCCCAAAAATTTATGAGACCTTGCAGTGGTATACCATCCACCATTAATTCCATTCCCAAAACCTGTAGCAAAAGGGGCTGCATAGCCTTTTAAAAGTGTTTGTGCATCTCCAGCTCCACCCTCTAAAATTGATTCTAAATCTATTTGACTAAAAGACACCATACTAGTTAAAGCAAGTGCCAAAGTTATTAATTTTTTCATATTGTAAGTTTGGTTAATTTATCAGTTTTTATTCTACTGTTGCTTTTACTTTAAATTTTAAATTAATCGTAAAAGAATCATCTCCAGGTGTTGAAGTAAAATCCGCTTTAAGCACATAAGGAAATGTTCCAGAATTTATAAGAGACAAAATACCTGAAGCATTTGCAGGAATTAAAATTTCTGTACCAACTCCTTTAGTAAGTGTAAGAGTCTGATTGATTTTAATTGGACCAACAGTTAAATCAAAATTTCCAGAAATAGCATCTCCAGAGTAATCATCTTGTAAAGTAAGTGTAACCTTCTCGATATTAGCATCAACAAATTTACTTGCATTGTCTAATAATTGAGAGATATCTGTAGAACTTGAAGTTTCAAATGATGTAGTAGTGTTTAGACCTGTGACTACAGCATTACTTTCAAACTCGTCTACAACAATAAATTGTATTTCTCCATTTTCTTCACAGTTGCTAAATGCCATTATTGCAACAAACAATAATAGTGGTTTTAAAAATTTAATTCTTTTCATTTTGTATAATTTTAGTAGTTAAATATTTGTTAATTACAAATATAAGAAATTAATAATAGTTTAAATAGGGGAAAATACCTGTTTTTAGCCAAAGACTATAAAAGTAAATCTCTATTAACTAGCGTTTTATTGATTTTACAATTAATTTTTCCAATATTTAATAAGAATAATATCCAATTAATCTATATTATTTGATTTTTTAAAACTAATAAATACTATTAAAGGAATCGATTATTAATTAATTCATTAATATTTATTATTTTTATCAAATAATTTAACCCCTAAATCCCTTAAAAATGAAAAAATATATTTTCATTTCTTTCACTCTATTATTATTTGTTTGCAATTTAAAAGCTCAAACTGGTTTTGAATCTTTCTTATTAGCTGATAAAAATGACAGTCAACAACTCATAAAAGCTTACTTTTCACCAAGAATTAATGCATTTAAAAGCGCTTTAAATAATGGTTGGTATCACACCGCAAAAACGCATAAGCCTTTTGGTTTTGATTTTTCCATTAATTTGAATAGCGTTGTAATACCTTCAAATTCAAAAAGTTTTAATCTTTCTGGATTGAGTTCTATAAACCAACCTTTAGGAACTGTTAAAACTGTTTCAGCTGTGGGATTAGAAAATTCATCAATTATAAACGTAAATACAAATATAAATAACGAAAGTGTATCCGCGAGTTTTAATGCTCCAGAAGGAAATAGTGGAAAATATTTTTCGAATACTATTTCTACTCCAATTGCACAGTTAAATATTGGGCTCTCTCATAATTTCGATTTTATGTTGCGTTTTATGCCCGAGATAAAACCAAACAATAATAATGAGTCTTTAAATATATTAGGAGTTGGCTTAAAAAAAGAAATTACAAATTGGTTTCCATCAATTAAGAAATTACCCTTACACATTTCTTTATTAGCCGCTTACACAACCATGAATGTTAATTATGGTGTAAAAGATAGAGAGTTACCTTCCGGAAATGCATCTGGCTTAGAAACTAAAAATGGTTTAACAGCTTTTAATTTAAATACTTTTACGTTACAAACGCTTGTATCTTATGATTGGTCTTCATTTAATTTGTATGGAGGGTTTGCTTACAATAATAGTAATGCTTCCTATAAAACTCTTGGTGAATTTAAGGGGCAATATGAAGGAAATTCCAATTCTATAACTAAAAATTTAGATACTACTAATTCATCAAAATTTAATTCGAATGGGTTTTCCTCAACATTAGGAGCAAGATTAAGCTTAAGGTATTTAAAAATATTTAGCTCTTATACTTTACAAGAATTCAGCTCATTCAATTTAGGAGTTGCAATTAGTATTAAATAATCCTTAAAAATTTAACAAAAAAAGACATCTAGTTTAGTTGTTCTTTTTTTGCTTTAAATTAACGAAAACATTCCTTAAAAATCGTATTTTAGCACTCGATTATTCAATATAAATTAAAATTTAAAATTATGAAAGTTACAGTTGTTGGTGCAGGTGCAGTAGGTGCAAGTTGTGCAGAATATATTGCTATTAAAAATTTTGCTTCGGAAGTTGTTTTATTAGACATTAAAGAGGGGTATGCAGAAGGAAAAGCGATGGACTTAATGCAAACTGCTTCTTTAAATGGTTTTGACACCAAAATTACAGGAAGTACAAACGATTATTCTAAAACTGCAGATTCTAATATTTGTGTAATTACTTCTGGGATTCCAAGAAAACCAGGAATGACTCGTGAAGAACTAATTGGAATTAATGCAGGAATTGTAAAAACGGTATCTTCTAATTTAATTGAACATTCTCCAAATACGATTATAATTGTAGTTTCTAATCCTATGGATACTATGACATATTTAGTTCATAAAACTACAGGTTTACCTAAAAATAGAATTATTGGTATGGGTGGAGCATTAGATTCAGCTCGTTTTAAATATAGATTAGCAGAAGCTTTAGGTGCACCTATCTCTGATGTTGATGGAATGGTAATTGGAGGTCATTCAGATAAAGGTATGGTTCCTTTAACTAGATTGGCAACTAGGAATTCTGTACCAGTATCCCAATTTATTTCTGAAGAAAGATTAGAACAAGTGATGCAAGACACCAAAGTTGGTGGAGCCACATTAACTGGTTTATTAGGAACTTCTGCTTGGTATGCTCCTGGAGCTGCAGTTTCTGGAATGGTTCAGGCAATTGCATGTGATACTAAAAAGATATTCCCATGTTCTTCTTTATTAGAAGGAGAATTTGGTTTAAATGATTTATGTATTGGAGTTCCTGTTGTTTTAGGAAAAGACGGAATTGAAAAAATTGTAGAAATCGATTTATCTGATGCTGAAAAAGCTAATTTACAAGCATCTGCAGAAGGTGTTTCTAAAACTAACGGATTGTTAGAATTATAAAACGACATTATTATATATATTTAAAAAATCCAGCTTTTAGCTGGATTTTTCTGTTTTATAGAGTTTACAATTCTGTTTTAAGATAATCCAGAAATAACACCATCATTATCAATTGTCATATTTTCTGATGCAGGAATTGCTGGCAAACCTGGCATTCGCATCATTTTCCCTAAAATAGGAATTAAGAATTGTGCACCAGCTGCAATTTCTATTTCACGAACTGTAACTGTAAATCCTTTAGGTCTTCCTATTAAACGTTCGTCATCCGAAAAAGATTTTTGTGTTTTCGCCATACAAATAGCAAAATTACCGAAACCTAATCGCTCAATTCTTCTTAGATTTAAAAGCGCTTTGTTATCGTATGCAACATTTTCTGCTCCGTAAATTTCTTTGGCTATTTTTTCTATTTTTTCTTTTACTGGAGAGTTCCAATCATACAAAGGTTTGTATTGAGTTGCTTTATTTTCCACAATATCTACAACTGCTTCTGCCAATTTCTTAGTACCCTCACCTCCTTTTGCCCAACCTTCAGACAATACAGCTTGCACTCCTAAACTTGCACATTTTTCAATTACAAAATTTACTTCTTCTTTAGAATCTGAAACAAAAGAATTTATGGCAACAACTGGCTCAATATTATATTTTCGGATATTTTCTATATGCTTTTCAAGATTACTAAAACCTTCTGTTACTTTCTCTAAGTCAGGTGTATTGTAAACCTCTTTTTTTGCGCCTCCATGATGACGTAAAGCCCTAATTGTAGCAACTAAAACCACACATTTAGGATTCAGTTTTGCGAATTGAGATTTTATATTCAGGAATTTTTCTGCACCTAAATCAGCACCAAAACCTGCTTCTGTAACTACGTAATTAGATAAGGAAAGTCCCATTTTTGTGGCAATAATTGTATTGGTACCTTGTGCAATATTTGCGAAAGGACCTCCATGAATAATTGCAGGATTTTCTTCCAAAGTTTGCACTAAATTTGGTTTAATAGCATCTTTCAGCAAAATCGCCATTGCATTTTCTGCTTTTAAATCACGTGCAAAAACAGGTTCATTTTTATAAGTAAAACCAATAAAAATATCGCCCAAACGTTTTTTCAAATTCTCGATATCAGATGCCATACAAAGAATCGCCATTACTTCTGAAGCTGGAGTAATATTAAAACCATCTTGCCTTGGAACACCATTTGCAGTTCCTCCTAAACCAATGGTAATATCACGCAAAGCGCGATCGTTCATATCAATAACACGTTTCCAAAGCACAGTTCTTGGATCTATATTTAAATTGTTCGATTTACTTTGTATGTTATTATCAATTAAAGCAGATAATAAATTATTCGCCTTTTCAACTGCGTTAAAATCTCCTGTAAAATGTAAATTAATGTCTTCCATTGGCACAACTTGCGAATAGCCTCCACCTGCTGCTCCACCTTTTATTCCAAAAACGGGTCCTAAGGAAGGTTCTCTTAAAACGACTGTTGCTTGTTTTCCTATTTTATTCAATCCTTCTGTTAAACCAATTGAAACTGTTGTTTTTCCTTCTCCTGCTGGAGTTGGAGTTAATGCAGTTACTAAAACCAAGTTGTTTTTAGCTATTTTTTCATCATCAATTAAAGACAAAGGGAGTTTTGCTTTGTACTTTCCATACATTTCCAAATCGTCTTCAACAATATTTATTTTTTTTGCGATTTCTATAATATGTTCGAGCTTTTTTGCTTGTGCAATTTCAATATCTGATAAATGTGCCATATCTTTTATTATATCTGTTATTTTTTTCTGATTAAGAGGCATAAATATAATCAATTTTAAAACTCAACTATTGTTTAATTTAAGATATTTAAAACGCTAATTTACAAGTTGATTAAGATTCTAATTTTTAGAGACTAAAACGCATCTTTTTTTATATATTTGGGGCATGAATTCTAAATGGTACATTGGTACTTTTCTTTTGTTATTTATCTGCTTTGGAGTATTCCAGGAGCAGGTGTATGAACCTAATCAAGAAATTGTTCTTGAATTCATAGATACTTCTTCACATAATAATAGTATCAAAAACACCATAAACGAAGTTCAAGAAAAACTGCTAGAAATTGGTGTTGCAAACATCGCTATTCACAAAACAAAAAAAGGGACTTTAAAAATCTCTTATTACAGTGCTGTAAATGTTGATGTGATTAAAAAAGCGCTTTCAAAAAAGCACCAATTAGTTTTAAATAAAAACCCTGATAATCATAAAGAAGACGAAGAATCTTCTAATTATAGTATTGATGTTTACGAACTAACAGATAAGGAAGATATCTCTAATTTAGATGATAAGTTTATATTTGAAATCGAACATCGTTCAGACAGGTTTACTATAAATTATAGCTTAGGATTATCTAAAATAATAGAAAGTAAAGAAAATACGCTTTTTAAAACTGCTTATAAAGCGAACAAAAACAATCTTTATATAAAGGATTACACTTCTTACCAAGAGCCAGAAGTTAGAGCTGGCCCACAAAATTACTTCATTTAAATTGTAATTTTTTACATTATAATCAAACTATTTAAGTGGATGTATATCAATTACATCACAAAAAAACAAACCATTAAAATAATTGTCAGATTTTACGAGAAGGTATATATTTGCTCGTTTTTTAAAAAATTTGACTAAATAAATATAAAATGCAAAACAAAGGACTAATTAAATTATTCGCTATTCTTTTTGGATTAGTGAGTTTATACCAATTATCGTTTACATTTCTAGCGAACAAAGTAGAAGATGATGCAAAAGTGTATGCCGAACAAAATGCACCAGATGATGCAAGACTAAAAGCTACTTTCGAAAACAGATATTTAGACAGTGTAGCAAACAAAGAGGTTATCGATTTAGGTGTAGCACAATATACTTACGACGATGTAAGAGACAAAGAAATGAATCTTGGTCTTGACTTAAAAGGTGGTATTAATGCCATTTTACAAGTTTCTGTAAAAGAAGTTTTAAAGAGTTTATCTAACGACTCTAAAAACGAAGCTTTTAATACAGCTTTAGATAATGCATACGAAAGACAAAAAACTAGTAATGCTACTTATTTAGATTTGTTTTTCGAAGAATTCGAAAAAGTTGCAGGTGATACTAAATTAAGTGACCCTTCTATTTTTGGAACAAAAGCATTAAGCGATAAAATTAAATTTAACGAAGATAATTTTTCTGTAAGAGAAACTTTACAAGAAGAAATTAACAGTTCTATTAGTACTGCTTTTGAAGTATTAAGAAGTAGAATCGATAAATTTGGAGTTGCCTCTCCAAACATTCAAAGAATTGGAAACTCTGGTAGAATTCAAATTGAATTACCAGGAGCTAAAGATATAGAGCGTGTTACAAAATTAATTACAAGCAAAGCTGAATTACAGTTTTGGGAAGTATATACAAATGCAGAAGTACAAAACTTTTTCTTTACAGCAAATGCAAAAGTTGCTGAATTATTAAAAGACGATACTGAGGTTGAACAAGTAAAAGATTCTGTAAAAAACGACGATATTGACGATCTTTTAGGAGAAACAGTAGATTCTACGAAAGTTCAGAAAAATTTATTTACTTATTTAAGACCAAGAATTGCTCAGTCTCAAAACCAATTAAGCTCTGTTGTTGCAGAAGCAAGAGTTGCAGATACTGCTACAGTAAATAGTTTATTAAAAAACAAAGAAGTTAGAAATTTATTACCAAACGAGTTAAGGCATGTAAAATTCTTGTGGGACTATAAAACTGTAAAAACTGAAAAACCAGAAAATGCTGATGATGATTTTGAAGTAGAAGAATTTATTTTCCTATATGCTATAAAATCAAACAGAAACGACACTCCTGCAATAGAAGGAGATGTTATTTTAGATGCTGGTCAGGTTTTTGATCAATTAAACAAACCAGAGGTTAGCATGACTATGAATAGTTATGGAACTAAAGAATGGGGGAAATTAACAACTAAATTATCTTCTCAACCAGATAAATTTATTGCTGTAGTATTAGACGACTATGTTTATACTGCACCAACAGTAAGTATTGCAATTACTTCTGGTAGAACTTCTATTTCTGGTGGAAGCATGACAGTCGAAGAAGCAAAAGATATTTCTACAGTTTTAAAAGCTGGTAAACTACCTGCAGCTGCAAGAATTATTCAAATAGAAGTTGTTGGACCATCTTTAGGTCAAGAAGCAATTGATGCAAGTTTTCTATCATTTGGTTTGGCTATTTTCTTAGTTTTAATTTGGATGATTTTATACTATGGTAAAGCTGGTTTATTTGCAGATGTTGCCTTAATTGTAAACATTTTATTCATCTTTGGAATTTTAGCCTCTTTTAATGCTGTGTTAACATTACCTGGTATTGCTGGTATTATCTTAACAATTGGTATGTCTGTAGATGCAAACGTAATTATCTTCGAAAGAATTAAAGAAGGTTTATTTGGTAAAAAAGGCTTAAAACAATCTGTAGAAGAAGGTTTCTCTATAAAAGGAGCATTATCTGCAATTATAGATGCTAACATTACAACTTTATTAACAGGTATTATTTTATATGTTTTTGGATCTGGCCCAATTAAAGGTTTTGCCTTAACATTAATGATTGGTATTGCAACTTCTTTATTTACTGCTGTATTTATTACACGTATTTTAATTGATGGAGCTATAAATAAAGGAACAAACTTAACTTTTAATACTTCTGTATCTAAAGGATGGTTCCAAAATATAAATGTAGAATTCTTAAAGAAACGTAAAGTTGCATACATCATTTCTGGAGCAATTATTTTAGCGGGAATCGTTTCTATTTTCTCTATTGGTTTAAAACAAGGTGTAGATTTTAAAGGAGGGCGTTCTTATGTGGTTCGTTTCGACCAAGACATGAGTGCTACTGAAGTTGCTGGAACATTAAAAGATGCTTTTGGAACGGCTCCAGAAGTAAAAACATATGGAACAGCAAATCAATTAAAAATAACTACGGTTTATAAAATTGATGAAGAAGGACAAGAGGTAGATGAAGCTGTACAAAATACTTTATATACTGGATTAAAACCTTATTTAGGGAATATAGATTACGAAACTTTTAAACCTGGATTCGAGAAAGCAGGTGCAGGTGTAATGAGCTATATGAAAGTAGAACCGACAATTGCAGATGATATTAAAACAGATGCTTTATATGCAGTTTTTGGATCGTTATTAGTGGTTTTCTTATACATTTTGTTACGTTTTAGAAAAATTTCTTACTCTATTGGAGCTGTAGTTGCCGTTTTTCATGATGTATTAATTGTATTAGGTGTATTCTCAATCACTTACAATTTTATGCCTTTCGATATGGAAATTGGCCAATCTTTTATCGCCGCAATTTTAACGGTGGTAGGTTACTCCTTAAATGATACTGTGGTAATTTTCGATAGAATTAGAGAATTTGTAGGAGATTACAAAAACAGACCATTAGGAGAAAACGTAGATAAAGCTGTAAGCTCTACTTTAGGAAGAACCATAAATACTTCTTTAACAACATTATTGGTAATGTTAGCAATCTTCTTATTTGGAGGAGATTCTATTAAAGGATTTATGTTCGCCTTAATTGTAGGTGTTATTGTTGGTACATATTCATCTTTATTTGTAGCAACACCAATTATGTATGACGCTTCTAAAAAAGAAGAAAAGAACAAATAGTTCTAATTAAAATAAATAAAAACCGTTTTCTTTAGGCTGAACTTGTTTTAGTTTCAAAAAGAAAACGGTTTTTCTATTTAACCAATTGCAGTTATATTTGCATTCTATGAGTATTATAAAACTTCACGATTTATATTTTAAACCTTTTATTTCTGAAAACGAAATTAAAAGTATCGTAAAATATTTAGCAAATAAAGTAAAAAGAGACCTTCCTAAAGATGAAGTTCCTATTTTTGTGGGAATTTTAAATGGATGTTTTTTATTTGCTGCCGATTTTATAAGAGAATTTGAAGGAAATTGCGAAGTCTCTTTTGTAAAATTAGCTTCTTACCAAGGAACTTCTTCTACCGAAAATGTAAAAGAATTGGTAGGTATTAATGAAGATTTAACAGGAAGAACAGTTATCATTTTAGAAGATATTATAGATACTGGAACAACACTCCAAGAAATTTACAATATCTTTAGAAACAAGAATGTAAAACAACTAAAAGTAGCGTCTTTATTCTTTAAACCAGACGTTTTTAGAAAAGAGCTACCTATAAATTATATCGGAAAAAGTATCGAAGATAAATTTATTGTAGGTTATGGATTAGACTACAATGGTTTAGGCAGAAATTATTCAGAAATATATCAACTATCAACACCACCAACAATGAAAAACATCGTATTATTTGGCCCTCCAGGAGCAGGAAAAGGAACACAAGCAACATTTTTAAAAGACATGTACAATTTAGTACATATTTCTACTGGAGATGTATTCCGTTTTAATATTAAAAATGAAACAGAATTAGGTTTACTAGCCAAAAAATATATGGATGAAGGCGATTTAGTACCAGATGAAGTGACCATAAATATGCTAAAAGCAGAAGTAGAAAAAAATGCAGATGCCAATGGGTTTATTTTTGATGGTTTTCCAAGAACACAATCGCAAGCAGAAGCTTTAGACGCTTTTTTAGCCGATAAAGGAGAACAAATAAATGGAATGGTAGCATTAGAAGTACCAGAAGATTTATTGGTAGAACGTTTGTTAGAGAGAGGAAAAACTAGCGGAAGAACAGATGATACAGATGAGACTAAGATTAGAAATCGTTTTAACGAATACAACACAAAAACGGCGATTCTAAAAGACTATTTCGAAGCTCAAAATAAATATTACGGAATTAATGGTGTAGGTTCTATCGAAGAAATTACACAACGTATCGCAAAAGTATTTGATACATTATAAAAATGTGTAAATGTTTAAACGTTTAATTGTTTAAGCAACGAGTACGATTACACGTTTCAACAATTACACAATTACACAAAAACTATGACTGAAGGAAATTTTGTTGACTACATAAAAATATACGCATCTTCTGGAAAAGGAGGGCAAGGTTCTGTGCATTTACATCGAGAAAAGTACATTACCAAAGGTGGTCCTGATGGTGGAGATGGAGGACGTGGAGGACATATTATTTTACGTGGAGACAAAAATATGTGGACATTATTTCACCTGAAATTTAAACGTCATTTTAGAGCAGAAGGTGGTGGTGCTGGAAGTGCAAGCAGAAGTACTGGACATGATGCCAAAGATATTTATATAGATGTTCCTTTAGGTACCATTGTTAGAGATGCAGATACAGACGAGATTTTACACGAAATTACCGACCACGAAAAAGAAGTAATTTTATTACCTGGAGGAAAAGGCGGACTTGGAAACTGGCATTTTAAATCTTCTACAAACCAAACACCAAGATATGCACAACCTGGAATTGACGGGCAAGATGGTTGGTTTAGAATTGAATTAAAATTATTAGCAGATGTTGGTTTGGTTGGTTTCCCAAATGCTGGAAAATCGACTTTATTATCTGTTTTAACTTCCGCAAAACCTAAAATTGCAGATTATGCCTTTACAACTCTTAAACCCAATTTAGGAATTGTAGAACATAGAGATCATCAAACATTTGTAATTGCAGACATTCCTGGAATTATAGAAGGTGCTGCAGAAGGAAAAGGATTAGGACACCGTTTTTTACGTCATATAGAGCGAAATTCTGCTTTGTTATTCTTAATTCCTGCAGATAGTAATGATATTAATAAAGAATACGACATTCTTCTAAATGAGCTGAAACAGCACAATCCAGAATTGTTAGATAAAGATAGGTTGTTAGCAATTTCTAAAACAGACATGTTAGATGAGGAGCTTATAGCTGAAATAAAACAAGACTTACCAAAAGGTATAGAAACTATCTTTATTTCTTCGGTTGCAGAAATTGGCTTACAAGAATTAAAAGATAAGCTTTGGAAAATGTTGAACTCTTAGAGTATTTACATTTCACAAACTTCTAATTCCAATAGTATTCTGAATTTATTTTAGGAAAGTATTGGAATTATTCTTTTAGTTGAATTTGTATTGGTAACCTATACTTGGTGGTTACAGGAATACCTCTTTTAATAGCAGGGTAAATCGTTGGAATTTGCTGAATGCTTACTTTTAGAATACTATCCAATTCTGGTAATTCTTGTTTTATAATTTCTGAAGATTCAATTGTTTCTAACTCGATATTTCCTTTAGAGTTTATCAGTAAATTTACAATTACAACTTCAGCAATGGAATCTTTTATTGTAAACTCGTGCTTTTGTAACTCCTCTCCTATTTTTTGATGAATGGTATGTCTAAAACAATCTTCTTGTTGAGATTTTTCAATTAAAGAATCACAAACTTTAAAAGACGGATACGTATCTACAGAAGAAAAATTTACGAGTGTATCTAAAACGTTATTGTTCGTATTTTTTTTGAACGAAAACTTATCGCAAGAAATGCAAAAAAGAATTAAAATCAAAAAAGAAAAAAAACGTAACAACATCATTTTATATATTAGGTGAAATTACTAAATATTATCGACATTTACTCCTTTTTTGCGCCTTCTACTATTATTGAAAAGGGAATAGAGTAACTAACACTAACAGGTTTTCCTTCTTGTTTACCAGGCAACATTTTTGGCATTAACTTTAAAACTCTTATTGCCTCCTCTTTAATTTTTACATGAGGCGCTCTTGCACCAATATTTACAATATCTCCTAATTTATCTATTTTAAATGTAATTAAAACTTTTTTTCTCCCAGAAGACAAACCTAATTTATTAGGTAAATCTGCATCGAAATGTTCTATAAAATGTTCTTGAACTTTCTTAGAAAAACAATCTTTAAGATTTCTTTTGCTTCCTTCGCAACCAGGATAAATAGGAACTTCTTCAATAATTAAAAAAGAAGTTGGTTCATTTGTTATAGTATCTTGATCTTCTATAATAATTGCATCCTCTTCTTGCGGATTTAATTCTCCATTAATAATTTCTAAAATCTCTGTTAACTCTTTAAGTTCCTTAGAATTTAAATTTGGTTTTAAAGCTACAAACTTGGTAATATTATTTATTGCCTTGGCATAATTCTTCGATTTATAATTTTTAATTGCAGCGTTATAAGCAACTTTTAAAGAATCTTTTCTTTGGTTTTCTAAACGAAGTTTTTTATTATTTTCTGGATTTTCTAAAGCATCTAAATTTGCTGTATAGAGCAACAGCATTTCTTTATAGATATTAGAACCTTTATTATTTTGAAGTAAAAAAAAAGCTTTTAAATACTCTTGCGATTTCTCGTAATTATTTTGCTCATGGTAATATTTGGCACCAAAGATTGCCACATCTTCTTTAATAATACCTTCGTAGTATTTTTTTGTTTTCTCTAAATAATCGGTTGTTTTCTCGAAATCTTTTTGTTCGTAGCTCTGTTGTGCTCTCTCGAAATACACATTTGCGATGGCTTTTTTATCTTGAGATTTTATCTGAAGAGTAAAAGTAAGGCAAAGTAAAAAAGGGATTAAGTATTTCATAATCTTTAGTAAAATAAAACGCTCTTGTTAATTATAACAAGAGCGTAAAACTACTAAATTTTAATGATATTATCTATCTAACTTTTCGCCTCTCATAAAATAATCGTTTTTAATTTCTGCGATTCTTCTTTTTATAAAATTCGTCATGTCTGCATCTTTATCTTGGAAATTATCCATGTATTTTATATAATGTCTATAAGCTATTTTCTTCTCCTTATAATAATCGTCAGAAATTTTTGCTAATTGATATAATGCCCTGTAATTTCTTGTATTCTCTTTGTATGCTTTTTCGAAATTAATTAATGCATCCTTTGGTTTTTTAGTCTCGTAGAACATGGTTGCCAATCCGAAATATTCTTCGTCTCTTTTTTCTTTTCCTCTAGTAGTTGCAATTCTATAATAAAATTGAGCGCCTGTATATTTTTTTTCTTTCATAGCAATATGCCCTAAATAGGTAAAAGCTTTATAATTTTCTCGATCTAAAATAGATAGTTTTTTAAAATATTTCTTGGACTTTTCTAAACTATCTAAATTGTAATAAGTTCTGCCTAACATAGAAGTACTGTATGTATCTTTTTTATCGATTGTATCTAAATTTAAAAGTAGTGGAATACTTTCTTTGTATTTCTTTTCGCGATATAATTGGTTAATTTTTAATTTATTTAAATTGATGTGGTTTTTATCCAATTCCAATCCTTTTTCTACAAACAACTTGGTAGAATCTATTTCTTTCAATTTTTGAAAACTAGATGCTAAATGTGCGATTGCTTTTAAATGAGTCGTATCTTTTTCGAAGGTATCTATAAAACTATTTATCATTCGATCTCTATCGTTTCCTTTTGCATATGCTAAAGCTAATTGATAAGAATAATGGGCATTCGTTGGATCTTTTTTAATTAATTTTTTAAATAATTTCTTGGCTTTTGTAGCATTATTCGTAATTAAATACAATTTCCCTAATTGGTATTTTAACACCAAGTTTAACGAATCTTTGGAAGTAATTTCCTCGTAAATTTTAATAGATTTATTTGGTTTTTTAAGTCTTTGGTACGCTTTTGCCAACTTTAATTTGGCTTGCTCATCGTTTTGAAACTCCAAAGCTTTTTCTAAAAATTCGGCAGTTTTCTTGTAATTATCTATCGATTCGTAAATTGTTGCAGTTTTATAATTGGAACTAAAAGAAGCATCCATATTTGCCAATTCTTTTAAAGCCAATTGGTACCTTCCTTTTTCGAACAAACTATCTACCACAGAAAAAGTTGAAGACTGAGCTTCAACTTTTAAAATGGTAATAAATAATAGTATTATTAAAATTTTCTTTTTCATTATTCTTTTTTCTTAGTGTCTTCTACAAAAAGTGTAAACGGAATGGAGTATTTTACTGCGACTTTTTCACCATCTTGCTCTCCAGGAATCATTTGTGGTAGCAAACTCATAACTCTTATAACTTCTTCTTTAATCTTTGGGTGTGGTGCTCTTACTTTAATTTCATCAACAATTCCGGTTTTATCTATCTTAAACATAATAGAAACTCGCTTTCTTCCAGGTGATAAACCTAAGGTTTTCATTAAGCTAGAATCAAATTTTTGAATAAAATGTTTTTGAACCTTTCTATTGAAACAATCTTTATCTCCAGAATTACAACCAGGAAAATTTGGCGTTTTTTCTATTGTCATAAAAGAAACACTTTCTTCCACCTCAATAATTTCACCATTATCTATATCATTTGTATTTTCAATTCGTGGTGACTGTTCAACAACCTCTATAATTTCCTCAACCTCTACAAGAGGTTCTATTTCTTCATTTTTACTTGTTTTTGTACATGAAATGTAAAAAAGCAGACTTGCCAAAACAGGAATCAATACTAGATATTTTAGCTGATTCATTTTTTTAGATTTGTTTTTCGTCATCATAATAATTCTTTTTTTTATTAATGTTTGTTTATAAAATTGATTGACAAACGCTATGTTTTCAACCTGAAAAAAGTTGGATAATAAGTTGTTAATATAATTTTCTTTGGGTGTTAACTTTGTAGCAATTTCATCTGAAATATATTCATGAACTAGGGTTATTCTTTTCTGATAAATAAAAATCATGGGATTAAACCACATTACAATTTTTAGAAACTCGAAGAATAATAAATCAAGAGAATGTCTTTGTTTACTGTGTACTAATTCGTGTTCAATAATTTGTGATTTTTGAGATTCTGGAATTTCTTTCCCTAAAAAAATGTAATTAAAAAATGAAAAAGCAGTTGTTTGTTTTGAAAGGTGAACTAAAGTAAATCCCTCCTTTTTTTCAATTTGATATTTTTTTATTAAAATAAAAATCTTAATTAATTTAGATAAAAATAAAATTGTAAAAACACTTACGCCAATCCAAAATATAATATTTACATAATTTATAGATTGATAAAATGTAGTTTTCTCGATTATTTTGTTGGGAGCTATAACGATCTCTGGCAAGTAAACAAAAAACTTTTCTGGTAATACTTTTTGAAACGTTTGTATTTTAATAAAAGGTAAAATAAAAGACAATATTGGAGTACTTAATAGATACCCTCTATTTTTCTTAAAAAAAGTTTCTTTACTTAAAAAGAGGTCGTAAAAAACCAAAAAGAACACTTGACATAAAACAACTTGAATTATATAATTTATCATGATTTTTTATTTTTATTTACTTCTTTTAAAATAGATTCAAGTTCTTTAACATCCATTTTATTTTCTTTTACAAAAAAGGAAACCATGCTTTTAAAAGAACCATCGAAATAACCATTCATTAATTTGTGTAAACTTTGGTTACTATAAGTCTCTTTTTCAATAATTGGGTAATAAATAAAACCTCTACCAACTGGTTTATGGTCTACAAATTCTTTGGTTTCTAAAATTCTTATAATTGTAGAGACTGTATTATATGCTGGCTTTGGTTCTGGTAATTTATCAATTACTTCTTTTACAGAAGCTTCTTGTAAATCCCATAAAACTTGCATTATCTGCTCCTCTGCTTTTGTTAATTGTTTGTTCATAATTTTAACTAAACTTTTAGTTCAACATGACAAATATAACTAAATAATTAGTTTAAACTAATTATTTAGTTAAAAAAATGTAACAAAGGTTTTGTATTTTCGTCTTAACATTTAAAATTGACTATGGATATATTTTTATTAATTATTGGTTTCCTATTGGTATTATTAGGAATCGTTGGTTCTTTTTTACCAATTTTACCTGGACCTTTAACAGGTTGGATTGGCCTGCTGGTATTACATTTTACTTCAGTAATTCCAATGAATTGGAATTTTTTAGGAATTACTTTAGGAGTTTCAATTCTTATTTGGGTGCTAGATTATATAATTCCTGCAATTGGAACTAAACGTTTTGGTGGTAGTAAATATGGGGTTTATGGAACTACAATTGGTTTAATTGTTGGTTTGCTCACTCCTATTCCTTTTGGGATTTTAATTGGCGCTTTTTTCGGAGCTTTAATTGGAGAACTTTTATATGATAGTAAAGACACAAATAGAGCAATTAAAGCTTCTTTTGGTTCTTTTATTGGTTTGTTGGCTTCTGCTACTATAAAGTTTTCTGTTGCTGTTGTTTTTGTTGTGCTGTTTTTAATGAAGTTTTGGGAGTTTAAAGAAGATTTCTTTTAAATAATAATTATACATTTTCTCGCAAAGACGCTGAGTTAAATTTATTTTACTGACAGTTGATTCTAAATGAAAACTTTTTTACCACATAGAAACATAGAAAACATAGGCTTATTGTTTTCTGAAAACTGAATACTGAATACTGAAAGTTTGCAAACTAGTCTAGCCCTGATTGTAGCAATTGTTTGAGCTCTTTTTTATTCTTTTTAGAATAAAAAAAGCGAGTGCGAAAAGCAGGAAATAGCTCCAAAAAAAAGAAATGAAACTCTTTTAAATAAAAAAAAGCGTCCCATTTAAGGGAAGCTTTCCATTGGTTAACAAAACCAAGACACTTTTACTAAAGTGCCAAACAACACAACTAAATGCTACTTCAACAAAAAGTAGCAGGCAAATATACAACGATTTCGTATTTCCGCAAATAATAATCCGCATTTTATTAATTCCGCTAATTGTCTAATTCTTTTATTGATTGTATCTTTGCTGTCTTTATAAAAATAGAACCTAATAAAATACAGAATGCAATTATCAGAACAAGAAGTTGTACGTAGAGAAAAGCTTGCAAAATTAAGAGATTTGGGCATAAACCCTTATCCTGCAGATTTGTTTCCCGTAAATTCTAATTCGAAAGAAATTAAAGAAAATTACGAGGAAGGTAAAGAGGTAATTATTGCTGGACGTTTAATGGTAATTAACATTCAAGGAAAGGCTTCTTTCGGACAATTACAAGATGGTGAAGGTAGAATACAACTGTATTTTAATCGTGACGAAATTTGTACTGGAGAAGATAAAGAACTTTACAATAATGTCTTTAAAAAATTATTAGATTTAGGAGATTTTGTTGGTATTGAAGGTGTACTTTTTACTACCAAAGTTGGTGAAAAAACTGTAATGGTTAAGAATTTTAAAATGCTTTCTAAAGCGTTGAAACCTTTACCAATACCTAAAGTGAAAGATGGTGTAACCTATGATGCTTTTACAGATCCAGAAATGCGTTACAGACAACGTTATGCAGATTTAGTGGTAAACCCACATGTAAAAGAAGTATTTGTTAAAAGAACAAAATTGTTTAATGCAATGCGTTCTTTCTTTAATGATGCTGGTTATTTTGAAGTGGAAACTCCAGTTTTACAACCAATTCCTGGTGGTGCTGCAGCAAGGCCTTTTATAACGCATCATAATTCTTTGGATATTCCATTATATATGAGAATTGCTAACGAATTATATTTAAAAAGATTAATTGTTGGTGGTTTTGATGGTGTTTATGAATTCTCGAAAAACTTTAGAAATGAAGGAATGGACAGAACGCATAATCCTGAGTTTACAGCGATGGAAATCTATGTTTCTTACAAAGATTACAATTGGATGATGGATTTCTGTGAGCAACTTTTAGAACATTGTGCAATTGCTGTAAATGGAACTTCTGAAGCTACTTTTGGGGAACATAAAATAGATTTTAAAGCGCCATATGCAAGAGTAACTATGGCAGATTCTATTAAACATTTTACTGGTTTCGATATCAATGGTAAAACAGAAGATGAAATTAGAACTGCAGCAAAATCGATGAACATCGAGGTTGATGAAACCATGGGTAAAGGAAAATTAATTGATGAAATTTTCGGTGAAAAATGTGAAGGAAACTACATTCAGCCTACTTTTATTACAGATTATCCGAAAGAAATGTCGCCACTTTGTAAAGAACATAGAGACAACCCAGAATTAACAGAACGTTTTGAATTAATGGTTTGTGGTAAAGAAATTGCAAATGCATATTCCGAATTAAACGACCCAATTGACCAACGTGAACGTTTTGAGCATCAATTGAAACTAGCGCAAAAAGGTGATGATGAAGCAACTGAATTTATAGATGAAGATTTCTTACGTGCGTTAGAATATGGAATGCCTCCAACTTCTGGAATGGGAATTGGAATGGACAGATTAATTATGTTTTTAACAAACAACCAATCTATACAAGAAGTTTTATTTTTCCCTCAAATGAGACCTGAGAAAAAAGCGCCTTCTATTGAATTAAATGACGAAGAAAAAGCAGTTTTAGCAACGATTGAAAAAGCTGGAAAAATAGATTTAAACGATTTAAAAACGCAGTCTGGTTTATCTAACAAAAAATGGGATAAAACTATTAAAGGTTTAACAAAAAAAGATGTTGCCAAGGTTTCTAAAACAGACGAAGGTTTGTTTGTAGAAGCTTTGTAAAGGAGTAATTTTCATAAAATTTTATAAAAGGAATTACAGAAATGTAGTTCCTTTTTTGTTCTTAAAAAGTTAACTTCGCTTTTAAAGTTTTCAGTATGCAAATAAAAAAATACCAAAAAATAATTACAGAGATTTATTCTGATATAAAAGACGTAGAAGATCTTGGTAAAGTAGCCAATTATATTCCTGAATTGGGCAATGTTTCTGCAGATAATTTTGGCATAAACATCACTAAAATAAATAACGAAAGTTTTGGAATAGGTAATTTCGAAGGGAAATTCTCTATACAAAGTATTTCCAAAATTCTAACACTTACGTTGGCTTACAAATTGGAAGGAGAAAAATTATGGCAAAGAGTAGATGTAGAGCCTTCTGGAAATCCGTTTAATTCTTTACAACAATTAGAATCTGATTACGGAATTCCGAGAAACCCTTTTATAAACTCGGGTGCAATTGTTGTTTGCGATGTTTTAATTTCTCATTTACAAAATCCAAAAGAAGAATTTTTAAACTTTTGCAGAGAATTATCTAATAATTTCACTTTAAATTATTCTGAAAAAGTAGCAACATCAGAAAAAAATACTGGTTTTAGAAATGTGGCTTTGTGTAATTTTATAAAGTCTTTTAAAAACATTAAAAATAATGTAGATGAAGTTTTAGACTTTTATTTTCATATTTGTTCTTTAGAAATGAGTTGCAAAGAATTATCTGAAATATTTTTGTATTTAGCAGATGATAAATTTAGAACTCATAAAGAAAACAGCGTTCTTACAGAAAGTCAAGCAAAAAGAATAAATGCAATTATGCTTACTTGTGGTTTTTATGATGAGTCTGGGGAATTTGCTTTTAGAGTTGGTTTGCCTGGTAAAAGTGGAGTTGGTGGAGGAATTGTAGCAATTCATCCAGATGAGTTTTGCATTGCAGTATGGAGTCCAAAACTGAATAAAAAAGGAAATTCTTACAAAGGAATGTTGTTTTTAGAGAATTTTACTACAAAAACAGCTTGCTCTATTTTTTAGTTATATTTGATATATGAATTGTAAAAACTGTCAAGATTCTTTAGAAGAAAATGCTCAATTTTGTGACAATTGTGGCGCTAAAGTAGTTACCTATAGAATTACTTTTAAGCATCTAATTTCAGAATTGGTTAAGGAAGTATTTGGTGTTGATAGTAAATTTTTCTTAACCTTAAGAAAAATGGTTACAAATCCAGAAGAAGTTATTGGTGAATATATTTCTGGTGTTCGTAAAAAGTATGTAAATCCTTTTGCTTTTTTAGCAATTGCTGCTGCTTTGTCTTTGGTTATTTACAATTATTTTGCAGATGATTTTATTGCAATTCATGGGTCCTACAATTCCGAGCGAATGATTGAGGTTAAGAAAGCTGCAGACATAGATTTATCTTCGTTAAAAGGTATCTCTAAAGAAGAAATGGCTACTATAAAAATTGAGAAACAATCAGCTCAGTTTCAAATAAAATTACTGGATAACATGATGCAGTTTATGCTTCGTTATTTTAATTTACTTACCTTTTTATTTCTACCTCTTTATGCTTTACTAAGCAAATGGACGTATCGAAAACCTCATAATTTTGGGGAGCACATAGTAATAAACGCATACATTTATGGTTTTGCTACGTACTTTACAATCATTGCTTTTTTTGCTGCGATGTTAATTCACCCATCCATTTATATGTACAGTATGTTTGCATACATTGCTTATTACTTATATGCTACTTCCAAGTTATACAGCCATTCTTTTGGAAAAGCGTTGCTTAAACTTTTACGTTTTATAATTGGTCTAGTTCTACTAACCATTGTATTTGTAATTCTTTCAATTATTATTGGATTTTTTTTAAAACAGTTTGCTATAATTTAATATTATAATTCTGTTGCTTATTTCAATAAAATTGAAGAACTTTCTACTTTCAATCTAATTTTACGATATGAAAGTACCTCAACTATTCACTTTCTTACTTTTTATGACGCTTATTTCTTCTTGTAAACAAAGACAAACTATTTTCGCTAATTTTGATGCATATCCAACTTCAGAAAAAAATCTTTGGTTAGCGTATTCTAAAGAAGCAACTACTTTTAAAATTTGGTCTCCAGCTGCAACTGCTGTAAAGCTCAATTTTTACAAAACAGGAAATAATTCTGATGTTTTTGAAACTCATTCTTTAAAAGATGATGAAAATGGTGTTTGGTCGAAAACAATTAAAGGAGATTTACATGGAACCTATTATACCTATCAAGTATTTGTAAATAATAAATGGTTAGCAGAAACTCCTGGGATTTATGCAAAAGCAGTTGGCGTAAATGGAAACAGAGCCATGATTTTAGATTTTGAAACTACAAATCCAACAAATTGGAAAACTGATAAATATGTCAATTTAAAATCGCCAAATGATGCCATTATTTACGAACTGCATATTAGAGATATTACCATTCAAAAGGGAGCAAATTCTTCTTTTGCTGGAAAGTATGTAGGTTTGGTAGAACTAGGTACAAAAAGCAACCAAAATGTAGCGACTGCAATTGACCATATTAAAGAATTAGGAATAACGCACGTCCATTTATTACCCACTTTTGATAATTATTCGATTGATGAAACCAATTTAGACAAACCACAATTCAATTGGGGTTATGATCCACAGAACTACAATGTTCCTGAAGGTTCTTTTGCAACGAATCCTTTTGATGCCGAAATTCGAATTAAAGAATTCAAAACGATGGTAAAAGCATTTCACGATGCAAATATTGGTGTTATTTTAGATGTAGTTTACAATCATACAGGAAGAACAGAAAACTCAAATTTCAATTTAGAAAACCCGAATTATTATTACAGATTTAATAAAGATGGTTCTTTTTCTGATGCTGCAGCTTGTGGAAACGAAACAGCTTCAGAAAGAAAAATGATGCGTAAATTTATTTTAGAGTCTGTAAAATATTGGGCAACCGAATATCATTTAGATGGATTTCGATTCGATTTAATGGGAATCCATGATATTGAAACCATGAATTTAATTGCTTCTGAAGTAAAAAAAATAAATAAAAATGCACTTATTTATGGCGAAGGTTGGACTGCAAACGACTCTCCTCTTCCTGAAGAAAAAAGAGCTTTGAAAAAACACATACAACAAATGCCACAAATTGCTGCTTTTTCGGATGATATTCGAGATGGAATTAAAGGTTCTGTTTTTGATGATAAAAGCACCGGTTTTGTAAGTGGTGCAGAAAACAAAGAAGAATCTATAAAATTCGGAATTGTAGGCTCCATAAATCATCCTCAAATCAATTATAAAGCTGTAAATTATTCTGATAAACCTTGGGCATACCAACCTTGGCAAGCCATAAACTATGTTTCTTGTCATGATAATCACACATTGTTCGATAAACTAAAAATCTCTCAACCAAACGCTTCTGAACAGGAAATAAAAGCGATGCACAAATTGGCAACTGCTATTATTTTAACTTCTCAAGGAACGCCTTTTTTACATGCAGGTTCAGAAATGATGCGTACCAAAAACGGAGAACATAATTCGTATAAATCTCCAGATTCCGTAAATCAAATAGATTGGAATTTAAAAGTAAAAAATGCGAATGTTGTAACTTATTACAAAAATTTAATTCGCTTGCGAAAAGAGCATCCTGCCTTTAGAATGCCAACTGCAAAAGAAGTACAAGAAAATTTAGAGTTTAAAGAAATTGAAAATGGATTGGTTTCATATCAGCTGAATAACAGCGCAAACAACGATTCTTGGAAAACTATTTTGGTCATTTTTAATGCACAAAAAAATGTTGTAAATTATAAATTAGAGAAATCTTGGAAAGTTGCAGTTCTTGGAGATTCTTTTGATTTTGATGGGAAAGAAAGTGTTTTTGGGAGTTTTAATGTTCCTGAGACTTCTATGGTTATTTTGTTTGAAAAATAATAAACAGGTAAAACAAATTTTTTCCTTGTTGATTTTATGCTTAAAAAAATCTAAATTCGCTACTTGTGCTGAACTTGTTTCAATAACTAATTAAAATGTAATCGTAAAAGAATTGTTAAAATTTAAAACATAATAAAGTATGAGATTTGTTACACATAGAATTCTAGTTATTGTTAGTATAATCCTTTTTTTTGCATGTTCGGAAAAAGAAGTGAAGATGTATCAATCTACTGAAGAATCACTTCCTTCAGTTTCGCGGGAGTTTGTTAATAATCTTGAATATTTAGGAGTAGTTCTCGACAGACCAGATTATTACACTTGGGGAACTTCTGTTGTTCAAGGTGAAGATGGCAAGTTTCACATGTTTGCTTGTCAATGGAATACAAAACATGGTTTTTCGGCATGGAGTGTTGAGTCTGAAGTAAATTATTTCAAAGCTGATAAGCCAGAAGGTCCCTACCAATTTGTAAAGACAATTTTAAGCGCAAGACCTGGTGGAAATAAAGAAGGTGAATGGAATCAATACACAGCTCATAATCCTGAGGTAAAAATTATAGATGGAAAATATGTTTTAACTTATATTTCATACCCTGAAAAAGGAGCTATTTCGGATGGGAAAATTGGAATGAAAATTGCTAAGAATCCAGAAGGCTCATGGCAAGATGTTGGGATGATTATGCAGAAGTCTTCAGAACCTGGTTACCCATCCTACAAAAGTTTGCGAGGAACTGACAATAATTCACTTATTAAATATCATGATAAATATTATTTGTTTTTTATGTACAACCCACGAAATGTACCAATGAAAAAAAATATAGGTAGTAATCATGATAATACTTCATTAGGAGTCGCAGTTGCTAATAATCTTGAAGGCCCATACATTGAACAAGTTGGATCTGCATTTGCTTCTCCAGCTGGAAAAAAAGTGGAAGACCTCTGTGCATTTGTAAATGCAGATGGTATTGTCTCAGCTACTATGTGCGATAATTTTGGTATGTATTCTGCAGATGGAGGTATATATATGGAAATGGATTTAGGACATTTTGAAAGAACAGGAGAGGTTTTAATGGTTCCAAAATCCATTGCATGGGAAACTCGTCCAAAATTGTTTCCAAATCAAGATTTTTCTAAAGGAAAGACAGTTTATGGTGCAAACAAATTTGAGCGACCAAAAATTATTAAAGTTGATGGAGTTCCATCTTACATGTTTTTGCCTAGCGGCTTTAATGCAAAAGGTAATCCTTGGACAGTACTTCATGGATTTAAAATACACAAGAAAAAACAAAAATAATAGCCTCAAAATATCAAATATGAACATTGTAGTAAGGAAAAAAATATTTGTAAATTGAAAAAAATGAGTTCCGAAATCGGCTACTATTCTTATTCCAACAGTTAGCAAAAATAAAAAACAGAAATCTAAATAGGATTTCTGTTTTTTATTTATAAATATTTTTTCAAAAAGCTAAATCTTAAGCCTCATCTTTAGTAGTTCTCACCAAGCTAATTCCATAAGCAAAAAAGATAAAACCTAAAATACCAAATACAATCATAGATGTAATTTCTCCACCACCCTGTAAAACCATGTACCCTGTGTAAATTAATCCTATAATTCCTAATGTGGTTAATACTGCTCCAAATGTTCTTTTTAAATTCATTTTCTTCTTTTTTATTAGTTGAAAAGTAAAACTATAAAAAAGAAAGGAAACAACTAAATATCAACATCGTATGAACAACAAATTATAGTATATGAGTCTAAATTTAAGGTTTTTGAGTAACTACCCCTTAAACTTCATTCCCAAATGCACTACTTTTTTAGTCTCAAAAAACTCTTCATCAAAATAATCAGGTAAATCGTAAATCGTGGCAGAAGTATAGATTTTTAATTCTTCCGTTAAATCGCCACCTTTTAAATATAGAATTCCGTTTTTAATATCGTGATTCTGTTTTTTATTGATTTTTCCTCTTGTCCAACCTACAAAAGTTTCCATTTGTGCTACTGCTCTACTTACAATAAAATCGTAGGTATCTTTTACTTCCTCTACTCTTCCATTGGTGGTTTTAACATTTTCTAAACCCAAACCAGCCACAACTTCATCCACCACTTTTATCTTTTTTCCGATAGAATCTACCAAATGAAACTGAGTTTCAGGAAATAAAATTGCCAATGGAATTCCAGGAAAACCTCCTCCAGTACCAACATCCATAACTTTAGAACCCGGTTTAAAATTTACAATTTTAGCGATTCCTAAAGAATGTAAAACATGACGCAAGTATAACTCGTCGATATCTTTTCTCGAAACAACATTTATTTTCAAATTCCAATCTTGGTACAACTCTTGTAACTTACTAAACTGTTGAATTTGCGTTTCTGATAAATTTTTAAAATATTTGTGAATAATATCCATCTATATAAGGTTTGAAATGCAAAAATAGTTATACTTAACAAACAATTAGCAACAAAAGCTGACGTTTATCATACAAAGCAAATTCAAAAAGATTATTTTTGCAACTTATTATTAAAACAATAAATGAAAACAATAAATTTTTCCAGAGTAGATAAAGCCAAATTCTTTAGAACTCTAAATAAAAGAGTAAATAATTATTTTAAAGATAATAACCTAAAAAGAACAGGAAACTGGAAATTGTACACCAAAGCAATTATTATGTTTTCTCTTTTCTTAATTCCTTTTATTTTAATATTAACGGTTTCTATGCCACAATGGGTTATGATTTTGTTGATGGTCGTTACAGGAATTGGAATGGCTGGTGTTGGTATGAATGTAATGCACGATGCAAACCACGAGTCTTTTTCTAAAAGAAAATGGGTAAATAAATTAATGGGAAGTAGTATTTACATCCTTGCAGGAAACGTTTATAATTGGAAAGTACAACACAATGTTTTACACCACACATTTACAAATGTAGAAGGCCATGATGAAGATATAGATGCAGGTAGAATTATCCGTTTTTCCCAACATTCTTCTTGGTTACCAATTCATAAAATTCAAAAATATTATTCGATATTTTTATATGGTTTATTAACCATAAACTGGGCAATTACTACAGATATTAAGCAAATGCACAGTTATTTAAAAAGAAAATTATCTTATGGTAAATTTCCAAACCCAAAAGTAGAATGGACAAAATTGGTAATTTCTAAAATTGTGTATTACGCACTTTGGATTGTTTTACCTTTATTAGTTTTAGACGTTGCTTGGTGGAAAGTTTTAGTAGGTTTCTTTGTAATGCATTATACAGCAGGTATGATTTTAAGTTTGGTTTTTCAATTGGCACACATTGTACCAAACACAGAAATGCCACTTCCAGACAAAGACGGAAATTTAGAACACACTTGGGCAGTCCACCAATTATACACCACCTCTAACTTTGCGCCTACGAATTGGTTGGTAAACTTCTATACAGGAGGTTTAAATCATCAAGTTGAACATCATATTTTTCCACACATTTCTCATGTACATTATAATAATTTAGCTAAAATTGTAAAAGAAACAGCACAAGAATTTAATTTGCCTTATAACGAATATAAAACAATGCGTAAAGCAGTTGTGGAGCACTTTAGACACTTAGGCGTTTTAGGTCAAAAGCCAGAATTGGCATAACTTTTACAATTAAATAGTAAACAATTACACGATTACACAATGAAACATCCATTATCGGACAGAATTAACAGTTTACCAGTTTCTCAAACTTTAGCAATGGCTGCAAAAGCGAGAGAATTAAGAGCAGAAGGAAAAGATATTATTGGTTTAAGTTTGGGAGAACCAGATTTTAATACGCCAGATTTTATTAAAGATGCTGCAATTGAAGCAATCAATCAAAATTACAATTCGTATTCTCCAGTAGATGGTTATGCAGAATTAAAAGAGGCGATTTGCGTAAAATTTAAACGCGATAATAATTTAGACTATAAACCAAGTCAGGTTGTGGTTTCTACAGGAGCAAAACAATCTATTGCAAACATTGCACAGGTTTTATTAAACCCAGGAGACGAAGTTTTATTACCAGCACCTTATTGGGTAAGTTACTCTGCTATTGCTATTTTGTGTGAAGCAAAGTATGTAGAAATTCCTTCATCAATAGAGAACGATTTTAAAATTACACCAGAACAATTAGAGGCAGCAATTACACCAAAAACAAAAATGGTGTTTTTCAATTCGCCAAATAACCCAAGTGGAACTATTTATTCTGAAGAAGAATACAGAGCTTTAGCAGCTGTTTTAGAAAAACATCCACAGATTTATGTTTTGTCGGACGAGATTTACGAACACGTAAATTACGATTCAAAACCATTTAGTTTTGCTGCAATCGAAAGTATGTATGACAGAACAATTACTGTAAACGGTTTGGCAAAAGGTTTTGCGATGACTGGTTGGAGAATTGGTTTTATTGGAGCACCAGAATGGATTGCAAAGGCGTGTACAAAAATGCAAGGGCAAATTACATCTGGTACAAACTGTATCGCTCAAAGAGCTGCCATTACAGCTGTTTTAGCGCCAGTTGAAAAAATTCAATATATGGTAGACGAGTTTAAAACTCGTAGAGATATTGTAATTGGTTTGCTTAGAGAAATCGATGGTTTTAAAGTAAATGTTCCTGAAGGAGCTTTTTACGTTTTTCCAGATATTTCTGCATTCTTTGGTAAAACAATCAATGGGACAAAAATTAATAATGCAAGCGATTTTTCTTTGTTTATCCTAGAAAATGCCAATGTTGCAACAGTAACAGGAGATGCCTTTGGTACACCAAACTGTATCAGAATTTCTTATGCAGCATCCGAATTACAAATTCGTGAAGCAATTAAAAGAATTAAAAAAGCGTTGAGTTAAAACCTCAAACTTAAATCTATATAAAAATCCATCTTTTTTAAGGTGGATTTTTTTTGTTTTGGGCGTGTCCTTTCAGGTCAGGCTTTTCGCACTCGCTTTTTTTCTAAAAAGAAAAAAGAGCTCAAACAATTGCTACAATCCTTCACGCAAGCTTGTTTGCCAAACAATTATTTAATCGAGGATATTTAATTCTTTTCTAAAAGCTAATAAAAAAGACCTCACAAGTTTTAAAAACCTGTGAGGTCTAAATTACAATTTCTCTAATCTATAGAAAGAGAATAAACTCTTTCTAGCATATGGAGTGGTTTTTGGGTTGATTGTGTACTCCTTAGAAAGAAATCATAATAATAGCAATTGCAAAAAGAGAAACTCTTAAAACAACGCCTATTGGACTTTCAATACTTTCCTGATTAAAAATAGAATATTTTACATTCGATAAAGATTCCGATTTTGCTGTTGCAAATCCGCCTTTAATATCTTGTTTATAAGCAGATGTTAAAATTCCTCTTTCTAATTGTGTTGGTGTAGTTGATGCTTTCATAATAGTATATATTAAAATATTTTTGGTTTGTTTATTATACTTAGAAGACGATAGAAAAAACAAAACGTTACACTTTAAAATTCTAAATAAATTACCAAAACTTGGTTTTTGTAGGGTTCATGGTTTACGACAATTGGAAAAAAAAGTAAAAATAATTTTATAAAAACAACAAAACCACATCGTTTTAAGATGTGGTTTTGCTTTTTTAAGTAATTTTATTGAGAAATTAATCTACATTATCATGTAAAAAAGAGTTATTAGATTTAAAATCTATTTGGTCGTCTTCTTTTTTAATAGCTGTTTTAGATTGGCTAATTGGCGCATTTACATTCAAATCTACACCTTGTCTTTTATATGCTGGCTGACGCTCAATTTCATCTATATTTTTATTTAACTGATCGTTAAATTTATAGTTGAAACCTTTCATTTTGTTTCGTCTTTCTTCAGCTCTCTGCTGAAGTTCCGTAATTGTTAAATCTAAAGGAGAAACTTCTTCACTTCTAGTTTCAATTTGGTTTATTTCCGCTTGTGGAGTTGCCGTTTTTAATTCAAAACGAATTTCTTCCTCTTCAACAACTGCTTTATTCTCCATAATATGAGAACTTTTTCCAATGGTTGGTTTTGCATCAAAATCTTCTAAAACGTATCTTTTTTCAACTTCAGCTTCAACCTTTATTTCTTCTGGTTGCGAAACTTCAATTTCATTTACAATTTTTTCTTCTTCATTCAAATCGAATTTAATTTCTTCATCTTCATTTACTTCAGTATAAGAATTTAAAGGCAAATCAAATAATAAATCTGCTTGCATTTGTAGAGGCTCTTCCTCCACTTCTTCCTCTATAACTGGAGTAACATCTGTAATAATAAAATCGTCATCAGAAACACTTTCTAAAGAAATTTCATCATAAGAAACAGGCATATTCGCAATAATTTCCGAAGTTGGAATCAATTCCATTTGAGGAGAATTTGGCTTTGTAACTGTATCTACATCATCTTCTAAGGTATGTACAATTTTCTGCTCTGGTGTGTTAGAAATTGGCTGATCTAAAGTCGGAGATTTTGTAATTGTTTTCTCACTAAAATCGTAAGTCGCTTTTTGCTCGTCCTCTAAAGTGTGCACAATTTTCTTAACTTCTGTATTTGTAATTGTACTTTGTTGATCGGCTGCAAAACCAGTTGCAACAATCGTTACAGCAATTGCATCTCCCAACTCTTCATCTTCTCCAATACCCATAATAATGTTGGCATCGTAACCAGCTTCATCTTGTATAAAGTCGTTTATTTCTCCTATTTCATCTAAAGTAACTTCGTTAGTTCCAGAAACAATTAATAACAATACGTTTTTAGCGCCAGTAATTTTATTATCGTTTAATAATGGAGAATCTAACGCTTTTACAATTGCAGTTTTTGCTCTGTCTTTACCTTCTTCTTTTGCAGAACCCATAATTGCAGTTCCACTGTTAGAAAGTACCGTTTTTGCATCATGCAAGTCAATATTTTGCTTGTAGTGATGTGTAATTACTTCCGCAATTCCACGAGAAGCAGTAGATAAAACCTCATCTGCTTTCGAGAAACCAGCTTTAAAACCAAGGTTTCCGTAAACTTCACGTAATTTATTATTGTTAATTACAATTAAAGAATCTACATTTTGTCGCAGTTGATCGATTCCTAATTGTGCTTGTTTTGAACGTCTTCTACCTTCGAAAGCAAATGGCATTGTTACGATTCCAACCGTAAGAATATCCATATCTTTTGCGATTTTCGCAATTATTGGTGCTGCTCCAGTTCCAGTTCCACCTCCCATTCCTGCAGTAATAAATACCATTTTTGTTTGGGTATTTAACATTTGCTGAATTTCTTGCATACTTTCTTTGGCAGCTTGTGCTCCAATTTCTGGGTTTGCTCCTGCTCCTAAACCTGAAGTTAAGTTGGCACCTAACTGAATTTTGTTAGGAACTGGACTGTTCTCCAAAGCTTGGGAATCTGTATTACAAATTACGAAGTCTACACCTCTAATTTGTTGTGTGTACATGTGGTTTACTGCGTTGCTTCCTCCACCACCAACACCAATTACCTTAATGGTGTTCGATTGCGTTTTAGGCATGTCAAATGAAATGTTATCGAATTCTGCGCTCATAATAACGTAACTTTATATTTTAATATTTTTTTCTTTTTAATCTTGAACTTTAAATACTGAATTTTGAACTTATTCAGCGTTATCCAAAAAATCTTTTAATCCTTCTGTAAATTTTTCGAAAAACGATTTCTTCTTTTTCTTTTTTGGTTTTGGTGCTTCTTCAACAATTGGTGGTTTTTCTTCTTCCGAAGTTTCAACATTTTCAACCTCCATAATTTGTTCAATCGCTTCTTCTATTTCTTCCTCTTCTTTGGTGTGTCTGTTTAAACCTTCCATTAACAAACCAACTGCTGTTGCATAAGCTGGGCTTGACAATAAATCATCTGAATCTCCTGCCAAATGTTCGTTTGGAAAACCAATTCTTGCATCCATTCCAGTAATATATTCTACTAACTGACGTAAATGCTTTACTTGAGAACCTCCACCAGTTAACACGATTCCTGCAATTAATTTTCCTTTTTGGGTTTCGTGTCCGTAATTTTTTATTTCTAAATACACATGCTCAATTATTTCTTGAACTCTAGCATGTATAATTTTTGATAAATTTTTAAGCGTAATTTCCTTTGGTTCTCTTCCTCTTAAACCTGGAATAGAAACGATTTCTGTTTCTTTGTTTTCTCCTGGCCAAGCAGAACCAAACTTAATTTTCAATAATTCAGCTTGTTTTTCTATAATTGAACAACCTTCTTTAATATCGTCTGTAATTACATTTCCTCCGAAAGGAATTACTGCTGTATGACGAATAATACCGTCTTTAAAAATTGCTAAATCTGTAGTTCCACCTCCAATATCTATTAATGCAACTCCAGCTTCTTTTTCTTCTTGACTTAAAACTGCATCTGCAGAAGCCAAAGGTTCTAAAGTGATATCACTTAAACCCAAACCAGAACTTTTTACACAACGTCCAATATTTCTAATGGAAGAAACTTGCCCAACAACTACATGAAAATTCGCTTCTAAACGACCTCCATACATACCTATTGGCTCTTTAATATCTGCTTGAGAATCTACCTTAAATTCTTGTGGCAATACATGGATAATTTCTTCTCCAGGCAACATCACCAATTTATGAACTTGATTCACCAAATTCTCGATATCTGTCTCGTCTATAACCTCGTCTGCATTGTTTCTCGTGATATAATCTGAATGATGTAAACTTCTTATATGCTGCCCAGCAATACCAACCACAACATCTTCAATTTTAACTCCAGACACACTTTCTGCTTCGTCTACAGCTTGTTGTATCGATTGAATCGTTTGTGTAATATTACTTACAACTCCACGTTTTACACCTAAACTTTTCGCTTTACCAATACCAACAACTTCAATTTTGTCATATTCGTTTTTACGACCAATCATGGCAACAATTTTGGTTGTACCAATGTCTAAACCAACAGCTATTTTATTGTTTTCCATTTTGACTTATTTTGTGCACACAACTTGGTTGTGATATTTTACATTAATGCTTTTATAATCTTGAATCGTTTTGTCTTTAAATGTCGTGTTGTAAAATGCTTTTAACTTCTTAAATTTCACTTCAACATCACTTAATTTTCCAAAATCGATTTTATAATTGCCGCTTCTTACGGAAAATTCGTACTCATTCATGTCAGATTTTTGAATTCCGACTATTTCTTTTTGCAGAAAATTATCTGCTAAAATATAGCGAACCAAAGGCAAAATCTCTTTTACATCTTCTTCGCCTTTAACACCAGAAACAAGTAATACTCTTGCAGAATAATTACTAGACAAAGGTACTTTTACCCCTTGTTTATCAACATAATAAGAATCATTATCTGTAATAATTCTTACAATTGGTGTACGTTGTTTTATGGTAGACTTTAACACTCCATTTATGCTTAAAAAAACTGCTGCTTTTTCCACATAAGGATTTTTGGATACGTTATTCTCTAATTTGTATAAATCTATTACAGATTTTGCTTGGTTTTTCACAGTCGTGTCATTTTGTATTAACAATTTATTAACCATGGCATGTGTTAGAAAATTATTGTCTCCAGCCTCAAATTCAACTTCAATTTTAGATACTTTTTTTCGCTCATTTCTCTCTGAAGAAAAACTATATAAAAAAGTTAAACATATTGTTAACACTACAAATAATAGATATTTCAGTAACCTTTTAAACTTCATTTTCTTGGGGTTTTAAAAGTTCGTTTGTTACTTCATTTACCAACACTCCAATATCGCCTGCACCTAACATAACCACTACATTTGCAAATGAATTTTTAATATCTTTTACTAAATTATTTTTTTGAGTCATTTTTTTATGCGCGCCTTCAATTTTTTCTAACAGCCAATTGGAAGTAACTCCCGAAATTGGTTCTTCTCTTGCTGGATAAATATCTAACAGCAATACTTCATCAAATTTTGATAAAGCAACAGCAAAATCGTCCACAAAATCTCTCGTTCTTGAAAATAAATGTGGTTGAAAAACGACCAAAATTTTTTCTTTCGGATACATTTCTCTCACAGCATTTTCTACTGCATTTATCTCTGTTGGATGGTGTGCATAATCGTCTATCAACACAAAATTTGCTGATTTAATTTTATACGAAAACCTACGTTTTACTCCTTTAAAACTTCCTAATCGTTGTTTTATTATTGTTGATGATACTCCATAAACATCTGCCATTGCAAAAGCAGCTAAAGCATTCATAACATTATGATTTCCTGGTAAATGGAATTCAATATTATTTATAATTTCTGATGGTGTTTGTACATCAAATACATATTTTCCTTCTTCAATTTTTAAATTGAAGGCTTTGTAATCTGCATTTTCTTCAATTGCATAAGTCAAACCGTTTAAAGGCAATCCTTTTGCAACAATTAAAGTATCTGAAACTTTATTTGCAAACTCTATAAACGATTCTGTTAAGGCTTCTGGTTTTTCGTAAATATCTAAATGATCTGCATCCATAGAAGTTACGCAAGCAATATTGGGACTCAATTTCAAGAAAGACCTATCAAATTCATCTGCCTCTACAACACTTATTTTATCTTCTCCTAAGATTAAATTCGAATTGTAATTTTCTGAAATTCCACCTAAAAAAGAAGTTGCTTTTACTTCCTCCATGATATGTCCTAAAATACAAGAAGTAGTTGTTTTTCCATGTGTACCTGCAGCTGCCAAGCAAAATGTAGTTTCAGTTATTAAACCTAAAACTTCTGCTCTTTTTAAAATTGTAAAATTATTATTCTTAAAATAATTTAATTCACTATGATTTTTAGGAACTGCTGGCGTGTAAACAACCAATGTTTTCTTTTTATCTATAAACGAAATAGGAATATTTTTTACAGCATCTTCAAAATGAATTTCCACACCCAAATCTCCCAAATCTTTCGTGATTTGAGAAGGCGTTTTATCGTAACCAGCAACTTGCTTTCCATTCATAGCGAAGAAACGTGCAATTGCACTCATTCCTATGCCACCAATTCCGATGAAATATATACAAGCCCATCCTAAATCCTTCCCAAAGGGAAGGACTTTCGCACTCTTGCTAATATTTTTATTACTGTTATTCATACTTCTTTCTAATTATCCAAACTACTTTTTCCACAACCGTGTTTCTTCCCTTTGGGAAGATTAAGATGGGTTTATGAGTTTTTCAACCTCGTCTACAATATCTTTTGTGGCACTTGGTAATGCCAATTCATTTATATTTTCTGATAAACTTTGTTGTTTACCAATGTCTTTTAATAAGCTTTCGAAAACTACAGAAAACGTTTCTAACTCACTTTCTTTAACCATTAAAGCAGCATGTTTATCAACAATAAACTTTGCATTTTTTGTTTGATGATCTTCAGCCACATTTGGCGATGGAATAAAAATTACAGGTTTTCCAACGATACACAACTCCGAAACAGAACTTGCACCAGCTCTTGAAACTATAAAATCTGCAGTTGCATACGCTAAATCCATCTTGTTTAAAAAAGCATGCACTTGTACATTTTTATGATTGTTGTATTTTTTATACTCATCGAAATACAGTTTTCCACATTGCCAAATGACTTCAATATTTTGCTTTTCAAAAAAAGTTAAATTATCTTCTACTAACTGATTTATTTTACGTGCCCCTAAACTTCCTCCTAAAACCAATAATGTTTTTTTACTTTTATCCAATTGATAAAAATCGGTTGCAGCTTGTAACTTGGAATGAATCGTTAATAAATCTTGTCTAACTGGATTTCCTGTTTTTATAATTTTATTTCCTGGAAAAAATCGTTCTAAATTATCGTATGCGACACATATTTTCTGAACTCTTTTTCCCAATAACCTATTTGTAATTCCTGGAAAAGAGTTTTGCTCTTGAATTAATGTTGGTATTTTTCTTCTGTTTGCCATAATTAATGTTGGCCCACTTGCAAAACCACCAGTTCCAATTGCAATATCTGGTTTAAATCTTCTAATAATTCTTCTTGCTTTCCACAAACTATCAATCAGTTTAAAAGGAAAACTTGCATTTTTTCTTGTTAATTTTCGTTGTATTCCAGAAATCCATAATCCTTCTATTTCATAACCCGCTTGTGGAACTTTCTCCATTTCCATCTTATCTTTAGCTCCTACAAATAAAATATTTGCCTCTGGATAACGTAACTTTATCTCATTTGCAATCGCAATTGCAGGATAAATATGCCCACCTGTTCCACCTCCAGAAATTAATATGTTAATCGATTGTTTCATACCCACTTTTCTATTTTTATATTTTGGAGGTATGTAACACTCATTGTATTTTTTCTATTTGATATTTCCATTTTAGTCCAGTGTTTCATGTAAAATATCTAAAGGATTATCATCTAAAATATCTTCTTCTGTTTCCTCTTTGGAAGCGCTTACACTTAAAATCATTCCTAACGCAAAACACGTCATCCAAATAGAAGTTCCTCCACTACTAATTAGTGGTAAAGTTTGTCCTGTAACTGGAAATATATTTGTGGCAACTGCCATATTAATTGCCGCTTGAAAAACAATAGGACAACCCACTCCAATTACTAATAAAGTTCCAAAAATGGTAGTTGTTTTTTTTAAAACTATAAATATTCTGAAGAGTAATAAAAAATAAACTCCTACTAATAAAATAGCTCCAACCAAACCATATTCTTCAACAATTATTGCATAAATAAAATCGGATGAAGATTGTGGTAAAAAGTTTTTCTGAACACTTTTACCTGGACCAACACCAATTGTACCTCCTGTTACAATCGCAATTTTGGCTTTTTCAACTTGATAAGCATCTTTACCTCCTTCTTGTGAAAAATTTTCGATTCTATTTTGCCATGTCTGCACTCTATTTGGCATTGCATCTGGAAACGCTTTGGCTATTAACACAAAAAAAGCAAGTGCTAAAATTCCTGCTCCAACAATAATTCCAATATATTTTAATGGATAACCTCCAATAAAAGCGACTACCAATATCATAAAAAAGATAATTGCGGTTGTAGAAAAGTTAGCTGGTAATATTAAAATTAACAACAAACTTACTGGCAACCATAATTGCAATAAACTTTCTTTAAATTTTATTTCTTTTTCTTTATTTTTAGCTAAATATCTTGCTACATACACCATTAAAACCAATCCTGCTAAAGTGGATGTTTGAAAGCCAATTCCTCCAATACGAATCCATCTACTAGCATTAGCACCTCCAATTGTAGTTCCTTGAGATAATGTAAAAATCAGCAATACAAATACAACTGGTAACATTAACACAGAACCACCTGAAAAATATCGATAAGGAATTTTATGAACTCCATAAATAATTAAAAAACCAAAAATTAAAAGAGCTGCGTGTTTTGCCAAATGACCCAAAGTAGATCCATTACCAACTACATACACCAAGTTTGTACTTGCGCTATACACAGGCATAAATGAAAATATAGCCAGAGCAGCTACAATAGCCCAAATGGTTTTATCTCCTTTTATATGTTGAAAAATAGTTTTCATTAGCCTCTCTTAATCTCTCCAAAGGAGAGAAACACTCTTGTGTTTTATTGTATTTTTATCTCTTTTTAATTAACCTCAAATCCACTAACTCCTTCCCTTTATGAAGGTTAGGATGGGCTTTTCCTAAAGACTTCTAACCGCCTTTTTAAATTGACGACCTCTATCTTCATAATTTTCGAATAAATCGAAACTTGCACATGCTGGAGATAATAAAACTGCATCTCCTTTTTCTGATAATTTATGAGCCACCTTAACTGCTTCCTCTGCACCTGCAGTTTCTACAACAATATCAACCACGTTGCCAAACGTTTGAATTATTTTCTCATTATCCAATCCTAAACACACAATTGCCTTTACTTTTTCTCTTACTAATGGCAATAAATCATTATAATCATTTCCTTTATCTACACCTCCAACAATCCAAACTGTTTGCTTATCCATACATTCTAACGCATAAAAAGTTGCGTTAATATTTGTTGCTTTAGAATCGTTTATATATTCTACTCCATAGACTTTTGCAACGTTTTCTAAACGATGTTCTGCGCCCTCAAAATCTTCTAAGCTTTCCTTAATGGTTTGCTTTCTTACTTTTAATAATTGTGCAGCCATAGCAGCAGCCATAGCATTTTTTGTATTGTGTTTCCCTTTGAGTGTTAAAGCTGATGTTGGCATGTTAATTTTATCTTTGTTAAGGTTGATAATTATATTGTTGTTTTTTATAAACGCCCCATATTCCAACTCCTTTTCGAGTGAAAACGGAACTAATATTGCTTCTGTTTTATTTTTTGATAACCAATTATTTATTGCTTCGTCATCTGCATCGTAAATTAAATAATCGGTTGCTTTTTGATTTTTAGTTATTCTAAATTTTGAATTGATATATTTATTAAAATCGTACTCATACCTGTCTAAATGATCTGGTGTAATGTTCGTAATTATGGCAATATGTGGACGGAATTCCTCAATTCCATCTAACTGAAAACTACTTAACTCTAAAACGTAGTTTTCGTAAGACTTTTCTGCAACTTGCTGCGCAAAACTATCTCCAATATTTCCTGCTACTCCAACATTTAAACCTCCATTTTTTAAAATATGATGCGTTAACAATGTTGTTGTTGTTTTTCCATTTGAACCAGTAATTCCAATAATTGTAGCATCTGTAAATTCAGTTGCAAATTCAATTTCAGAAATTACTGGAATTGATTTTTCTTTCAATTTTAAAATCAATTCAACTTTATCTGGAATCCCAGGACTTTTCATCACAACAGCCGCATTTAAAATCTTGCTTTCTGTATGATTTTTTTCTTCAAAATCTATTTTATGATGTAAAAGAACTTCTTTATATTTTTTTGATATTTCACCTTTATCAGATACAAAAACATCAAATCCTTTTTGCTTCCCTAAGATTGCGGTTCCAACGCCACTTTCTCCTCCACCAAGAATTACCAATCTTTTCATTTATCTTAATTTCAACGTAACTATTGTTAGTGCCGCAAGCATAATTCCTACAATCCAAAAACGAACAACAATTTTACTTTCGTGATAACTTAATTTCTGATAATGATGATGCAATGGAGACATTCTGAAAATTCTTCTTCCTTCGCCGAATTTCTTTCGAGTGTATTTAAACCATGAAACTTGCATGATTACTGATAAGTTTTCAACCACGAAAATTCCTGCTAAAATTGGAAGCAATAATTCTTTACGAATGGATATCGCAATTACAGCAATAATTCCACCAATGGTTAAACTTCCAGTATCTCCCATAAAAACTTGTGCTGGATAGGTATTATACCAAAGAAAACCAATTAATGCTCCTGCAAAAGCAAGAATAAAAACCGTCATTTCTCCAGAATTCGGAATGTACATGACATCTAAATAATCTGCAAAAACAATATTTCCAGAAACCCAAGCAAAAACAGCGAGTGTAACCACCATAATTGCAGATGAACCTGCTGCCAAACCATCTATTCCGTCAGTTAAATTTGCTCCGTTAGAAATTCCTGTTACAATAAAAACTACGATGAATATGAAAACAATCCACCCATATTTTTCGTAACCTTCTCCTAAAAAACTTAATGCTTTTGAATAATCTAATTCGTTATTTTTGAAAAAAGGAACTGTTGTTTTTGTTGATTTATGTGCTTCTCCAAAAACTTTTACTCTTCCATTTTTTTGAACAATTTGTTGCTCTACTGGTAATTGCTCTTTTATAACTACATCATCATTAAAATAAAGCATAGAACCCACTATAATTCCCAAACCAACTTGCCCTAAAACCTTAAACTTACCACTTAAACCTCCTTTGTCTTTTTTGAATACTTTTATATAATCGTCTAAAAAACCGATTAACCCCATCCAAACTGTGGTAATTATTAAGATATTTACATAAATATTATCGAGTTTCGCCAATAAAAGCGCTGGTATTAAAGTTGCAAAAATGATAATTAAACCACCCATTGTTGGTGTTCCAGCTTTTTGCACCTGACCTTCTAAACCTAAATCTCTAATAGATTCTCCAACTTGTTGCTTGCTTAAATAATTGATTATTCTTTTTCCATAAATCGCACTAATTAATAGCGATAATAGAAAAGCAGCTGTAGCCCTAAATGTTATAAACTGAAACAAACTTGCTCCAGGAAAATTAAATTGACTTTCTAAATATTCGAATAAATTATACAGCATTCTATTTCTTTTTTAGTTGATTGAAACATTTTTCTATTTCCTCTAAATCATCAAAATGAGTTCGAATACCATCTATTTCTTGATAATTTTCATGTCCTTTTCCTGCAATCAAAATAATATCTCCAGTTTCAGAAAACTTACAAGCTGTTTTTATGGCTTGTTTTCTATCTAAAACCGTAATTGTTTTTTTATAGTTTTCTGGCGAAACCCCAGCTTCCATCTCATCTAAAATCGTTTGTGGGTTTTCTGTTCTTGGATTATCCGAAGTAAAAATTGCCTGATTGCTTAATTGCGAAGCAATGTGTGCCATTTTTGGTCTCTTCGTTTTATCTCTATCTCCTCCACAACCTACAACTGTATATAATTTTTCGTTTCCAGTTCTAATATCGTTAATGGTTTCTAATACATTTTTTAATGCATCTGGAGTATGTGCATAATCTACAATTGCAGTAATTCCATCTTCAGAAATAATGTATTGAAAACGTCCACTTACGCTTTCTAGCTCACTAATTATCGTTAATACTTCTAATTTCTCTAAGCCTAATAATTCTGCAGTTGCAATAATTGCAGTTAGGTTGTAGATGTTAAAAACACCTATTAACTTTGTCCAAACTTCTGTATTATCTACAGATATTAAAGTTCCGGAAAGTTGCTTTTCTAAAACTTTCGATTTAAAATCTGCCAAAGTTTTTAAAGCATAGGTTACTTTTTTTGCTTTGGTGTTTTGCAACATAAAATCACCATTTTTATCATCGATATTTGTTAATGCAAAAGCTGATTTTGGTAAAGCATCAAAAAATAATTTTTTTACATCTCTGTATTCCACAAAAGTTTCGTGATAATCTAAATGATCGTGTGAAAGATTTGTAAAAATTCCTCCTGAAAAAGTTAAGCCAGCTGTTCTTTTTTGATGAATTCCATGAGAACTTACTTCCATAAAACAGAATTCTACACCAGCATCAATCATTTGATCTAGATAACTATTTATCGTAACAGAATCTGGAGTAGTATGTGTTGCCTTAAATTCAACTTCATCTACTAAAACTTTTACTGTAGAAAGCAAACCAACTTTGTAACCCGCTTTTTTAAATAATTGATATAAAAGTGATGCTACTGTTGTTTTTCCATTTGTGCCTGTAACTCCAACTAATTGGATATTTGCTGAAGGATTATCATAAAAATTAGAAGACATAATTGCCAAAGCTTCATTTGCATCTGCAACTTGAATGTAAGTAATTCTCTCTTTTTTATCAGCAGGAAAATCTTCACAAATAATTACAATTGCACCTAAAGAAATTGCTTTGTCGATGAATAAATGCCCATCTACAGAAACTCCTTTTTGAGCAATAAAAACATCATTTTCTTCAACTTTTCTTGAATCGAAAACAAGACTTTTTATCGCAATATTTGTATCACCAAATACTTGATTTATAGAAACCTTATATAATATGTCTTTTAAATTCTTCAGACTATGATAATTTTAAAGTAATTGTTTTTCCTTTTTCTAATTTCTCTCCTTTGTTTAAAGATTGAGATTGTACTTTTCCAACTCCAGAGATTTTCACTTTTAATCCCATATTTTCTAAAAGTGAAACTGCATCCATTCCAGACATTCCTTTTACATTTGGAACTTCTGTATAATTTTTATTTAACTTAGTATTGTATGCTGTAAACTCCTTTTCTATCTCTGCAAACTGAACTTTATCGTCCACAGACTGATTGTCAATTGGAGTTGTTGTATAAATTTTCTGAGCAATTTCTTTAAAAACAGGTCCAGCAACTGTTGCTCCATAATATCCCTTTTCCTTTTTCGGATCATGGATTACCACAATACAAGAATACTTAGGTTTATCCGCAGGAAAAAAGCCCGCAAATGAAGCCACATAATGTTTGTTAGAATACCCTGCATTAACAGTTTTACCATTTTCATCTATATGTTTTGGCAAATATTTTTTAGCAGTTCCAGTTTTTCCAGCCATTGAAAAATTTGGGGAATAAATATTATCTGCAGTTCCCTTAATAACCACATTTTCCATTACTTTTCGAATTTTCTTCAACGTTTCTTCTGAAGCGATTTGAGGATTTACAATTTCTGTTTCAAAAACTTTCTCCGTTTTTTCTTGCCTTCTTAATTCTTTTATAAAACGTGGCTTTACCATTACTCCATTATTGGCGACTGCATTGTAAAACATTAAAGTTTGCATTGGCGTTACTGAAATTCCATAACCCCAAGACATCCATTCTAGGGAAATTTTATTCCATCTTTTATCTGATGGTTTTGGCACAACAGGCATCCCTTCCCCTTTAATTTGAAAACCAATTGGTTTTGTAAAACCGTAAGAAGCTACTTTTTCGATAAATTTTTCTGGCTGATGATCATAATGTTTCTGAATTAATTTAACAATACCAACATTCGAAGAAACTTCAAAAACTCTCGCTGCAGAAATTTTACCATAACCTCCTCTATGAGAATCTTCTACTTTAGAACCATGAATAAAAATTCTTCCTTTTTCAGTATCTACAACTGTGGAAGTATCTATTTTTTTATCATCCAAAGCAGCCATTAAACTCGCTAACTTAAATGTAGAACCTGGTTCGTGACTTTCCCAAACCGCATAATTTCTTTTTTCGAAATACTTCCCTTTCGAGGTTCTTCCTAAGTTAGAAATTGCTTTTATTTCGCCAGTTTTAGTTTCCATAACTACTGCACAACCATGATCTGCTTCGTAATACTCTAACTGAGCCAACAAAGCATGGTGTGTAATATCTTGAACATTAACATCTATTGTAGTAATAATGTCATGACCATCAATTGGCTCTTTTTCGTTGTAATCGCTAATTGGTTTCCATTGGTTTTTTGCAATCTTCTGAACCCATCTTAGTCCATTTTCTCCTTGCATATAATCCGCAAAAGCTCCTTCAATACCAGCCTCTCCTCTAAAATCGTCGTAACCAATTGTTCTCTCTGCAATTTTACCAATTGGATGCGCACGCTCTGTTCTATGTTTTGCTATAAAGCCACCTTTGTAAACTCCCAATTTAAAAATTGGAAATTTCTTCATCTTTAAATAATCTGTGTAACCAATATCTCTTGCTATTAAAAAATAGCGTCTTTTTCTGTTTTTAGCATTTCGTAATCTCGATTGATGATATTTTACAGAATTCCCCATCATTTTCGAAAGCTCCTTAGACAAACCAGCTATATTTTCCTCAAAAACTTTACTATCCACAGTTACCAAATCCATATAAATATTAAATTTAGACATCGAAGTTGCCAACAGGTTTCCGTCTGAAGCGTAAACATTTCCCTTATTTGCGTAAATAGTATCTGCTCTACTCGTAAGCTCAGTTGCTAACTTTCTGTATTTATCTCCATGAGCATATTGCAGATTAAAAACACGAAATATAACAGCCAACAATAAAAGCGTCATAAAAGCAGCTACCAAGTAGAATTTTGTAAGTATGCTTTTTTTATGAGTTGCCAATTTGCTTATTTTTTATAGGTTACTTTTATTTTTTTTGGTGGGGTTTCCGAAGGTTTCAACCCTCTAGCTTTTGCTTTTTCTCTGATATTAGATTCCATTTTCATTCTCATTAAAATGGTTCCTATATCTACATGCTCTGCTCTTAACTCTCTTTTCAACTTATTCAGTTCGGAAATTTTATATACTTTTTTTTCTGCACTGTGCCCCATTGAAATCATAATTAACAGAAGTGCAACAACGAAAATGATAATTCGCCAATTTTTAAAAGCAGATTCATCTGTAAGAAAACTGCCTCGCAAAAAACTGTAAATACCTTTTCTAACTTTAGACATTTTCTATTAAATTACTTTTTTACTCTTAAAGTTGCAATTCTTAATTTAGCGCTGCGAGCCCTGTTGTTTGTGTTAACTTCCTGTGGGGTAGGCACTATTAACTTTCCAACTTTCTGTAACGGTTCACTTGTGTTTCCAAAAAAATCTTTTTCAGGCTCGCCACTAAACATTCCTGTTCTTATAAATCTTTTTACCAATCTATCTTCCAAAGAATGGTAAGAGATAACACTCAATCTCCCTTCTTCTTTTAACAAATTTGGTGTTTGCTCTAAAAATTCTTTTAAAACATCTAACTCTTCATTTACTTCAATTCTTATTGCTTGAAAAATCTGAGCCAATATTTTATGCTCTTTTGCATTTGGTAAATAGCGTTTTAAAACTGTCTTTAACTGAAAACTAGTTTCAATTTTCTCTTTCTCTCTTTCCTCTACTATTGTTTTTGCTAGGTTTCTGGAATTTCTCAATTCTCCATACATAAACAATATCTCCGCAAGTTTTTCTTCTGAATAAGTATTTATTATTTCTTGTGCAGAAACTTTCGACTTCTGATTCATTCTCATATCCAAATCACCATCAAAACGAGTCGAAAACCCTCTTTCTGCTTCATCAAATTGATGAGAAGAAACTCCTAAATCCGCTAAAATTCCATCAACTTTTTTTATTCTATGAAACCTTAAAAATCTAGATATGAATCTAAAATTTTCTGGAATCAAAGTAAAACGCTCATCATCAATTACATTACCTAAAGCATCTGGATCCTGATCGAAACCAAACAATCTTCCTTTCTCTCCTAATCTTTTCAAAATTTCTCTTGAATGACCTCCACCACCAAAAGTGACATCTACATACACACCATCTTCTTTGATAGCCAATGCATCTACGCTTTCTTGCAATAAAACTGGATTATGATAATTCATCGAAATCTGTATTTCCCATTACTTCTTCTGCTAAATCTGCAAAATCTACTGCAGCATCGTCAATCGCTTTTTCGTACTTGTCTTTATCCCAAATCTCAATAATATTTACTGCAGAAGACAATACCACTTGTTTTTTAATTGACGCAAACTCACACAAATCTTTCGGAATTAAAATTCTTCCAGTTGCATCGAATTCCACCATTTTTACACCAGCTGTAAACCTTCTAATAAAATCGTTGTTCTTTTTTACGAAACGGTTTAGCTTATTTATTTTCTCCATCATCAAATTCCACTCTTTCATGGAATACAACTCTAAACATGGCTGAAAAACAGCTCTCTTAATTACAAAACCCTCATTTAAAACTGGTTGCAACTGCTTCTTTAGAGCTGATGAGAACATCACTCTACCTTTAGCATCTGCCTTACATTCGTATGTACCAATTAAATTAATCACGTAAAAACTTAGGTTTTAATAAGAATCAAAAATATATAAAATTTACCACTTTTTACCACTTTTTACCACATTGTTAATAAATATTTCTATTTTTGATTAAATTGACATATTTAACAGCTTAAAAAATGAATGTCAGCGATTTACGAAAACGTTAACTATGTAATAAAAAAGAATTACATTTGCGTTTAAGTGAAATGAAAAAAAAATCAATGACTGACCAGTTAAAAACCGAAGGGAAATTTACATATGCAGAGGCTGGAGAGGGACCTGCAATCATTGTTTTACATGGGTTAATGGGTGCTTTAAGTAATTTTGGAGCAACTTTCGATCATTTTTCTAACAATGGATATAACGTTCTAATTCCTGAATTACCATTATATTCTTTACCTTTATTAAAGACCAATGTTAAACACATGGCCAAATTTCTATATGACTTTATTGAATATAAAAATTTAAAAAATGTTATCCTTCTAGGAAATTCCTTAGGTGGTCACATTGGCTTATATTTTACAAAACATTACCCAGAAAAAGTTGGTGCTTTGGTATTAACAGGAAGTTCTGGCTTGTATGAAAAAGCAATGGGAGATAGTTTTCCTAAGAGAGGAAACTACGAATATATTGAAGAAAAAACTAAAGCTGTTTTTTACGATCCTGCAATTGCAACCAAAGAATTGGTAGACGATGTTTTTAAAATTGTAAATGATAGAAGTGCTGTTATTAGAACTTTATCGATTGCAAAAAGTGCAATTAGACATAATATGGCGAACGATTTGCCAGATATGAAACAACCAACTTGCCTTATTTGGGGAAAACAAGACACAGTTACCCCTCCTGAAGTTGCTGTAGATTTCGATAAATTATTACCAGATTCAGATCTATTTTGGATTGATAAATGTGGACATGCTGCAATGATGGAAAGGCCAGAAGAATTTAATAAGATTCTTTCTGACTGGTTTACTTCAAGAAAAATATAATTCTCTCAACGAGAAATTTTCAAAAAAAATTGAACATAGTAAGATGAAAATTAGATCTGCAGACTTTGTAATGAGTAACAGTAATGTTACGAAAGCGCCAAAAGACAGAAAACCAGAATACGCTTTTATTGGGCGTTCTAATGTAGGTAAATCTTCTCTTATTAATATGTTAATGGAGCGAAAGGATTTGGCAAAAATCTCTGGAAAACCTGGGAAAACGCAACTTATAAATCATTTTTTAATTAATGATGAATGGTTTTTGGTAGATTTACCTGGCTATGGATATGCACAAGTTTCAAAAAAGAAAAGAGTTATTTTTCAATACTTTATAGAAAACTACTTCAAGGAAAGAGAACAATTGGTTTGTACATTTGTACTAATTGATTCTAGGCACGATCCTCAAAAAATTGATCTAGAATTTATGCAATTTTTGGGTGAAAACCAAATTCCGTTTTGTATTGTTTTCACAAAAGCAGATAAATTAGGGAGCTCTAAATTAAACAAACAGATTACTTCTTACAAAAAGAAATTACTTAATACTTGGGAGACTTTGCCAACAACATTTTTAACTTCTTCTTCTACTGGACTTGGTAGAAAAGAATTTTTAGAATTTATTGATGGTGTAAATGAAGATGTTGCCAAAGATTTTAAATAATCGAAATGCATTCTACGAAAGAGAATTTACAGGTTTTATTTGAAGACAATCATCTTATAATTATAAATAAGAAAGCTGGAGATATTACGCAAGGAGATAAAACTGGCGATAAACCTTTAAGTGATGTTGTTAAAGAATACGTAAAAGACAAGTTTAACAAACCTGGAAATGTTTTTTTAGGAACTGTACACAGATTAGACAGACCTACTTCTGGAATTATAATTTTTGCAAGAACCTCGAAAGCTCTCGAGCGTTTAAACAAAATGTTGCGCGAGAAAACTATAAAAAAAACATATTGGGCAATTGTAAAAAATATGCCTAAAAAAGAATCTGATACACTTATCAACTTTTTAAAAAAGAATCCTAAAAATAATAAATCTTTTGTTCATAAAAAAGAATCTGAAGGCTGTAAAAAAGCAATACTGCATTATAAAATTCTTAAAAAGTTAGACAATTATTCTTTGTTAGAGATTGACTTAGAAACTGGGAGACATCACCAAATTAGAACACAGCTATCTCATATTGGAAGTCCAATAAAAGGAGATTTAAAATATGGTTTTGATAGAAGCAATAAAGATGGTAGTATTTCTTTACATGCTAGAAAAATTAACTTTATTCATCCAGTTACAAAAGAAGAAATTAACGTTTCTGCACCTACTCCAATTGATGCTATTTGGAACGCTTGCAACTAATCATTATCTTTAGAAATTATACCAATTTCTAATGAAAGCCATTAAATACTTTTTAGTTGTAATATTACCAATAGTTGTTTACATTTCTTTTACAAACAGAGGATGGCTCGCTCATTTACCTGCAATTGTATTTTTTGGTTTCGTTCCTTTATTAGAGTTTTTTATAAAACCTAACAAAGAAAATTTTACCAAAGAGGAAGAAAAGATTGAGAAGGAAAATAAAATTTACACCTATATCTTATATGCAACTTTACCAATTCAATTATTTTTTTTAGGCTTCTTTTTTATTGTAATTCAAGAAATTGGTTTAACATATTATGAAATTGCTGGAAGAATATTTGGAATGGGAATTATGTGTGGCGTAATTGGTATAAACGTTGGCCACGAATTAGGACACAGAAATAACAGGTTTGATGAACTTATTGGTGAAATATTATTACTAACTTCTTTAGACACTCACTTTTTGCCTTATCATAATGGTGGACATCATTTAAATGTTGCAACACCAAAAGATGCTGCAACTGCTAGAAAAAATGAAATTATTTTTACTTTTTGGATTCGTTCGCATTTTACAAGTTATTACCAAGCTTGGGTCGTTGAAAATAATCGTTTAAAAAACAGTGGTAGAAGTTGGCTTCATCATCAAAATAGAATGATTATATACACACTTTGTAATATTCTTTTAATAAGTGGTATTTATTTTTTCTTCGGAATATTTGTAACAGTTGCATTTATTTTAGCTGCTATTGCTGGCATTATTTTACTTGAAACCGTAAACTACATAGAACATTATGGATTGCTGAGAAAACAAAACGAAAATGGACGATATGAAAAGGTGAAAAGAAATCATTCTTGGAATTCAGACCACCAAATTGGGCAAGTTTTAATGTTTAATTTATCTCGACATTCAGACCATCATTACAATGGCTCTAAACATTATCAATTATTAAAAACACTGCCAGAAAGTCCACAAATGCCAACTGGTTACCCAGGAATGATGCTACTTGCACTATTTCCTCCATTATGGTTTTTAGTGATGAATAAAAAAATAAAAGAAATATCATAATTAGTTTATGCCAACAGAAAAAACGGTTTCAGAAGCTATTACATATAGACGTTCTGTTAGAATTTATGATGCTGAAAAATCAATTGATAAAAACATCGTAAAGAAGTGTTTAGAACGATCTGCTTTGGCTCCAAATAGTAGTAATATGCAATTATGGGAGTTTTATCATATTACTTCTAAAGAAACCATCGATAAAATTGCGCCTTTTTGTTTTAATCAGAATGCAGCAAAAACAGCACAACAATTGGTTGTTTTTGTAACTCGTAAAGATTTATGGAAAAAACGAGCAAAAGCGAATTTAAAATTTATGGATAGTGTATTTGGTGAAAACAATTCAAAAGAAGAGCAAAGTAGCAGAGAAAAAGCAGCAAGAAATTACTATGGAAAAATTATTCCTTTTGCGTATGCAGATTTTCTAGGAATTCTTGGTTTTCTAAAATATTTATTGGTTGCTGTTATTGGAATTTTTAAACCAATCTACAGACAAGTTAGAAAAAGTGACATGAGAATTGTCGCTCATAAAACCTGTGGTTTGGCTGCGCAAAACTTTATGATTTCCATGGCTGCAGAAGGTTATGATACTTGTCCAATGGAAGGCTCTGATACTTTACGAGTTAAAAAATTACTGAATTTACCTTATGGATCTGAAATAAATATGATAGTTTCTTGCGGAATAAGAACCGAAAAAGGTATTTATGGAGAACGTTTTAGAATTCCTTTTGAGGAAGTTTATAGAGAAATTTAAAAGTGGAAGAATTCTTTGGATTAGGTGTTTTATGGTTAGTTTGTAACTTTATTGGAGGTACAATAAGACACATTTACGGATCCATTTGGAGAACCATTTTCAAAAAACCAAAATACAAATACAAAGAGTACGTTTTTGGAATTGAGAATTCCAAAAACCACTTTGATATCCATGGACATCAATTCAATAATTTAATTATTACTATTGTATTTGTAGCAATAATTATAACTATTCTTTCTTAGGCTTCAAAATCAACACATTCTTACCTTTTTTAACATCAGCATCATTGATGCTCATTTTTACAAATTCTCCATTCAAATATTTTTCGGCTTGATCTTTATAATGCTTGCTAAAAACACGTCCTGATTGTCCTGTTGGAACAATTGCTAAACTATTATCTACATCAGAAAAATCGATAATTCTTCTTGTGGAAGGTCCTGCATTTACTTTGTAAATTCCTGAACTATCTAATTTAAAAATTTGATTATTAATCACTTCATTTCCACCAATGGTTTCAAATGGCCCTACATTAAATAAAGCTCTTAAAACACCACCTGCTTTACCAATTGCATGCTCATACTCTACAGAAATAACTTTATTCCAGGTCCAACCTTCTACATTTTCTCCTAATTGATTTTGTAAAAATAAAATGGCATTTACATAAGATTCATGAATGATTTCCTCTTTTTTTTCAATTTTATCTTTTGTAGAAACATTATCCCACCAAACAGATTTCTCCCTATCAATTTGAATAGGTAAAGCTTGGTCTTGCAATTGAGAATTTATATATAAATCGAAGCTTTCCCCTAATTCATCTTTATAAGTTGCAGCTAAAAATTCATATAAAAATCGGTTGTAAATTGTTGGTGCAACAGCACTTTTTAAATAGGTTCCTTCCCATTTTTCGAGAATAGAAAACGCCATTTTTTCTGACGGACTTAACTTAGATTTATCTACATACTTCAGTAAATTATTACTAATTTCTGAAACTGTAGAAGATTTTACATCGTAAATCATTTCCTCTACATCTTTCTTCGTAAAATTATTTTTTTGCTCTAACATTTCAACAATTCTTTTAGCCCTATCTTGTGGTTGATAGTATCCTGCATACAATTTCCCTCTAACAGTATCTATTTGATTATTGGCAGAATACACATAATTCTTATCAGGATTTATTGCCTGTGGATTTTCGCTAAAAGGTAAAAATCCTAATATCTCGTCTTCTCCAGAAGCACCATTTAAATAGGTTTTAGAAGACAAACTATCTCTTAATTGATATAATTTCGCAGAAGAAAACCAAGCAATATTATCTTTAGCATCTCCATACATTACATTTAAACCAGGAGCGTGAATTTTGGAAACAGCTTTTTTAAAATCACTCAAAGATTTCGAGTGAGAGATTCCGTAAGAAACCTCTAACATTTCGTTTGGCAACTGTGTATAAATCCAATGCATAGCTATTGGTCTTTCATCTACAACATGTTCAATTAAACCATTCATAATTGGCCCATGTTTACTCACCTTTATTTGAAAAGTGGTGTCTGGTTCATTTTTAATATGAATTGTTTTCTCTCTGAACTTATATTTTTGAAAACCATTTACTGTTTTGTACTCTAAAGAATTATCTGGATTATTTTCTTCGATATAAAAATTTAAATCGTCGTTTGCTAACATCGTTAATCCATATGCATATTCTTTATTATGACCCAATAAAGGAAAAGGCATTAACGCAATATTAAAACCGTAGATTTCGAAATCTGGAGTTTTTATATGGTTTTGATACCAAACAGAAGGTTGAGAAAATCCAATATGTGGATCGTTTGCAAAGATTACTTTTCCATTTTTTGTTTTTTCTGGTGCAATAACCCAAGAATTGCTTCCTATAAAAGGAGAAACTGGTAAATCGTTCATAATTGCATTTACTGCATTAGAAATTGTTGCATTTATTTCTTTAGGAACACTTTTTTTATTAATTGTTAGGTATTTACTTTCTACACTTAATAATTCTTCTAAATACGAAGCACCTAACTTCTCTTTAACCTCTGTTAACAGTGGATCCGTTTTATGAGCAACTGCAAAACTAAAAGACATATAACCAAATACATTATACATATCTTTTAGTGTATATTTTTCCTTTTCTATCCCTAACAAATTAAATTCTAAAGGTGTTTTTCCATTTTCTATATATTGGTTTATTCCATTTAAATAAGATTGAGATAAAATATAAGATGGAGATGTTTTATCTAAATTAGCAATTGTTTTATTAGCAGCTTCTTCGATTCCCAAACCTCCAAAAAATTGATCTACTCTCTGCAAATCTTTACCAAATATTTCCGATAATCTTCCTGCAGCAATTCTACGAATCAATTCCATTTGCCACAATCTATCTTGTGCATGCACGTAACCTAAAGCCACATAGGCATCTTGTTGATTGTTCGCATTTATGTGAGGTACTCCAATATCATCAAAATAAATAGTTACTTCTTCTTTTAAATTTTCAATTACTAATTCTCCAGCATATTTTGGCTCTAAAGTTATTTTATAATACCATCCAAAAGCTGCAAAAAGAATAATTAGAACTACAAGTATTTTTAGTGAATTTCTTAAAATCTTCATAAATATTGATTTTTATCAAAGATAAACCATTTATTATTTCCTTATTCATATAGAAACAATGAAAGTTTGTTCGTATTTTTGAGGTTCAAAATTCTTTTTATGAAAAAAATTCAAATGGTTGACTTGCAAGGTCAATATGAACAAATAAAAGAAACCGTAAACACTTCAATTCAAGAAGTTTTAAATACTTCTTCCTACATAAATGGACCTTTAGTTCACGAATTTCAAGCAGATTTAGAGAAATATTTAGACGTAAAACACGTAATTCCTTGTGCAAATGGAACAGATGCTTTGCAAATTGCAATGATGGGTTTGGGTTTAGAACAAGGTGATGAAGTAATTACTGCAGATTTTACATTCGCTGCAACTGTAGAAGTAATTGCTCTTTTAAAATTAACACCTGTTTTAGTAGATGTTGATAAAAATACTTTTAATATAGATATTGAAGCACTAAAAAAAGCAATTACACCAAAAACAAAAGCAATTGTGCCTGTTCATTTATTTGGACAAGTAGCAAATATGGATGCTGTTATGGGAATTGCAAAACAATATAATTTATTTGTAATTGAAGACAATGCACAAGCAATTGGCGCAAATTACACTTTTAAAAATGGTAAAAAACAAAAAGCTGGAACAATTGGAAATGTAGGAACAACATCTTTTTTTCCTTCGAAAAACTTAGGTTGTTATGGAGATGGAGGTGCAATTTTTACAAATGATGATGAATTGGCTCATACTTTAAGAGGAATTGTAAATCATGGAATGTACACACGTTATTACCATGATGTTGTAGGAGTAAATTCACGTTTAGATTCTATACAAGCAGGAGTTTTAAAAGCAAAATTACCACTTTTAGATTCTTATTGTAATGCTCGAAGAAATGCAGCTCGTTTTTACAATAATGCTTTTTCAAACAATCCTAATATAATTACACCAACTACAAAATCGAATGCAACAAATAGTTGTGGCGAAATTTGTGATGTTTGCGATTGTCATGTTTTTCATCAATATACATTACAAATAACCAATGGAAAAAGAGACGAATTACACAAACATTTGTTAGACAAAGGAATTCCGAATGCGATTTACTACCCAGTTGCTTTACATGCTCAAAAAGCATATCAAGACTCTCGTTATAAAGAAAGTGATTTCCCAGTAACTAATGAATTGATTAAAACTGTAATTTCTCTTCCAATGCATACAGAATTAGAAAAAGAGCAATTAGAGTTTATTACAGAAACAATCAACCAATTTATAAAGTAGCATGAAAAAAATATTAGTCACAGGAGGTTTAGGTTTTATTGGCTCTCACACAGTTGTAGAGCTACAAAACGAAGGGTTTGAAGTAGTAATTATTGATGATTTATCGAACACAACTATTAGTGTTTTAGATAAAATTACAGAAATTACAGGTAAAAAACCAGCATATCATAACATCGATTTAAGAGTAAAAAAAGATGTTGTAAATTTCTTTCACAATAATAATGTAGATGGAATTATACATTTTGCTGCTTTTAAAGCAGTTGGAGAAAGTGTCGCAAATCCTTTAGATTATTATGAAAATAATATTGGAAGTTTAGTTTACATCTTACAAGAAATGAGAAATAGAAAATTAGATAATTTTATTTTTTCTTCTTCTTGTACTGTTTACGGACAAGCAGATGAATTGCCAATTACAGAAAACGCACCAGTTAAAAAAGCGGAATCTCCATATGGAAATTCTAAACAAATTGGAGAAGAAATTATTTTTGAAAGCTGTAAAGCACACAATTTAAATGCAATTGCATTGCGTTATTTTAACCCAATTGGTGCTCATGAAAGTATAAAAATTGGAGAATTACCTTTAGGAGTTCCTCAAAACTTAATTCCTTTTGTTACACAAACTGCAGCAGGAATCAGAAAAGAATTATCGGTTTTTGGTGATGATTATCCTACTTCAGATGGAACTGCAGTAAGAGATTACATTCATGTTGTAGATTTAGCAAAAGCACATATTGCTGCGTTAAAAAGATTAATCAATAAAAATAATAAACAAAATTTTGAGTTTTTTAATGTTGGTACAGGAACAGGAAGTTCTGTTTTAGAAGTTATAAAAGCTTTTGAAAAGGCGTCAGGAAAACCATTAAATTATAAAATCGTTGGAAGACGTGAAGGCGACATTACTGCTGCTTATGCAGATACAACAATTGCGAATAAAGAATTAAACTGGAAAACAGAAAAAAATTTAGATGAAGCTTTAGCCTCTGCTTGGAAATGGCAGTTGCAACAGTAATTTAGTTGGCAGTGTTTAGTATTCTCATGGCAGTCTCAGTTTTTAGCCGAAATACATTTAATCATAATTCAACTTTTGTCTTATGTCATATTAAACCATAAGTCGTTTTTACAATTTTTACGCAGAAATCACTCAATTTTAGCTAATTTTTAGTTAAAATTGAGTGATTTTTGTCATTTTTAATCAAAAAACAACATTTTTTCATTTTTAGAATGACAATCATAACTGCTTTCAATTGTCATATCAACAAACATTCATCAATATATTTTTCGGTCTTACATTTCTCAACTCATTCCTAAGGTTTTAACAGTTCTAAATTGACAACAACAGATATCAACCTTAACTTTGTAGCTGATATTATTAATGATAAAAGATAACCAATGAAACTGATTAACATTAAAAGAAAAACACAATTAGAACAACGTCATACAAGAGAAATGGGCGTTCTAACAACCAATGTAACTTACATTAAAAAAATGCTCTTCAACTTAATTCCTGTAGCAACTTTGTACAAATACAGAGAAACGTATTATGGAGAAATAAAAGATTGCGAAGAATGCGTTTTAGCAAAATAGTTTAAAGAAAATCCTGAATTTAAAAGTTCAGGATTTTTTTTTGGCTTTATTTAACAATATATCAATCTATTATCCATATCATTTTAGTAAATTTATTTCTTTAAAATCAATCTAAAAATGAAAAAAATAACCTTCCTATTTGCCAGCATTTTATTATTTATTGCTTGTGACAATTCAACCAAAGAAATTGCTTCCGAAGAAAAAGAACTAAGTATCAACTATGAAAAAATCGAGTTAGATAATGGACTTGATGTTATTTTTCATGTCGACAAATCTGACCCAGTTGTAGCTGTAGAATTAATGGTTCATGTAGGTTCTGCCAGAGAAATTGAAGGTAGAACTGGTTTTGCACATTTATTTGAACATTTACTTTTCTTAGAATCGGAGAATTTAGGAAAAGGAGGTTTAGATAAAATGAGTGCAAGAATAGGTGGTTCTGGAGCAAATGGTTCTACTTCTAGAGACAGAACAAATTATTTACAAACTGTGCCAAAAGATGCTTTGGAAAAAATGATTTGGGCTGAAGCAGACAAATTAGGCTGGTTTATAAATACTGTTACAGATCCTGTTTTAGCAAAAGAAAAGCAAGTAGTTAAAAATGAAAAAAGACAAAGTGTAGATAATAGACCTTATGGACACAACCAATATGTAATTGGTAAAAACTTGTATCCAAAAGACCATCCTTATAATTGGCAAGTAATAGGTTCTTTAGAAGATTTACAAAATGCTACTTTAGATGATGTAAAAACATTTTTTAAAAAATGGTATGTACCTAATAATGCTACTTTGGTTTTATCTGGAGATATAGATGTTGCTCAGGCAAAAGAATGGGTTCATAAATATTTCGATGAGATTCCTAAAGGTGAAGAAATTCCTGCTTTAGACAAAAGACCAGGAAATGTAGCAGAAACAAAGTTTTTATACTATGAAGATAACTTCGCTAGAGTACCACAATTAACTATGGTTTGGCCAACTGTAGAATCTTATCATCCAGACTCTTATGCTTTAGAAGTATTGACCCAATATTTAACTGACGGAAAATCGGCTCCTTTAAATCAAGTTTTAATAGACGATTTAAAATTGACTTCTTATACATCTATGTTTAATTATATTTCTGAATTAGCAGGACAAACACAACTTTCGGTAAGAGCCTTTAATGATAAAAGTTTAGATGAAGTAAAAGCAGGAATTAAAAAAGGTTTTGCAAAATTTGAAGAAGAAGGTATATCAGAAAAAGATTTAAATAGAATAAAAGCAGGACAAGAAACAGATTTTTATAGAAGTTTGTCAAGCGTATTAGGAAAAGGCACAAACCTAGCTTCTTACAATACCTACACAGGAAATCCCGGTTTTGTAACAGAAGATATTAAAAGAACTTTAGCAGTTACAGCAGAAGATGTAATGCGTGTCTATAATAAATACATTAAGGGTAAAAATTATGTTGCCACTAGTTTTGTACCAAGAAATTCTGCAGAATTAGCTTTAACAGGTTCTGAATTAGCTGAAGTTGTAGAAGAGAAAATTGTACAAGGTGCAGAAGAAAAATTCGATCCAAAAATTACTGCAACTTATGAGAAAACACCTTCTTCTTTCGATAGAAGTATAGAACCACCTTATGGAAAAACACCTTCTTTAGCGGTTCCTAGAGTGTATGAAAATAGTTTAGATAATGGTTTAAAAATTTACGGAATAGAAAGTAACGAAGTTCCTTTGGTAAGATTCAATATTTCTATTGATGGAGGACAATTGTTAGAATCGATGGACAAATTAGGTGTTGCAAATTTAACTGCGGATTTATTAAATAAAGGAACAAAAAATAAGACTGTTAAAGAATTAGAAGAAGCTATTCAAGAATTGGGAGCTTCCATTTATGTATATTCTGGAAAAGAAGAAATAACAATAAGTGGAACAACATTGTCTAAAAACTACGACAAAACATTAGCCTTAGTTGAAGAAATGTTATTAGAACCAAGGTTTGATGCTGAAGAATTTGAGTTATTGAAAAAAGCTACAATTGCAAGTTTAAATCAACAAGAAGCAAACCCAAATTCTGTAGCAAGAAATGCTTATAATGAATTAATTTACGGAAAAGACAACATTCGTTCTAAGAACACTTTAGGAACCGTTTCTTCTGTAGAAGCTATTAATTTAGATGATGTAAAAGCTTTTTACAACAATTATATTTCGCCATCTGTTGCTAAAATATTAGTTGTTGGAGATATTTCAGAAAAAGAAATAATTGCATCTTTAGATAATTTAAACACGAAATGGGCTTCAAAAGAAGTAACCATTCCTGAATATAAAACTCCAGATGCTCCAACAAAACCTGCTGTTTATTTTTATGATATTCCAAATGCAAAACAATCTGTTTTACAATTTGGTACACCAGCTTTGGCTGCAACAGATAAAGATTTTTATGCTGCTTCTGTAATGAATTATATTCTTGGTGGTGGAGGTTTTGCTTCTCGTTTAACGCAAGAATTACGTGAAGGAAAGGGATATACTTATGGAATTCGTTCTGGATTTTCTGGTTCAAAAGCAAAAGGTGCTTTTACGATTTCAAGTGGTGTAAGAACTAATGTTACTTTAGAATCTGCTCAATTAGTGAAGAAAATTTTAGAAGAGTATCCAAATACATTTTCAGATAAAGATTTAGAAACCACAAAAAGCTTCTTAATTAAAAGTAACGCAAGAGCTTTTGAAACTGCTGGCGCAAAATTAAGAATGTTATCTAACATAAGCGACTATGGTTTAAAAGCAGATTATGTAAAAGACAGAGAAGCTGTTGTAAACAACATGACCAAAGAGCAAATTAAAGAATTAGCAAACAAATACATAAACCCAGATAAAATGATTTGGTTGGTTGTTGGTGATGCAGAGACACAATTAAAAAGAATGAAACAATTAGGTTATGGAGAACCAATTTTATTGAATAAAACACAGAAACCGATTAAGAATTAAGAGAAATAAATCTCATAAAAAAGTCCCAATTTCTTATTAAAGATTGGGACTTTTAAATTCAAATCAAAAACAAATTACAATTACTTTTTTAGTACTCTTTTTGTACTTATTCCTTTATCTGTTATAATTCTTACCAAATAAATTCCGTTTGAGAATTTGGAGAAATTTATATTTTTATTTGTAGTTTTTGTAACAATTTTTCCTGTTATTGTAAATACCTCAACCATTTTTAGAGTAAGATTATTTTCTAATTCTATGGTTAATCTATTCTCTACAGGGTTTGGAAACATATAAATATCTTCAGAAATATTTATATTATCTACAGACAATACTTTTGATCTACACTCTGCTTCACTTGCAACAAATGTATTTTTAGCATCTTTTTGCCAAGTAGATAAATTACTAGCATTTACATCATCAACTAAAATACAAGTAAGTTTTGGTGTGTTTTTAGAATTGAAAGAAATGATATTTGCATTGTTTCCATTTTGAAAACTTACAGTTACCAAATTAGGGTTGTTACTAATATCTACATTTTTTAAGTTTGTTAAGGTATTAAAATCTAAAACTTCGAAACTATTATCATTTAAAACAATCGTTTCCAAAGCCATTGCTGTTGTTTTTCGGATTGTTTTTGTTTTTCCTGTAGATTTTGCGATTAATCCAAAAGTAGAATTGGTAAGTGGACTTAAATCTGTAATTCCATTTCCAGAAACGTCTAATTGTAAAATACTAGTAAATGCTTGTAAGCCTTCTACATCTGTAATTCCTGTTCCACTTAAGTTTAATTCTCCATTTGCATCTCCAGTAAAAGCTGCTGCTTCTGCAACAGTAATAGCTCCATCATTATCTGCATCTAAATTTGGAATTGTTAATAATACAGTTGTGGTTGCAGAAGATGTCATAACAGACCAAACTGCAGAACAATCTGTGTTAAAAATAGATTGAGAATCTACCAAGCCAGCATTGGTATAATAACTCCAATTACTATATTGATAAAAATCAACCTCTATACAAGTTAAAGTTAGATTATTTTTAGCAGAAAAAGAGTTGACTCTACTATTCTTAAGGTTTAATGAGGTTAATTTATTACCTGAACATTGAAGTGTACTTAAAGAAGGATTATTAGAGAAATCTAATTTTGTTATTTTATTATTTGTCACATGAAATTGTATTAAACCACTTATTTTGTCTAATCCCATTACTTTATCAATTAAATTATTATCAGCATATACGTTTGTTAACAATAGATTATTACTCAAATCTAATTCATTTATCAAATTATTTGAAGCTGTAATTCCTTTAAGATTTTGGTTTTGGCTAAAATCTAACGATTGTAATAAATTATTATTTATGGTTAGAAACTCTAATAATGGGCTTACAGTAAAGTTCACATTTGATAATAAGTTATCTTGAGCCTCTAAAGTTTTCAAATTAGCATTTAAAATCAAGGTTGTTAATTTATTATTCTGACATCTTAAAGTGGATAAACCTGTATTATTAGATATATCCAAATCTGATATTAAGTTATTTTTACATTCAAAGATGTTTAAAGCTATGTTTTGGGATACATCAAAAACGCCTGCTATTTGATTATCTTGACATTTAAGCCTTATTAAACTTGTGTTTTTGGATACATCTAAACTTGTTAATTGATTATCATTACATTGTAGATAAATAAGTGCTGTATTCTGTGTAAGATTTAAATTTGTTAGATTATTACCATTGGTGTATAATTGAGTTAAAGCAGTATTCTGGGAGACATTTAAATTTGTTAAGTTATTACCATTACAATAAAGAACTGATAAAGACATATTATTTGAAAAATCTAAATTACTCAATTGGTTGTTTGAAATAAACAGTGTATTTAAATCTACAAAATCTTCAATTCCCTTTAAATCTGAGATATTAGAAGAATTAACATTTAGTGTTGTAATCGTATTAATATCAGCAGTAAAAACCTGCCCATTTATAACCCCATCAGTATCAATATTTAAAGCGATTAATCTTTGCTCAAAATTTGCATCTGGTATTAAGGTAATCTGTTGTGATGCACAAGTTGCGTTAAAATTATGAGCAGCATCTTTAAGCCAACCTGTTAAACCAACATTTGGTGTTGCTGCATCTGCTGTAATACAAGTTAAATTCGGATTATTTTTAATATCTAAACTTAAAAAATTAGCATTGTTTCCATTGGCGATATTCAAATTTGCTAATAATGGATTATTTTTAACAAATACGATTTCTAATATAGGATTTGCAGAAACATCTAAACCTGTTAGCTGGGTTGTATCTAAAAATAATTCCTTTAAAATTGGGTTGTTACTAAAGTCTAAACTTGTTAATGGACTTCTTAAAAAAGATACTGTTCTTAGCTTGGTATTTTTACTAAAATCTATTGTAGCAATATTGCTATCTCCTGCAATTAGGCTTATTAACTTAGTATTTTTAGTAACATTAAGATTAGAAATTGCATTTAAGTCGCATCTTAAAAACTCCAAAGAAAGGTTAAGGTCTGTATTTACACTTGTTGTAAATAAATTGTCTCCATAACCTAATTGTTCTAATTTTAAATTCTTAGAAACATCTAATGTAGATAATTTATTATCATATAATTCTAATGTTTTTAAATCTATATTAGAACTTACATCTAAAGTATTTATTAAATTTTTAGATGCAGCAATATTAAATAATTTCACATTATTAGTAACATCTAAAGCTGATAGTTTATTATCATCACATCTAAAATCTTCTAGATCTAAATTTTTAGAAATATTTATGGATGTTAATAAATTTGTACTACAATCTAAATATTTTAAACTTGCAAAATCTTGAATCCCAGTCATGCTTGCAATAGATAAATTTGGCACTGCTAATTTTGTAACATTTTGTATTCTGCTGGTAAATACGTAATTATCTAAAGGATCTGAAGCTGTTAATGCATTACCCATACTTGTTGTAGCTGCTTTAGCTACCATGTTACCATTTGCATCGTGTGTTTCCAAATAATTTTCTAAATTATCATCTGGTACGTATGTTAAACTATTTGCACATAATGTTGCAGAAAAATTATTTTGAGCATCTAATGTCCATGCAGCTAGACCTATTGCAGGTGTTGCTATATCTGCAGTAATACAGGTTAAATTTGGATTGTTAATAATAAAAAGTGTGTATATATTTATATTATTTCCATTTGCAATATTTAAGCTAGATAAATTATTATTGATGGCACTTAAAGAAGTAAGTAAATTATTTCTACGAACATCTATTGCTTTTAAATTATTGTAATCTAATACTAAAGTTACTAATGCTTTGTTATTACAAACATCTATATGAGTTAAATTATTATTATCTGCTGCTAAAGAATGTAATTTTAAATTTTTTGAAACATCTAAGCTTAATATTTGATTTTTACCACAATAAAGTAATTCTAAATCTAAATTAAAATTTACGTTTAATGTTGTTAAATTATTTTCATCAGTATATAAAACTTTAAGTTTTGTGTTTTTTGACACATCTAAATTAGTTAACAAATTTCGTGTTAGCCTTATATCTTCTAATAAGATATTTTTGCTAATGTTTAAATTTACAATTTGATTATCAGAAGCATTTAATGTTTTTAAACTTACAAAATCTTCAATACCAGTTAAATCAGAAATTTTAGCATTTACATTTGGTAAATTTGGGTTATTTGTAGGGTCTGAAATATTTAAACTTGTAATTGTATTAATATTTGCAGTTAATACATAATTATCTAAAACACCCGAATCATAACCTAAATCAATTAAAGCTTGCTCAAAAGCATCATCTGGCACGTAAGTAGCGTTTGGTATTGGAATTTGAGTTTGTGCAACATTGGTAATTATTGGTGAATTAAAATCGAAAACAATATCTGCTCCACAATCTACAATATCTCCAATTGCAAAAGTACTCTTTGGTTTTGCTTTAAAAAGTATCCAACCATTACTTCCAGCAGGATCTGTAGTATTATCTGGTAAATTAATATTCGAAAAATTAAAATTAACTTCTCCTGTTGTTGGGTTTAAAGTTGTACTGTAAGAATGTGAAGCACTAATAGGTATAAAAGTCGCCCAATCTAAATCTACATCTAAAAGAGTTTTTACGTTTACATTAATTGCAGATGCACTTCCTGTATTTTGAAAACGGATTCTAAAATTTAAATCTTGTGTGGCTTGCAATGCTGTTATGTGTGGCCCTTCTAAAATTGTAGCATCATTTGGGTCGTAAGCATTTACAACAGGTTGTACCAAGGTGAAATTATTATCATTTTGGCTTATATCTGAAGTTAATGGAGTGATTGACGCCAGAAAATTCAATAAATCTCCGCTATTTAAAGGATTTATGGCTTGTGTTGGTGTATTATTTGTAAACGTTACATCTATATCTCTTGTTTCAAAGGGTAATAAATTACTATAATTCCAAGTTAACGAATTTGATGTTACACTACTTGTTAGTTGATTCGCAGAAACAAAAAACGTCTTATTGTCTTCGAAATTTAAAACAACATTTCCACTTACTGTAGTGTTTCCTGAATTTGAGTACTGAACTCTGTATGTACTTATAAAACCGGGCCTTGCATCTGTAATAGGAATTATTAAAACACTAACATCATCTCCTATTATAGAGGAAGCCATACAAAAGTCTTGATTTGAAACTGTTTGTGAAGTTCCACTTACAAATGTGTTTGAATAATTTATTGGATTTGCAGTAAATCCGTTTGCGATTACTTCTGTAGTTACTGCTCCACTTTCGTTAATTGAAAATGTATAATCTCCATTTGCATTTGTTGTTGCAAAATAAGTTCCATTTACACCCGTAGTTTTTAACTGAATATTTGGCATGGGACTTGAGCCAGAAACACAATTATTGTTTCCTAAATCTAAATTTATATTTCCGGTAATTTGTTGCACAACATTAGTATTACCACTAGGTATTACAGTTATATTTAAAGTACTTGATGCATTACTAAAACCATCTGAAATTGTATATAATATTTGAGGAAATGCTCCACTAAAATTATTCGCTGGTGCAAAAACGTAACTACCATCTGTACTAATAGTTATGGTTCCTTCTTGTAATACTATTGGAGCTCCAACTGTATAAGAAGTTCCATTAATTATAATATCTAAAACAGATAAAAAATCTCCATCTATATCTGTATCATTAGATAACAATCCATTTGCTGTAGTTACTGTTAAAGATGTATTTTCTGTAGTTGTATTTGTATCTGGCACAGCAATAGGAACATCGTTAACTGGTGTAACTGTAAGATCTAAAGTACTTGTTACAGAACTTGTACCATCTGAAACTGTATAGGTTATTTGTGGAAAAGTTCCGTTAAAATTGGCAGTTGGAGTAAAAGTGTAGCTTCCATCTGCATTTATTATAATATCTCCTTCTTGTAAATTAGCAGTAGTACCAACAACATAACTTGTTCCACTTACTGTAAAAAGTGTTACAACAATATTATCTCCATCTATATCTGAATCATTATTTAACAATCCATTTGCTCCTGTAACTGTTAAAATAGTATCTTCTGATGTTACATTTGTATCTGGTACAGCTACTGGAGCATCATTTACTGGTGATACAGCAATAAATACTGTTGCAATATTAGATAGCAAACCTTGATTGTCTTTTATCGAATACTTAACATTTGCTGTTCCATGGAAATTAGTTTCTGGATTAAAAGTAACATTCCCCAAATTATCTACAGTATAATTTCCAATACCAGAAATTATTAATGGAGTTGTAGAATTACCTGTATTACTAGAATTACTTGGATCTATTAAAAGTATTGCTGTGGGATCTATAGAAACATCATCTGTATCGTTTGCGGAAATAGTTGAAATCGTAATTGAAGTATCTTCTAATGTTGTATTATTTAGATCATCTACTGCAACTGGTGGATTGTTTACTATATTATTGATAATAAATGAATTGTAAATGTTTGGTTTTAGGTTTTCACTCATTAATTTTGAAGTAAAAAATAAAGAAGTAAGAATCGATAATAAAAGTAATTTTGTTTTCATTTTGATAGAATTTTTCACAAAAATGAGGTTTGTATAAGAAATTTCATAGTCTGAATCTTTTATCAGTTTAATTCATTCTATGAAAGGTATTTTTAATAATAAATCAATTATTCTTTTACAAAACCAAATTGATGCTGTTTATATGCTACAAAATTGAATTATTTTTTGCGAGAAAAAGCAAGGTAAAAAACCCTTTATCTTGTGTTTTTACCCTGATTATTATATAAAAAAATGAGCTCAATTAAAATATTGAGCTCATTTTTTTATAAATTACTTAAAATCCTAGTTTACTTACATTTTCTACTTTTTTAAACTGCTTAAAAAGTCAGATCTTCGATTTCTTGATACTGGAAGTTTATGGTTTTGGTTTAATACAACATATCCTTCATTCAAATATTTTTCGATACAATCTACATTTATTAAATACGATTTATGAATTAAATAAAAATCTTGATTTTCTAATAACTTAAAAAAATGTCCAATACTGTAAGAGCTTAATATTGGTTTGTCATCTATAAAATGAATTTTCGTATAACCATCTGTACCTTCACAAAAAATAATCTTATTAATTTCTACAAACTCCAATCCTTGTTGAGAAGGAATTACAATTTTCTTCTTTTGAAAAGTGTGAATCCCTAAATTTTCTATTAGTAATTTATTTTTTTCTAAGGCAGTTTTTTCTTCAATATTTTTAATTGCTTTGTTTACAGTTATTACCAAATCTTCGTTATCTATTGGTTTTACTAGATACCCAATTGCACAATGTTTAATAGCTTCAATTGCATAATCGTCGAAAGCAGTTGCGAAAATAATCTCGAATTTTGGTGAAGCAATTTTAGATAGAATATCGAAACCACTCATTATTGGCATTGCAACATCTAAAAAAACCAATTGTGGTTGTAATGTATTTATAAGTTCTAAACCTTCTTCTGGATCTTGAGTTTCGCCAATTATAGTAACATTTGGGCACAATCGCTCTAACTTATTTTTTAGAATCGCTAGTGCTTTTCGCTCATCATCAATTAAAATAGCAGTTATTTCCATAGTTTTGGTTGGTTGAATGTTAAAGTAACTCTTGTTCCTGTAGCGTTTTCTATTTCTGATACATCTTGAATCTTATACACAATTTCCCAATCGTTACTTTGTTTTAATAATTCTAGTCGCTCCTCTAAAACCATAGTAGATTTAGATTCGTAATTTTTTGAGGAATTGTTGTGCATTAATTTCGATTTTAAAATTCCAATCCCATCATCTTCTACAATTACTTGAAATGAATTTTCTTTAATTTTATTGATTAAAATTTTCACGAAACCATTTTCTTTTTTGTGAAACAAACCATGGTTTACAGCATTTTCTACAATGGGCTGTAACATCATGGAAGGTATCATTTGCTCATCAATATCTATATTTTTATCAACATTTATAGCGTAATTTAATTTTTCTTCGAAACGTAATTTTTCTATTTGAAGATAATTATCTAACAAGTTTATTTCTTCTTTTATAGAAATGTTTTGCTTTCTGGAATACTCAAAAAACATACGAATTAACTTCGAAAATTTCACTAAATAATTTTCTGATAATTCCACTTCATTTCGTTGAATAAAATATTGAATTGCATTTAAAGAATTATGCACAAAATGAGGATTCATCTGGCTACGTAAAGCCTGAAGTTCTAAACCAGCTATTTTTTTATCTAACTGCGCTTTAGAACGTTCCTTTTTTCTAATTTGTTTTTTCGTGAATTGTACAAAAGCAATAAAACATAAAACACCGAATAAACCAAAACCAATTTTTGCAATAATTGTTTGCCACCAATTTGGTAAAACATTTATGTGTTGCGCTTTTATAACTTCATTAAAATGTTGGTCTGTTGCTTTTACTTCTAATTGATAATTATTTGGAGAAAGATTAGAAAAATTTAAAATTTTGGTTTGTGTAGTTGTCCATTTTTCTTGAGAAGGTAACAATCTATATTCATACTTCACATACTCTTGATTTGTATAATCTTGCAAACCAAACGTTATAGAAATATTATCTCTTGCCTTTTTACTAAAACTTAAAGTATCTTTTTTAGTTTTAAAATATAATTTTGGTTTTTGATAATAAATAGGATTTTTTGTGTTTATTTTTGCGATTCCTATATCTGAAGCTACATACAAAGTATCCTTTTCTACATAAATATCGTTTGTGTTATTCTGCAATAATCCATCTGCATCATAAAAATTATTGGTTATTTTAGAGTTTGCCAAATCTTGTTGGTTTAAAGTAACTTCCACAACTCCTTTTTGAGTTGCTAACCATAATTTATTACCAACTTTTTGAGTTTTTTGTATGATTAAATCTTCTGTGTTTTTTAATAAAATTGTTTGCTCTTTATTATGCAAATAAACACCCAAACCATCCGTAGAAATAACTAAAAAATCATTCGTTTTTTCAATATGATTAATACTTGCATTTACAATTGGATTTGTGTTGTTTGGTTTTACCAAAGAATCATTTTTTAGCAACCATAAACCATCACTTCCACCTGCATAAACTTCATTTTTAAAAAGTTCTATTTCTACTAATCCAGATTTTCTTTGTAAAGATTTACCAAGTTTTGTTATGTTAGAAAATTTTGAAATATCCATTGAAGTCAATGATAAAAAAACATCATCCTTTTTTATAAAATCTTTAAATCCACTATAATATGTTTCAGACAAACTTTTAAAAGTTAAAAGTTCAAGTTTATTTTTATTACAAAAATAACTTTCAAACCCAGAAACTACTAAATTATCTTTAATTTGATAAATTGAAGTTCCTTTAGTTGATAAATCTTTTCTTATGTATTCGTTTTTAACATCATAGAAGCCTTCTTTTTCTACACCCGCAATTAATTTTTTATTAAATACGCCTATTTTTTTTGTAGCTTTTTTTTCAAGATAATAGTTACTTATTAATTGTTGTTTTGAATAATAATAAACTCCATTTTTACCAACTAACCAAACTGAACCTTTGCTATCTAAAAACGCACGTTTAAAGTTTAAATCTTCAGAAAACTTATACTTTTGAATGAAATTAAACTCTTTATCAAAAATTAATAAATTATTATCTAAAGTGCTTTGAATCGTTTTTTTAGTTGCTTTTAAAAGAGAAATTGAAGAAGTGTTACCAAGCTCTAAATCTCTATATCTAATAACTTTAATTGAAAGCTTTTTAGAATCGATACACAAATAAAAATCTTTAAAATAAAATAGTAATAAATTGTTAGATGTAAGAATACTTCTTCGAAAATCCTTGTAACGTAATTCTCTAGTAGAAAAGTTAATATTTACTTGTTTAATTTTTTTAAAATTGCTATCAAAAAAAATAATTTTATCTTTTAGCAATCCTATAAAAATTTTATTTACAGGATTATAAAAAGCTCGACTTTCTTTAGATTTTTCATCTAATTTGTGCTGTAAATTCACCCAATCACTTTTTATATTTAATGCTATTATTTGTTGTTCGTCAAACTCATAAAAATCATCTTCAGCTAAATAAATATTATTGTTACCAAAATATACAATTGGAGAAATAACAGTATTGTTATTAGTCTTAAATTTATAAACACTATCGCTTTTAATAAAACCTTGGTATTTACTTTTAGAAAAATACCACAAACGATCTTTATAATCTCTATCTAATAACCAAATATCGTTATTTGGCAGACCGTCTTTTATGGTAAAAGTTTTAAAAGATGCTCCATCGTATTTTGCAAGACCTCTATTTGTAGCAAACCACATAAAGCCATCTTTATCTTCTAAAACATCGTAAATATGATTGCTTGGTAAACCATCTTTTACGGTTAAATGAAGAGGTTCTTGTGCAAATAAATTTAGACAAGAGCAAAAGAAAAATAGTATGGATATTTTTTTTAACACGTTTAAAGATAGTTTTTATAGAAAAGCCACGAAAATAATCTCGTGGCTTTTTTCAAATAATGAAACTGTGTTTCCCTCTTTTTCTTTTTCTATAGTTCTGTAAATATAATTTCTTGTTAAAAGATTTACTATGGCTATTCTATAAAGTGCTTCTTTGATACTATAAAGAAGTATTCTAATTATAGTAAAAGTGCTTGAGTAAAAAATAACTTTTACAATCAAATAAAGTTTAAAATTTTATTTTTTAATAACCTTTCTTGTAATTATTCCTTTTTCTGTAATTACTTTAACAATATATATTCCGTCAGAAAATTCTGAGAAATTAATATTTTTAGAAGTGGTTTCTGACACTAATTTACCTAACACTGTATAAGTTTTTACTTTTTTAATTGAATTTGAATTATTCAATTTTAAAGTTAACATATCTGTTACTGGATTTGGAAACATTTCTATGGAAGAATTTAAATCGTAAGTATTTGTAGAAAGCACTTTTGCTCTACACTCTGCTTCACTTGCAACAAATGTATTTTTAGCATCTTTTTGCCAAGTAGATAAATTACTAGCATTTACATCATCAACTAAAATACAAGTAAGTTTTGGTGTGTTTTTAGAATTGAAAGAAATGATATTTGCATTGTTTCCATTTTGAAAACTTACAGTTACCAAATTAGGGTTGTTACTAATATCTACATTTTTTAAGTTTGTTAAGGTATTAAAATCTAAAACTTCGAAACTATTATCATTTAAAACAATCGTTTCCAAAGCCATTGCTGTTGTTTTTCGTATTGTTTTTGTTTTTCCTGTAGATTTTGCGATTAATCCAAAAGTAGAATTGGTAAGTGGACTTAAATCTGTAATTCCATTTCCAGAAACGTCTAATTGTAAAATACTAGTAAATGCTTGTAAGCCTTCTACATCTGTAATTCCTGTTCCACTTAAATTTAACTCTCCATTTGCATCTCCAGTAAAAGCTGCTGCTTCTGCAACAGTAATAGCTCCATCATTATTTGCATCTAAACCTGTAATTGTTAATAATACAGTTGTGGTTGCAGAAGATGTCATAACAGACCAAACTGCAGAACAATCTGTATTAAAACTGTGTTGTGTATCTTTAGCTGTCCAATTAGCATTTGCATATGCTACATCACTTACTTCAATACAAGTTAAACCAGGGTTATTTCTAATATTAAAAAAACCTGTTTGAATTAAATTATTTGCATTGTTTTTTAAATTTAAACTCGTTAATTTATTGTTTGTAGCATTAAGTCTTTCTAATAAAATATTAGTAGATAAATCTAAAGAAGTTATTAAGTTATTCGCTAAAGTAAGTCTCTTTAAATTTGAGTTAGCAGCAGTATTTAAAGAAGTAAGTTTGCCATTTAAACTTTTAAATTCTTCTAATTTAGGTAAACCACTTAAATCTACATTTGCAACTAAATCACTACCCAATTGTATGTATTCTACATCTGGTAAATTACCAAAAGTTACATTGGTTAAAGCTGCATTTAAGCCTAGTGTAATTCTTTTCATTTTTAGGTTTGAAGAAAAATCTATTGTAGAAAAAACATTCCCAAACAAGTAGCCAAAAATTTCTAAATCTCTAAAATCTTTTAAACCTGTAAAATCTGCGATTGTATTTGGACTTTGAATATCTAATTTTATTACAGTTTCTATTCTGTGGGTAAAAACTTTCCCATCGTTTGCAATTGCATTCCCCATACTATTTATATGACCCAAGGCAACTACATTTCCATTTCTATCATGGGTTTCTAAATAATTTTCAAAAGCGGCATCTAGCACATTTGTGGTTGGGTAATTGCAGTTTACACTAAAAGAAGAAGTTGCATCAATTTGAGTAGCAAAATTTGTTGTCCAATAAGCTGAATCATCTACCTGGATACATGATAAATTTGGGTTCAATTTAGCATCAAAATAAGAAATAGTTGTATTCGAAATATTCTTTAAATTCAATGTTTTTAAATTATTGGTGTGCAATTCCAAAAAACCAGCAGCTGTATTTACACTTAAATCTAAATTTTCTATATTATTTCTACTACAAACCAACCATTCTAAAGCGACATTACTACTTACATCTAAGTTTTTTATAGTATTACTTCTAACCCATAATTGCTTTAAACCGATATTTTTTGATACATTTATTTCAGTTAGAGTATTATTATTTAAGTAAATTTTTTCTAAGCTTATATTCTCAGTAAGGTTTACTGTCGAGATTGTATTTGTATTTGCTTTTAATTCTGTTAATGCTATAAAATCTTCAATCCCTGTTAAATCGGATATGGATTGATTAGAAACATCTAATGCAGTAATTGTATTTATATTAGATGTTGTTACCAAATCATCATTAGCAATTCCATTACCCATACTATTGGCCTCTAAATATGCTTCAAAATTATCATCTGGTATATAAGTTGCTGGATTTGCACAATCTTCATTAAATATTGGTCCATGTTGTTGATACCAAGTTGTTAATCCATTAATTGGAATACCAGCATCTACCTCTACACAAGTTAACATTGTATTTCCCAAAAGCTGTACAATATCTATATTTGCTGTAGTTCCTGTTTTTAATGTTACAGATGATAATAAAGTATTATTAGAAATATAAACTCTTTTTAGCCCAGTTAATGTCGATAAATCTAAAGAATTCATCGCATTTGATTTTTGGAATATAAACTCTTCTAAACTTGTTAAATTAGAAATATTAAAAGAAGTTAAAGAAGAGAAATCTCCAATGTGTATTTTTTTCAACCCTAATAAAGCAGTAAAATCTAAAAATGTTATTATTGTAGAACCTCTTAAAGTCAAATCTTCCAAACTCGTTAAACCAGTAATATTTAAATTTGTGAGGTTTGGAAAACTTCTAATAATTATAGATTTTAAATTTAAATTCTCCGATAAATCTACATCTGTTAAAGCTACATTATTTCCATCAAAAGTAAAACTTTCTAAAGCTGCAAAATCTTCGATACCATCTAACTTTTCAATTCCTAAAAAAGATAAGGATAAAGTTTTAAGAGTATCAATTTTTGAAGTAGTTACCAAATTATTACCATCTGTTCCATCTCCTAAACTATTAGCATCTCCAACTGTAACAACATTACCAGAAGCGTCGTGTGTTTCTAAGTAAGTTTCAAAAGCATCATCTGGCACAGAAGTTTGAGAATAGATTGTTAAACTTAACAATGTTAAAATTAATAGTAATTTTGTTTTCATAATTTAATTTTTAAAAGTTGTTACAAATATTAGAGAAAAATAATTTTCACAGTAAGGAAAAACACCTAACTTAAACAGTTTTTTAACTCTCTAAAATTTATTTATTAAACTCAAAAATCATTTATTAAAACATAAAATCATATAACCAATTCTTTAAAGGTTCATTTCATTCGACAATTGGTAACAGATAATTTCTAAACAAAAAAAAGACCATAGTTTCCTATGATCTTTAAATTTCATTATATTAAATACGATTGCTTATTCTGCCAAAGAAGCTCCACTCGCAGCAACACTTCTATCTATTTTACGCATTAAACCTTGTAAAACTTTCCCTGGTCCAACTTCTATAAATTCGGTTCCACCATCAGCAATCATTGCTTTTATAGATTGTGTCCATTTTACAGGCGCAGTTAACTGAATCATTAAATTTTTCTTAATCTCATCTGCACTTGTAACAGCACTTGCAGTTACATTCTGGTAAACTGGACAAGTTGGTTCGCTAAATTCAGTTGCCTCAATTGCAGCAGCTAATTCCTCTCTTGCAGGTTCCATCATTGGTGAGTGAAATGCTCCACCAACAGGCAATAAAATTGCTCTTTTTGCTCCTTTTTCAGTTAATACTTTACACGCTTTTTCAACCGCTTCAATTTCTCCAGAAATTACCAATTGTCCAGGACAATTGTAATTTGCAGCCACTACTACTCCATCTATTTCTGCGCAAGTTTCTTCAACAATATGGTCGTCCAAACCTAAAACTGCAGCCATTGTAGAAGGTGCAGCTTCACACGCTTTTTGCATTGCCAAAGCACGTTTAGAAACCAATGTTAATCCGTCTTCAAAAGACAAAACTCCGTTTGCAACCAATGCAGATAATTCTCCTAAAGAATGTCCAGCAACCATTTCTGGTTTAAAATCGTCTCCTAAAACCTTCGCCAAAATTACTGAATGTAAGAAAATTGCAGGTTGTGTAACTTTCGTTTCTTTTAATTGTTCTGCAGTTCCTTCGAACATAATATCTGTAATAGAGAACCCTAAAATATCGTTCGCTTTCTCGAAATATTCTTGTGCTAAAGGCGACTTTTCGTACAAATCCAATCCCATTCCTGTAAATTGTGCTCCTTGACCAGGAAATATATATGCTTTCATTTTTACTATTTTTATTCGTTTAGTTGTCGGCAAAAATAATCATTTTTATTTGAAGCTATTTCCTGCTTTCACTACTCGCTTTTTTTATTCAAAAAAGAATAAAAAAGAGCTCAAACAAACCGTTCAATCAGGGCTAAACCAATCAATTAAATAATAGCAAGTCTAAAACTAAACACATTATTTAATAACTTTGAAGGTATACTTGTAATCAATTAAAAAAATCTTCGTCTAAAAAAACAACAAACAAAACATACAATGAAAAAAATACTTTTAGCACTTATAACCCTTTTTACATTTAGTCAAGCAAATGCTCAAACAGCTATTTTTAACGATTTACTTCAAAAGCACGTTACCAAAGACGGAATTGTAGATTACAAATCATTTAAAGAAGACAAAGCAAAATTAGACATTTACATTTCTTATTTAGAAAAAACTTCGCCAGAAAATTCTTGGTCAGAAAACAAACAAAAAGCATTTTGGATTAATGCTTATAACGCTTATACAATCAAAAAAATATTAGAAAACTATCCATTAAAAAGTATTATGGATATCAAAGAAAAAGGAAAAACCGCTTGGAAAATTCCTTTCGCTAAAGTTGGTGGAAAAACGTATACTTTAGACCATATAGAACACGAAATTTTACGTAAAAACTTGTTCGACCCAAGAATTCATGTTGGTGTAAATTGCGCCTCTGGTTCTTGTCCTAAATTATTAAACATGGCTTTTACAGAAGAAAATGTAGACGCTTCATTAGAAAAATTAATGAAAGAATTTGTAAACGATTCATCAAGAAATAAAATATCGAATAAGAAAGTTCAAATTTCTTCAATTTTCGATTGGTTTAAAGAAGACTTCACTAAAAATGGATCTGTTATCGATTATTTAAATAAATATTCTAATATAGAAATTAAGAATAACGCAAGAACATCTTATTTAAAATACGATTGGAGTTTAAACGGAAAATAAATTATTATCTTTCGTTTTTTAATTTTCAAAAAAAAATAAATGTCTAAAACATATTACGATTCCGCAGATTTAAGAAAATTCGGAAAAATTACAGAATGGAACGAAGAACTTGGAAACAAATTCTTCGATTATTATGGAAAAGTTTTTGAAGAAGGTGCCTTAACTGCTCGTGAAAAATCTTTAATTGCTTTGGCAGTTGCACACACAGAACAATGTCCATATTGTATAGATGCGTACACAAAAGACACTTTACAAAGAGGCGTTACCAAAGAAGAAATGATGGAAGCAATTCATGTGGGTGCCGCAATTAAAAGTGGTGCAACTTTAGTGCATGGAGTTCAAATGATGAATAAAGTAAATAAGCTAGAAATGTAAGCAGACTCTAATTTTTGCTCTTCGCAAAAATTTTAGAGGTCGCTTATTTCTGCGCAGGCAGAAATCTAAAGCCAACTATATTCATTCCTACTAAAAACCAAAACACAATTTTCTTCGTAAATACTATAAACCATCTTTAAAAAGATACTGAAACAAGTTCAGCATATATGGCTACAAAATCACTTAAAGCAAGAAATAACGATATTGCAAATACCTCACGTCAAATGGAAATTCTTTCAAACGGAATTTTCGCAAACGGAGAATTACCAACATTTGCGGCAAAAATTAAAGAAACTGGTCACTTTCCTTTGCGTCCTAAAAAACTAGAAATTCTACAAATAAATTTGGGATATATGTGTAACCAGGTTTGTGAACATTGTCATGTAGATGCTGGTCCAGATAGAAAAGAAATTATGACTGTAGACACGATGAAACAGTGTTTAGAAGTCATTCAAAAAACGGAAGCACACACGTTAGATTTAACTGGTGGAGCTCCAGAAATGAATCCTAATTTTAGATGGTTTGTAGAAGAAGCATCAAAAGCAGGAATTAAAGATTTTATTGTACGTTCTAACTTAACAATTATTAGAGCAAATAAAAAATATTACGACTTACCAGAATTCTTCAAAAAACATAATGTACACGTAGTTTCGTCAATGCCACATTGGACTCGTGGAAAAACAGACAAACAGCGTGGAGAAGGCGTTTTCGATTTATCTATAAAAGCATTGCAAGAATTAAATGCAGTGGGTTATGGAATGCCTGGATCTGATTTAAAATTAGATTTGGTGTATAACCCTTCAGGAGCATTTTTACCTGGAGATCAAATGGCACTACAAAATGATTTCAAAAAAGCGTTGAAAGAAGATTTTGATATCGATTTCCATAGTCTTTTTGCAATTACAAATTTACCAATTAGTCGTTTTTTAGATTATTTAATCGCTTCAGATAATTATGAAGATTATATGCATTCTTTGTTAGACGCATACAATCCTTCAGCTGTGGAAAACGTAATGTGTACAAATACACTTTCTATAAGTTGGGATGGTTGGTTGTTTGATTGCGATTTTAATCAAATGCTAAATTTAAAAGTAGCAAGTAAAGTAAAACACATTAAAGATTACAACGAAGAATTATTACAAGACAGAAATATTATTATCAATCAACATTGTTATGGTTGTACTGCTGGTGCAGGAAGTAGCTGTCAAGGTGTTGTAGCATAAAAACAAGTATTTGAATAACAAAACTGCCATATTAATTTTTGCAAATTCTGCTGAAAAAGAAACGGAAAGAAAATCATTTCTTTCTACTGAAATTTTTTCTGCATTAAATAATCAAACTTTAAAAACGGTAGAAAAATCTGGAATTAAACACTTTCTTTTTTCTGAAAAAGAGCAAGTTGGAAACAATTTTGGAGAGCGTTTTTCTAATGCAGTAGAAACACTTTTTAACAAAGGTTTCGACAATGTAATTACTATTGGGAATGATACACCACATTTAAAAGTGCGTCATTTATTAGAAACCGAAACCAATTTATCTTCTAACGATTTGGTTTTAGGACCATCTAAAGATGGTGGTTTTTATTTAATGGGAATTAGAAAAGAACATTTTAATAAAAAAACGTTCTTAAAATTACCTTGGCAAACCAATCGTTTACAAAAATGTATTACATCAATTTCAAAATCTAAAAATTTAGAAATTTCCTTTTTAGAAATCTTAAATGATATTGATAAATTAGAAGATATTCAGTTTATACTTGATAGTTTTAAAAGGATTTCAACGTCAATTTTAAATCTTTTAAAAAGATATATCATCTCTAAAAAGACGTTTGTTTTTTCTACTTTTTTCAACATAAAAAAAGTATTTTATTCTCCAAACTTCAATAAAGGTTCACCTATTATTTTTGCGTAATTATCTATTGTATTGTTAGTATCAATACTAAAAATCAACAAATTATTTTACACAAAAATTACTAAATGAAACATATTTTTATGTGGATTTTTATGCTATTCGTGAGCATAAATTTTGCACAAACTAAAATTACAGGAACAGTTACCGATAAAAATTCTGGAGAAAAATTACCAGTCGTTAGTGTTTCCAATGAACAAGGAAATGGAACAACTACAGATGAAAATGGAAATTATTCTATAAATGTAGCTTCAACTTCAGATATTTTAACCTTTTCTTATTTAGGTTATAAAACTCAAAAAATTACGGTTGGCAATCGGATTAACATCAACATTTCTTTAGAAGAAGATGAAACAAGTTTGAATGAAATTGTAGTGACAGCTTTGGGTTTAAATAGAAAAACCAAAGAATTAGGTTATGTTGTACAAGAATTAAAATCTGCAGAATTAACAGAAGTTAAAACCGCCAATTTTTTAGATAATTTATCAGGAAAATTAGCAGGTGTAACAATTTCACAAGGTGCAACTGGTGTTGGTTCTTCATCAAAAATAACCATTCGTGGTGAAGCTTCTTTCTCTAATAACAATCCACTTTTTATTGTAGATGGAACACCAATAAACAACAATACAGTTTTCAACTTTACAGATGAATCTGCAACCGGTTTTCAAGAAATTGATTTTGGAAATGGAGCCATGGAAGTAAATCCAGATGATATAGAATCTGTAACTGTTTTAAAAGGACCCAGTGCTGCTGCTTTGTATGGAACAAGAGCTTCTAATGGAGTTATTGTAATTAATACAAAAGACGGAAGCAAGAAAAAAGGTTTGGGAATTAGCATTAATTCTTCTGTAACTTTTGATAGTGCTTTTCGTTTGCCAGAATTTCAAAATGAATATGGTCAAGGAAATGGTGGTAACTTTGCTTATGGAAATGGACTTGGAGGTGGAGTTAATGATGTAATTTCTTATTCTTGGGGACCAAGGTTAGATGCTGGAAATTTAATTCCTCAATTCGATTCTCCTGTAACTTTAGCAGATGGAACTGTAGTTCGTGGTGGAGATACTTCTTTATATAGTGGCAATGCAATTACACCAACATTATTCAAATCGAACCCAAATAATTTAAAAGACTTTTATCAAACTGGAGTTACAACCATCAATAATATTTCTATAAATGATAGTTTTGAAAGAGGTTCTTACAGATTGTCTTTTACTAATTTAGATAGTGAATCTATTATTCCTGGGGTAAATTTAGAACGTAAAACTGTGGCTTTAAAAACGAATTTTAATCCTACAGAAAGAACACGAATTACTTCTACTATTAATTATGTAAATTCAAGTAGCGATAATAGGCCTTCAAACGGTTATGGAAGTGAAAATGTAAATTATTCTTTAGTGGCTTGGGGACCAAGATCTTTAAACATCGATAGTTTAAGAGATTATTGGCAACCTGGTTTGGAAGGCGTACAACAATACAATTTTAATTATAGGTATTTCGACAATCCTTTTTTCATTTTAAATGAAAACACCAACTCTTTTAATAGAGATCGTGTTTTTGGAAACATTGCTATAAATCATAAATTTACCGATAAATTAAGTGTTTCTTTTCGATCTGGAATGGATTATTCTTCAGAAAAAAGACAATTTAATCGTAATTTTAGTTCAAACCGATTCGCAAATGGAGCCTATGCAGAACACGATGTTTTTTACAGAGAAATAAATACAGATTTCTTAATAAATTATACAGATAATTTTGGTGATTTTTCTTTCGATGCTTCTTTTGGAGGAAATAGATTAGACCAAACTTCATCTACAAAACAAGCACAAACAACTAATTTAGCGCAACCAGGAATTTTTAGTTTAAATAATGCTGCTTCGCCTGTTGAATTTTTTCAATTTAATTCTAAAAAACGAATTAACTCTTTATACGGAATTGCAAAATTTGGTTACAAAGATTATTTATATGTAGATATTACTGGAAGAAATGATTGGTCAAGTGCATTGGCAACTCCTTTTTCTGTGGATGGTGTTTCTTTCTTTTACCCATCAGTTTCTACAAGTTTTATTTTGTCAAATGCTACAGAATTGCCTGAAAGTATTTCTTTTGCGAAGTTAAGAGCAAGTATTGCACAGGTTGGTAATGATACAAATCCGTATCAAACTTCTGGTGCTTTTGTTTCACAAACTGCCTTTAATGGACAACCAACTTTTAGCAATCAAGATTTTATTCCGAATGCAAATTTAAAACCAGAAGTAACCACTTCTTATGAATTTGGAGCAGATTTACGTTTCTTTAAAGATCGTTTGAATGTAGATTTCACGTATTACAATTCAACAACAAAAGATCAAATTATTTCTTTGCCAATTGCAATTTCATCAGGATATAATCAGCAAGTTGTAAATGGTGGTCGTGTAAATACGCAAGGTGTGGAAGTTATTTTAGGAGGAACTCCAATTAGAAATGAAAACTTTAGATGGAATACTACTTTCAATTTCGCAACAAACAAATCTATAATTAAAGATTTACCACAAGAAGATGGACGTTTAACATTGGCTTACAGTAGAATTTACGACAGTGCAAATCAGACAGTATATTTTCAAGTAGAAGAAGGTGGTAGCGTTGGTGACATGTATGGAACTGGTTATCGAAAAAACGAAAATGGAGAATTTTTAATTAATGATGATGGAACTTATATTGCAGATAATACATTGAAGAAAATTGGAAATTATAATCCTGATTTTACTTTAGGATGGAACAATAGTTTCAGCTATAAAAATTGGAATGCAAGTTTCTTATTTGACTGGAGACAAGGTGGAGAAATTGTTTCAAGAACAAGTGCTTTAGGAAATGTTGGTGGCCAATTAGCAGAGACTGCTTTTAGACCAGATGCAGGAATTGTTGCACAAGGAATAAATGTAAATTCTGGCCAACCAAATACAGTTGCAGTTGGTGCAGAAAGTTATTACAGACAATTTTACGACAGAAATCACGAAGAAAACAATGTGTATGATGCTTCTTTTTTAAAATTACGTCAATTTTCAATAGGTTATAAATTAGACTTAAAAGAAGGCTTTTTAGGATTGAAAGACACCTCTACTTTAAACCTTTCTTTCATAGGAAATAATTTATTTGTAATTACAGAAAATCCTCATTTCGATCCAGAACAATTAGCAGTTCAAGGAAATGGTTTTGTAAGTGGTGTAGAAGATATGAGTTACGCTACCAGTAGAAGTTTAGGATTTAAATTAGGGTTTAATTTCTAAAAACAAATTTATTATTTCGACTTTATGGAGAAATCTTTTATATACGATTAGATTTCTCCATAAAGTCGAAATGACAGAAAACATAAAAAATGAAAAAAATTATATATACCATCGCAATTTTTGCAATTACATTTGCAAGTTGCACCAAAGATTTTGAAGAAATTAATACAAACCAAAATTCACCAGTTTCTGTACAACCAAGTCTTCTTTTAAGACAAGTTATTTACGATTATGGGGAACAAATGAGTTATGAGGGTTTTGCTGCGGGAAATTTATTATCACAGCATTATGCGCTTTTAGATTTCAATTTATTTGACAGACACGATTTAAAAAGTCCGCAATTGGGTGGAAATCCTTGGCCGATATTTTTTACGAATTTACGTGATAATGAAATTCTGCTAAAACAATCTCGTGAAACGCCATCTTTCGCTGTTTATGAAGGGCCTGCATTAATTTTAAAAGCATATATGGCTGCAGCATTGACAGATATTTTTGGTGATGTCCCTTATTTTGAAGCTTTTAATGGTGTGGATGGAACTGTAACTCCGAAATACGATTTACAAGAAGACATTTATCAAAATGAAAAAGGAATTTTAGATAATTTAGACAAAGGAATCGCTGCTATAAATGCTTATTCCGCAGCAATTTCTCTGGAAGGAGATATTTTATTTAACGGAGATTTAGATGCTTGGGTACGTTTTGCAAATTCTTTAAAAATTAAATATTTAGTTCGTATTTCCAATAAAGTTGATGTTTCGAATCAATTACAAACTATTTTTACGAGTGGAAATTACATCAAAAATAATAGCGAAAACGCCACTTTCGATTTTACAAATACGGCTCCAAATAGTTTTAGATTTGCACAATTAAGAAATGGAGATTTTACAAACTTTATAATGTCGGAAACTGCTGAAGAGATTTTTGCTGATTTAAATGATAATAGAGTTGGTAATTTTTATCAGCCATTTGCAAATTCAACTTCAAATGAATTTAATGGTTTAATTAACGGAATTAATGCCTCTACCACTACTCCATCTCCAGATGATTATTCTTTAGTTGGTACAATTTTTAGAGAAGACACGTCTTCTTTAGATGCTAATTTTATGACAGCTTGGGAAACGAGTTTTCTATTAGCAGAAGCTGCTCAAAAAGGATTGATTACCACAAATATGGAAACTTTATATAACAATGGAGTTACTTTGGCTTTTGAATATTGGAACACAAATTTACCTGCCACTTATTTGGCTGGAAATGCCAATTTAAACGCAGCAGGAAAAACGCCTTTAGAACAAATTATTACGCAAAAATGGATTGCAAATACAATTAATGGTTACGAAAGTTGGATTGAGTTTAGAAGAACAGGATTTCCTGCTTTAAAAAATGTTGCTGCTAGTTTAAATAACAATTTAATTCCTGTAAGAATGCCTTATCCTGCAGATGCAGGTGCATTAAATGCAGAAAATTATAAAGTAGCAGAAGCTGCAACAAATGGAAATAGTTTGGACGTAAAAGTTTGGTGGAACGAATAGCCTCCCTTAATCCCTCCAAAGGAGGGAAAAACTGTTATGGAAATTGTTGTGAAATAAAAATTTAAAAATATCATGCTAACATCCTTTATTTATATGAGTGAGAGCTCCCTCCCTTTGGGAGGGTTAGGGTGGGCTTCTTGGGTTCAGTGGGCTCTAATAATAGTATCCAGTTTGGCTATGTTCTTTTTATCTCCGCTTGCAAAAACAACAGATCAGTTTTTTAAAGCTGTGAACAAGAAAAAAGCGCCTAATACTTTGGTGTTAACTGGGAGTTTAATCATTTCTTGGATTTTTGCAAAAAGCATTACAAATGCTGCAAATTTAGGTTTGTCTTTTGGAATTGTTGGTGGAGTTGCTTATGCAGGTTATTATCTTTCATTTGCGGTTGCTGGTATTGTTATTTATCAATTAAGAGTTAAAGGTGGTTTTACAAGTATTCATCAATTTTTAACATCCAGATTTGGAAAAAAAGCGATGGCAGTTTTCTCAATTTTGATTGCTTTTAGGCTTTTTAATGAGGTTTGGAGTAACACTATGGTTATTGGAAGTTATTTTGGAGAACAAGATAGTGCTTCCTATTATTGGTCTATTTTGGTGTTTACAATCTTAACTTTAGGCTACGCTTTAAAAGGTGGTTTAAGTAGTTCTATTTTTACAGATGTAATTCAAATGGTTTTATTTTCTGTTTTGTTAATTATTATTTTAGCAACTATTTTTTCTGCGGATGAATTTACGACGAAAGAAATAATTACCTCAGGAACATGGAGTTTTGAACTCGGTTTAAATCTCTTTTTTGCGGCTCTTATTCAATCTTTTAGTTATCCATTTCACGATCCTGTTTTAACAGACAGAGGTTTTATAAGTTCGCCAAAAGTAACGCGTAGAAGTTTTTTATGGGCAAGTATTTTAGGTGCCATTTGTATTATTTTATTTAGTGTAATTGGTGTGTATGCACAATCACAAGGAATGAAAGGACAAGCAGCTGTAGAAGTTGGTAAAGCTTTAGGTGTCGTAATTTTATTAGTTATTAATTTTATTATGATAACCTCTGCAGCATCTACTTTAGATTCTACTTTTTCTTCGTTTTCAAAATTATTATCTGTGGATTTAGGTTTAGGTAAAACAGTTTCTTTCGGAAGAATTTCTATGATAATTGTTGCTGTTTTAGGAACGTTACCCGTATTTTTTGGCGCAGAAATTTTATCTGCAACTACCATTTCTGGAACAATGGTTATTGGATTAACTCCCGTTTTTATATTTTGGAATATAAAAGTGCCAAGAATCAGCTTTTATTTGAGTGTAATTTGTGGTTTGATTTTTGGACTATTGTTAGTGTTTAAATTATTCCCTGAATCACTTATTTTTACAGAAGGAAAATATGCAGATTTACTTTGGATAAATCTTTGGGGAATTTTAAGTTGTATCATTTTATATTTTATTCCAAAATGGATCAAGAAATAAAGCATTTAGGTAAAATATCTGGTAAAACACTTGTTTTCGGAGGAGTTTACAGCAATTTACAAGCGTTAGAAGCTTTAAAACAAATTGCTGAAAAAGAAAATATTCCACCAGAAAATTGTATTTGTACTGGCGATATTGTAGGTTATTGTGCGCAACCTGAAGAAACTGTCCAATTATTAAAATTATGGGGAGTAAATAGTATTGCTGGAAATGTAGAAATTCAATTAGGAGAAAATGCGGAAGATTGTGGTTGCGATTTTAGAGAAGGTTCTAGATGTGATGGGTTTTCTCAACTTTGGTATCCTTATGCACAAAGTAAATTGTCTGAAAATTCGTTAGAATTTTTAAAAACGATTCCTAATCATATTTCATTTGAATATGCAAAAAAGAACGTAACTGTTGTGCATGGTTCTTATTTTAATGTATCAGAATTTATTTTTAAATCTACAGATTGGGCAATAAAAGAACCGAATTTTAAAGCCACAAATGCAGATGTAATTATCGGTGGACATTGTGGTTTGCCTTTTCATCATCAAGAAAAAAAGAAACTTTGGTTAAATCCTGGAGTTATTGGAATGCCAGCAAATGATGGAAACCCAACTGTTTGGTATGCAATTTTAGACGATTCCGATAATAGTTTTAACTTTACACATAAAACATTAGATTATAATTACAAATTAACCAGTAAACTAATGCAAAATGGTTTGCTTCCTGAAGAATATTCAAGAACAATTGTTACAGGAATTTGGGATAATACAGAAATTTTACCAGCAATAGAAACTGGTTTGCAAGGTTTTGGTATTCAACTTTAATATAGATAAAATGAAAAAAATACTCATCCTTTTATTAGTAGTTACCTCAACTGTTTCTGCACAAAAGAAATTAGATAAATTATTGAATAAATGGAACAAAAGAAATGTTCCTTACATGTCTGTAGAAACTTTGGCTTTACCAAAAACAAAAGCGATTTTGTTAGATGCAAGAGAAGAAAAAGAGTTTAAAGTCAGTCACTTAAAAGATGCAATTCGTGTTGGATATGATCATTTTAAACTAAAAGAAACCTTATCAAAATTACCAGAAGACAAGAACGCCAAAATAGTTGTGTATTGTTCTTTAGGAATTCGCTCGGAAACTGTTGCTCATAAATTAATTGAAGAAGGTTACACAAATGTTTACAATTTATATGGAGGTATTTTCGAATGGAAAAATGCAGACTTTCAAGTAGTGGACACTTTAGGAAACAAAACTGAAAAAGTACATACTTTTAGTAAGGGTTGGAGTAAATGGCTAAAAAAAGGAGAGAAAGTTTATGAATAAAAACCTATTATTAATCTTCACAAGAAACCCGGAATTAGGGAAAGCAAAAACACGTTTAGCAAAAAGTGTTGGAGACGAAACTGCACTAGAAATCTATAAATTTTTATTAGAAAGAACCAGAGATATTTCTTCGGAAGTAAAAACTGCGGATAAAGCTGTTTATTATTCCGTGAAAATTCGAGAAAACGATATTTGGAATCCAGATATTTATCAAAAACACCAGCAATTTGGCGAAGATTTAGGCATTCGAATGAAAAATGCTTTCAAAAACGGATTTGATGCAGGTTATAAAAAAGTGCTAATTATTGGAAGTGATTTATATGATTTGTCATCAAAAAACATAGAAAAGGCATTTAATGAATTAGATACTAATGATGTGGTTATTGGTCCTGCTGAAGATGGTGGTTATTATTTATTAGGGATGAATTCTTTGGAAGAAAATGTCTTCAAAAATAAAGAATGGGGAACAGAAACTGTTAGAAAAGATACTTTAACAGATTTAATTGATAAAAAAGTGAAATTATTGGAGTTTAAAAACGACATAGATGTATATGAGGATATTGAAAATATCCCAGAAATCATGAATATGTTTATCAACTCTAAATAATTTTATATGAAAACAACGTTACTTTCGCTATTTTTTGCACTTATTTTCTCGCAAAGTTATGGGCAATGTTCAGAAATTGTTAGTGGTTTTGGTAACAACCCTGATGACAACTCCTACAATGTTACTGGTGATGTTTCGCTAACTTTAAACACAAATAATACTATTACTTTAAATTTAGCAAGTAATTTTAGTACAGCCTCAGGACCAGATGTTCGAGCTTTTTTAGTAGAATCTGGTGGAAAATCGGACGCAGTTTTGGCACAAACCTTAATTGCTGATTTGAATCATTTTGAAATTGGCTTAACACAACCAAATGGTGCACAAACCTATACTATTGCGATTCCAGATGGAAAAGACATTACAAAATTCGATAAAATTTTCTTTTACTGCTTACAATACAATCATTTTTGGGATTTAGGAACATTCAATAATTTTACTTCTTCAAGTTGTAGTATTTTGTCTGTAAATAATTTTGATATTCAGAAAATAAAAGTTTATCCAAATCCCGCAAAAAACGAAATTCGAATTGGAAATATGAAGGCAAATACTGCAGAAATTCGTATTTTTAATGTTTTAGGGAAAAAAGTATTTTATCAGCAAAAAAATACAGGAAAAGCATTGGATGTTTCTTACTTACAACCAGGAGTTTACATGGTTAAAATTTCTGTTGAAAATGCATCTAAAACTCAAAAATTAGTGATTCAGTAATTCATTTTAATACTGAATTATCATAACATAAATTCAGTATTAATGAAAAAACAACAACTACAAGAAACAATCGATTTTTTAAAATCAAACGGAATTACAAAGCCCGAAACAGGTATTGTTTTAGGAACAGGTTTGGGTAAATTAGTTAATGAAATTTCCATTGAATTAGAAATTACCTATGCAGATATTCCACATTTTCCACAAGCTACAGTAGAGTTTCATTCTGGAAAGTTGATTTATGGAGAATTATCAGGCAAAAAGGTACTGGTAATGTCTGGTCGTTTTCATTTATATGAAGGATATAATGCTTGGGAAGTTACTTATGGAATAAGAACAATGCATGGTTTAGGTATTAAAAATCTTTTAATTTCAAATGCGGCAGGTGCAATAAATCTAAATTATAAAAAAGGCGATTTAATGCTCATTGAAGACCATATTAATTTGCAAGGAACTTCTCCTTTGGCCTTTAAAGGCGCCAACGATTTTGGAAATATTTTCGCAGATCTACTAGAGCCATATTCTAAAGAAATCAATATAAAATTAAAATTAATTGCTACAGAACAAAAAATTCAATTGCATGAAGGTGTTTATGCAAGTGTTTTAGGCCCTCAATTGGAAACCAGAGCAGAATACAGAATGCTACAAATTTTAGAGGCAGATGCTGTTGGAATGAGTACAGTTCCTGAAGTTATTGTTGCCAAACAATTAAATTTGCCTTGTGCTGCAATTTCAGTTTTAACAGACGAATGTGATCCTAAAAATTTACAACCTGTAGATATTGCTGAAATTATTGCAATCGCTGGTGAAGCAGAACCAAAAATGATTACGCTTTTTAAAGAAGTGGTTAAGGTTTTATAAATGAACAAATACATTGATCTCATAAAAAACTCTTATTCCGATTATTGGAATTATCTTAAAAATTCTGTTTTAATGGAATTGAATTGGGAGAATTATTTTTATGGTTTAATAATTATTTCTTTAATTGTTTGGGGCTTAGAAGCAATTTTCCCTTGGCGTAAAAACCAATCTTTGTTCCGAAAAGACTTTTGGTTAGACACTTTTTACATGTTCTTTAATTTCTTTTTATTGAACTTAATTGTGTTGGTTGCTTTGTCTAATTCTGCAGCTGTATTTTTTAATGATGTTTTAGGTTTTATTGGTTTATCAATTGCTGATTTTCAATTATTAGAGATTAATAAATTACCTTTTTTCGCAAGAATTTTTATCTTTTTTATTGTGGTAGATTTTGTACAATGGTGGACACACAGATTATTACACAGATCTGAATTTCTTTGGAATTTCCACAAAGTGCATCACTCTGTAAAAGAAATGGGATTTGCTGCACATTTGCGTTATCATTGGATGGAACCTGTAGTTTACAATTCTTTAAGATATATTCCTTTGGCAATTATTGGAGGATTTTCTGCACAAGATGTAGCTTTTGTCCACTTTTTTAATATAACCATTGGGCATCTAAATCACGCAAATATCAATTGGGATTATGGTTGGTTAAAATATATTTTGAACAACCCCAAAATGCATATTTGGCATCATTCTAAAGAGTTGCCAGAAGAAAGAAAATATGGTGTAAATTTCGGACTAACTTTAAGTATTTGGGATTATATATTTAAAACGAATTACATTCCTCATTCTGGAAAAGATATCGAAATTGGTTTTTCTGGTGATGAAGATTTTCCAAAGGGTTTTATTCAGCAGGAATTGTATCCTTTTGGTAAGAAATAGACTTGTCATTTCGAGTGAAACGTAGTGACGTTGAGAAATCTTTTTAAATAATTTAAAACCTTTACTGAAGGTTTCTCCACAAGGTCGAAATGACATTTAATTAACAAATTGCTTCTAAACTCACAATGAAGTTATTAATTTCTACCTTTTTCATCAGGATATAAATCTGGCAAATTATCACTTTGCACAAATTCCTTTGTATCGATATTCATTGCAGAAACCTTTCCTTTAAAAGCGGCTCCAGTATCAATATTCCAAATATTTAAAGCATTCATTGGTTCAGATTCTCCAAAATTAGTTGTTGGTGTGTGCCCAATATAAATCTCTTTATAATGCTGAATTCTTTTCGGGTAAAAAATAGAATCTTTATCCATTTTATGGTTTACAGCTAAAGCCATTTCCCAAAGAGTTCTATCAAAATAAAAATTCTCTTTAAAAATTTCTTTTTCTACTCCATGCATAGATGTAAAACCAGCGTGTAAAAACAATCGATTTTTATCATCTAAATGATATAATGGTAAATTTTCGAAAAAAGTTAAATGTTGCTTTTTATCTTCCGCAGAAAAACCATCGTAACTTTCCATAGTTTCTTTTCCTCCATGTATATACCAAGTTGGATTTACCTCATCTTTTTTCAACCAATTCTCACACCAAATATCATGGTTTCCTTTTATAAAAATACAGTTTATTTTTTCTGATAAATTAATTAAAAACTCAATGACTTGTGCAGATTCACTCCAACCATCTACATAATCTCCTACAAAAATTAAGTTGTCTTTTTCTGTTACTTCAATTTTATTTAAAACTTGAAGCAAGGCTTTTAAACCTCCATGAATATCTCCTATTGCAAATGTTCTCATCTCTAAATTCTTTAATCAAAAATCTAACTTATTGATAATTCCCGAATAAAATTCAAAAGTTTCTAAATTCTTTCAAATTTCTTTTTACTATATCGATTTCGTAACTTATCTTTAGAGAAAATTAATTCAAACCAAAATATTTTACAGATGAAAATTAAAAAAGTACTTGTTGCTAACAGAGGTGAAATTGCCATAAGAATTTTTAGAGCATGTACAGAAATTAGTTTAAAAACTGTAGGTATTTACACCTTTGAAGACCGATATTCTTTACATAGATATAAAGCAGATGAATCTTACCAAATTGGAGAAGATAACGAACCCTTAAAACCTTATTTAGATAGTGATGAAATTATAAGAGTCGCTTTAGAATGTGGTGCAGATGCAATTCATCCTGGTTATGGTTTTCTTTCTGAAAATGCAGAATTTGCCAGAAAATGTGATGAGAATAACATCATTTTTGTGGGACCTAAAGTATCAGTTTTAAAATCTTTAGGAGATAAAATTACCGCTAAAAAAGTTGCTTTAGATAACAATATTCCTATTATTCAGAGTAATAAAAAAGCTTTAGATTCTATTGAAACAGCATTAAGTGAAGCAGAAATAATTGGCTATCCTATTATGCTAAAAGCGGCTTCAGGTGGTGGTGGAAGAGGAATGAGAGTTATTAGAAGACCAGAAGAATTGCAGAGTGCTTTTAACGAAAGTAAACGAGAAGCGTTAAATGCTTTTGGTGATGATACTGTTTTTTTAGAAAAGTTTGTAGAAAATCCTAAACATATAGAAATTCAGATTGTTGCAGATAATTTTGGCAATATTGTGCATTTATTTGAACGTGATTGTTCTGTACAAAGACGTTATCAAAAAGTAATAGAATTTGCACCTTCTTTTGGATTAAAGCAAGAAACAAAAAATGCACTTTACAACTACGCAATTAAAATTTGTAAAGCAGTAAATTATAATAATATTGGTACTGTAGAATTTTTGGTAGATGATGATGACAGTATTTATTTTATTGAAGTAAATCCCAGAATCCAAGTAGAACATACAGTTACTGAGGTTATTACAAATATAGATTTAGTAAAAACACAATTATTTATTGCAGGTGGTTATAAATTAGAAGATCAGCAAATAAAAATTGCGAATCAAGAAAGTGTAAAAATTAATGGATATGCTTTGCAGTGTAGAGTTACTACAGAAGATCCACAAAACGATTTTAAACCAGATTATGGTACCATTACAACCTACAGAAGTGCTTCTGGTTTTGGAATTCGTTTAGACGCAGGAAGTGTGTATCAAGGTGTTACTATTTCTCCGTTTTTCGATTCTATGTTGGTAAAAGTTACTGCAAATAGTAGGACTTTAGATGGAGCTTGTAGAAAAATTAGAAGAGCTTTAGCAGAGTTTAGAATTAGAGGTGTAAAGACAAATATGTTGTTTTTAGACAATATTCTGAAACATGAAACTTTTAGAAAAGGAGAAGTAACTGTTAATTTCATTAAAAATAATCCTGATTTATTCATTTTTAAAGCGCCAAGAAATAGAGCTACAAAATTGGTTACCTATTTGGGTGATATTATTGTAAACGGAAATAGCGATGTTAAAAAAATTGATGCTACTAAAACATTTATTAAACCAAAAGTTCCGAAAATAATTACCAATATTCAACATCCTGAAGGCACAAAAGATTTACTAACTAAATTAGGTCCAGATAAATTTTCTGAATGGTTAAAAGGTGAGAAAAAAGTACATTTTACAGATACAACAATGCGTGATGCGCACCAAAGTTTACTAGCAACAAGAATGCGAACTTATGATATGTTAAAGGTTGCAGAAGGTTACACAAAAAACAATCCTGAAATTTTTAGTATGGAAGTTTGGGGTGGTGCCACTTTTGATGTATGTATGCGTTTTTTACAAGAAAATCCTTGGGAACGTTTGCGATTATTACGAAAAGCAATGCCAAACGTTTTGTTACAAATGTTAATAAGAGGTTCTAATGGCGTTGGTTACACAGCTTACCCAGATAATTTAATTGAAAAATTTGTGGTTTCTTCTTGGGAAAATGGAGTGGATATTTTTAGAATTTTCGATTCTTTAAATTGGATGAAATCTTTGGCTCCTTGTATAGAACATGTAAGAACTAAAACCCAAGGTTTGGCAGAAGGTTCTATTTGTTATACAGGCGATTTATTAGACCCAAAAAACACAAAATACAACCTAAAATATTATACAACTTTAGCTAAAGATATCGAAAACGCGGGTGCTCATATTTTGGCAATAAAAGACATGGCTGGTTTGTTAAAACCTTATGCCGCTTTCGAATTAATTAGCGCATTAAAACAAGAAATTAATATTCCTATTCATTTACATACGCATGACACCTCATCAATTCAATCTGCAACGTATTTAAAAGCAATTGAAGCTGGTGTAGATGTTTTAGATGTTGCTTTGGGTGGTTTGTCTGGTTTAACATCGCAACCAAACTTTAATTCGATGGTAGAAATGTTGAAGTTTCACGAAAGAGAAAACCCAATGAATACAGATTCTCTGAACGAATATTCTAACTATTGGGAAACTGTAAGAGAGTATTATTATCCGTTTGAATCTGGTTTAAAAGCTGGTTCTGGTGAAGTGTTTAAACATGAAATTCCTGGTGGACAATATTCAAACTTAAAACCACAAGCACAAGCGTTAGGATTGGAAGATCGTTTTTATGAAATTACTAAAATGTACAGAGATGTAAATTTACTTTTTGGAGATATCGTAAAAGTAACACCAAGCTCCAAAGTTGTTGGAGATATGGCACAATATTTAGTAAGTAATAATTTAACGGTGCAAGATGTTTTAGAAAGAGGAGATACCATTTCTTTTCCACAATCTGTGGTTAGTTTTTTTAGAGGAGATTTAGGACAACCTGTTGGTGGTTTCCCAAAAGATCTTCAAAAATTGATTTTAAAAGATGAGAAACCTTATTCAGACAGACCAAATGCACATTTAGAGCCAATAGATTTTGATAAAGAGTACAAAGAATTCAGAAAGATTTTTGAGAATGATTTAGGAAGAGCCATCGATTTTACAGATTTCCTATCTTATAAATTATACCCAAAAGTATTTACAGATGCTTTTAATAAGCACACGAAATATGATAATTTAATGAACTTGCCTACCAAAAATTTCTTTTACGGAATGGAAAGAGGTGAAGAAATTATTGTAGAATTAGACAAAGGAAAAACACTTTTAATTACTTTAGAATCGGTATCTAAAACAAATGAAGACGGTCTTGTAAATGTTTATTTTAGAGTAAATGGACAAAGTAGGTCTGTAAAAATAAAAGATGAATCTATTAAAGTAGAAAAAGTAGAAAATTTAAAAGCAGATAAAACAAATTCTAAAGAAATTGGTGCGCCTTTACAAGGCTTGTTATCAACAATTTTGGTGAAAAAAGGAGAGGAAATCAAGAAAAATCAACCTTTGTTTATTATTGAAGCGATGAAAATGGAAACCACAATTACAGCAACAGAAAACACAACTATTAATAAAATTGTTTTAAAAGCTGGAGTAATGGTAAATTCTGAAGATTTAATTTTAATTACTGAATAAATCAACTTTAAAAATACTGTCCTATTCCAAAAACTAAACCGCCTTTAGAATTGCTTTTACCATCGTAAATTTTAAAACCGTAATCAATTCTAAAGGTGGCATTATAAATTTTTTTACTAATAAAACGAAGTCCTAAACCACTGTAAATTCTTAAATTTTCGTCTTTAATAAAGTCGTTTAATTCTCCACCTGGATTTCTCCAAGAACCAGCATCTACGAAAACATTTGTTTGTATTGCCAACCAACCTTTGTCGTAAATCGTATGTCTATATTCCGAATTTAAAGTCGCAACTCCTGTACCTCTATCTACCAAAAAACCAACGCCTCTAATGTTTACATTATTGTCTAAAGCAAATGGTGCAAATGGTGAATTTTCGTTAGTAGAAAGTCCAAAACGTAGTCTGTTTGCCAAATTTCCTTTTGCCCACATTCTTCTAAAATAGAATAAATCGTTCCAAAATATTAAAAATTTATTTTGAAAATCGCTTTCTGTTACTACATATTGTGTGTTTAAAACATTTTTAAATCCACTAACATATTGATACGAATAATCCAATCCATCAAAAATATAGGTGAGTTTAAACAATGCTTTATTCAAATTTAATTTTTGCGGAACTGAGGCGTCTGTTGCTCCAAACAAATAAGTATACTCTTCCTTAAATAAATTGACTCCAAAATCTATTCGGTTTTTTAAATTGAATTGATGCAAACCCAAAACTTCAAAAGAAACATTATTATATAGATAATTGGCAGAAGAATTATTAAAAAATAAAGGTTCTTCACTTTTCCAATTTTGATGATTTACGGCTAAACCCCAATTTTTAGAAAACAGATTTGGAGCTCTAAAATTTATACCATAAGAATTATATCCATTATTTTGATAAAACCCTCCAAATGCAATATTTCTACCTAAAAAATTGTAATCGTATAAACCTAATTTAAAAGCAAATTGTTTGTTTGTGGTTGTCCAAAAATTAACATCAGGAATTATTGTAAAATTTTCTTCAATATTAAATTGTACTTCATAATTATTTCCTTTAATTTTATTGACTTTATAGGAAGCATTACTAATTGCTGGTAGTCTTTTCAAAAAAACGATATCTTCTTCAATATTTAAAGAATCTAAAGATTCATTCTTTTTTGTCGAAAGAATACTCTGAATATAAGAAGTTTTTAATTTATTATTTCCTTCAATATTAAGAACTTTAATTATGTTTTCTTGTGAGTATATAAAGCTTACTAAAAGCAGAAAAAATGTAAGAAAAAAGTATTTCTTACACTTCATTACTGTACAATAAAAGTTTTCTGAATTACTAAATTTACCCAATTATCATTACTAATTCCGAATAAAGTAAAAGTATTTTCGTCATCTAAAACTAAAGCTGGAGGTGTACTTATATTCAAATTTTCGACAACATTAGAAGTATCGTAATATTTAAATGTTTTCTCTGTTGTGTAGGTACCAGATAAAAAACTATCGTCTTCTTTGGTAAAAATTTGAAGATATCTATCATTCTCTACAAAAACACCATCTGTCCAAGTAAAACGTGGTTTTAAAGTTTCGGAATCGTCGATGGTAACTTCGCTTTTCCACTCAGTAGTTCTTGTTTGATTTTTTGTTTTTATAGGATCTGAAACATATAATTTATCCCCAGAAATAAATGTAACAATACACCAAACTTCCTTTGAACTATCGTTCGAAAATCGCCTAAACTGGTTTCCTAAAGCTGCTGTAGATGTAAGGTTTTTTCTTCTATAATTAGAAAAATCTGTTTTATCTACAGTCGTATCTTCAGTTTCGTAATATCTAAAATCGAATGCATCTGCAACTGGATAATAATAAATATAAGTAGTTTCTTTATTCCCATTTGCGTTTCCAGCAAAAGCTCTTGCAGTTTCAGTAGTCTTATCATTATTTACTGCAATATATTCTTCCAAATTTCTTGGAATAAACTGCTTTTCGATAATTAAATTCACCCAATTATCTTCACTTACACCCATTAATGTAAAATTGTAAATCTCGTCTTCCACCAATTCTTCTGGTTCTGCAGTATTTATATTTAAAACCACGTTAGAAGTGTCGTAATATTTAAAGGTTTTTTCTTCTGTATAGGTTCCAGAAATAAAATCGTTTTCTTCGTCTGAAATTACTTGAAAATAAATTACGTTTTCGTCGATAGTTCCATCTTCCCAAGTAAATCTCGGCTCTAAAGTTGTTGTATAATCGATATCTACATCCGAACTATATTCTGTAGCTTTCGAAGCATTCTTTAATAGAATAGGATCTGAAATATGCAATTTTCCTTCTCTTAAATAAGTAACCAAACACCATGCTTCTGTATCTCCAGATCTAGAAAATTTTTCTAATTTTCCACCAAACACATCTTCTTGTGTTAAAGTTTCTCTTCTATAATTAGAAAAATCCTTTTCGTCTACATTAATATCAAGCGTTTCGTAATAACGAATATCTGTTGCACCTTCTTCAGGATAATAAAAAATGTAATTTAGGCTTGTATTTGCCTTTGCGTTTGAAGCAAAAGCAATTAAATCGTCCATTTCTAGATTAGAATTCTCATCTATATATTGTTGTAAATTTCTAGGAACACTAAAATCGCTATCTTCCGAACACGAAAAAAAAGTTGTAATAAAAATTATAAAAAATAAAAAACGCTTACAATTCATTAAAAATTTAAATTTTAAAAGTCATTATTGGTAAGGTTGCATGATTGCTTAAATCCTCGGAAATACTTCCAGAAAAAATATGCGACAACCCTTTTCTACCATGAGTTACAGTCGTAATTAAATCTGCACCAATCGCATTCGAAAAATTTAAAATCCCATCTTCTATAGATCTTGCACAAACAAAATTAACATTTATTAAGCGATCTACATTCCCTTCTGCTTTCATTAAAAAATGATAAGCTAGAGCATCCATTTCTGGTGTTGTTTTAAAATTTTCGTTCGGTAAATTTACGTACAAAATATGCTTTTTTGCATTAAATAAATCTAAAGTTTTTAGCATTTTTTTGAATGCAGGAATCGATTCTTCTGAAAAATCTGTCGCAAATACAATATCTTTAAAGCTTACATCATATAATTCATTTTTAATAACCAAAACAGGAATTTCGGAATAACGAACTACTTTTTCTGAATTTGAGCCCATAAAAAACTCTTTTAATCCACTAACACCATGAGATCCCATAATAATTAAATCGGCATTTACCTCTTTAGCAACAACGCTTATCTCGCTAAAAACTTTATAGTGTTTTATAATTGGAACTACATTTACCTCTTCTAAATAGTCTTTTCTTAAAAATTCTTTAAATCTTTTTTCTGCTAATTTTAAAAGGAAAACTGCTTTTTCTTGTTGATAATTTGGACTTTCTGCTAAATTAATCTCCTGCAAATCTAACATGTGTAATGCAATTATAGATGCATTTGTTTTTTTCGCTAATTGCGCTGCAGTTTTTAAAGCGTTTTCTGAGTAATTTGAAAAATCTACTGGTACAACTATTTTTTTCATAATTATTGTTTTTAAACTTCTCAAATTTACAATCAACTCTTTAGTAAGAAAACGATAATTATCATATTTTATTGGGAATATAATTTTCTTAACAATTCTTCGGCTGGTTTATTTTGTGGTGTAAAACGATTGTTTTTTTCTCCTCCAACTCGATCGTGACTATGAAACCATTTCCAAACAAAACCACCAGCAAACCAATCTTCTTTCCAAAATTGATTGTGTATTGCCTGCAAACCATTTACTTGAGCCTGCATATTTATATTTTCCACTACTCTATTGGAATCCCAAGGTTCTTTCCCAGAAAAATCGACACTTCTATACCCAAACTCCGTAAATAAAACAGGTTTATTAAATTGCTTTTGTACTCTTTTGATTTCATCTTTATGCGATTTCCAACCTTTCTCGAAATCTGCAACTGTTGGCGATTTTTTATCTGTTAACGGAAAATATGCATCTACTCCAATAAAATCTAATTCTCCCCAAAAAGGAACTCTTTTAAATTCGTCCCAATTTGCTGCATAAGTGAGTTTTCCTTTGTAAACTTTTCTAATTTCTTTGATTACTTTCTGCCAATAATCAGGTCTATTTATTACAAATTGTTCTAATTCAGTTCCAATACATAAAATGTCCGCGTTTAACTTTTCAGCAGCTTTTGCATAGGTTAAAATAAAATCTAAATAAGAGTTTTCTAAAATTGTCCAATTTTCTTCGGAAGTCATTTTTATATTCCCAGTAAATTCACCACGACTTACCCAAATGTGTGGTTTTACCATTATTTTTACACCTTCTTTTTGGAATTTCTTTGCATATTGCAACAAACCATTCTTAGTTTCTCCAAACCATTGTCTATTGGTATTATGGATTATTTTTGGTGTAGACAATTCTCTAATAAAACCAAAAGGCATTAAAGCAACATAATTACTATGCGCCTTTAATACAGGTTCTATATGTGTTTGTTTTATAGTATCTCTAGATGCTACAAAACTTACTCCGTTAATTTTTTTGGTTTGACTTTCACAAGAAAAACATAATGGAATTAAGAGGAATAAAAGGAAGTTTTTTGTTTTCATATTTCTCCCTAAAAATAGTTCTTTTTCCTAAAACAATGCTCTTAAACCAATGTTAAAACTTTGTCCTAGGCCAGTATCCTCTCCTCTTACAAATTTGCTGTATAAAACTTCTAAATTTAAATTTTCGTTTAATTGGTATTTTCCACCAAAACCAAGTGCAGTAAAATCTTGTGTAAAATCTCCAAAACGTTGGTAATGTTGTACAAAACCTAAAATAGTAGATTTATCTGAAGGAAAATAACTCATAAAAACACCAGGAGCTAACACAAATGTATTGTTTGAAAAACTTGTTTCTTCTCCGAAATTATACTCTGTGTTTAACTCTGTAAATAATTGCCAATCTCCACTTGGCAATGTATAATCGTAAAAAAATCTATTCTGAAATGTATAAGCTGTTTGATCTAAGAAAACATCATCTGCATTTTTTTCATCTTTAAATAACGGAATGTGGAAAGCACTTTGAATAGAGAAATTACCTACATTTTCTATCGGTTGAATTTTAATTGCTGGCGCAAAAGAAGACAATCCTTTCCTTGAATTCACATCGTTTCCAAGATTAAAAACAGACAATGCACTTTTTCCATTTCTTGTATTTGAACGATATTCTAATAATAAACCAACATTAATTCTATTATTATTAGATACTCCTGTAAAAATATCTACGGTTGAAGTAAAATAATTTTCTCTAACTTTATCTGACTTTACTCCATTAAATGTACCTTTTGTTTCGGTATATAAATTATTAAAAAACTTAACATCCCACTGACCTTTATTTAGTAATTTTGAAGGTGTGTAGGTCTGAATGTTGCTTTTACTATTATTATCATCTTCTTGTGCAAAAGATTGAAAACTTACTACTAATACTGCTGTAAACAGTAATTTAAAAATTGTTTTGTTCATTTTGGTTGATTTTATTTTAATTGGATATTAAAAATTTCTACATCAGTCTTTACTTCTTTGAACAACTTACAAAAAAAAATAATTAGTTATTTAAAACAATTCTAAACTATATTTAATTTTTAAGTTCTTAACTTTAGCTTCGACATAAAAGCAACAATCAATTAAATATGGAACATATCGTTATTATTGGTAATGGAATTTCTGGTGTAACTGTAGCAAGACATATCAGAAAAAATTCTGATAAAAAAATTACCATTGTCTCTGCAGAACACAAATACTTTTTCTCTAGAACTGCACTTATGTATGTTTATATGGGCCACATGAAGTTTGAGCATACACAACCTTACGAAAACTGGTTTTGGGAGAAAAACAACATCGAACTAAAAAAAGGATATGTTGCAAAAGTAGATACTGAAAATAAAAATTTAGAATTTTCGAACGGAACATCTTTAACGTATTCTAAACTAATTATTGCAACTGGTTCTAAACCGAATAAATTTGGTTGGCCTGGACAAGATTTAGAAGGTGTTATGGGAATGTATCACAAAAAAGATTTAGAGAAACTAGAAAAACACGCACCAGATAACAAGACTTGTAAAAGAGCCGTAATTGTTGGTGGTGGTTTAATTGGAATTGAATTAGCAGAAATGTTAAGAAGTAGAGATATTCCTGTTACTTTTTTAGTTCGTGAAGATAGTTTTTGGAACGGAGTTTTACCAGCACAAGAGTCCAAAATGATTAACAATCATATAAAAGAACATCATATAGATTTACGTTTAAATACAAATTTAAAAGAAATTAAATCTGATGAATTAGGTAAAGTGAGCTCTATAATTATTGAAGAAACTGGCGAAGAAATATTTTGTAACGTAGTTGGTTTAACTGCTGGAGTTACCCCAAATATCGATTTTTTAAAAGATACTAATATTGAAACTAAAAAAGGTGTTTTAGTGAACCGTTTTTTAGAAACAAACATTAAAGACATATATGCAATTGGCGATTGTGCAGAACAACATGAAGCAATTGGACAAAGAAGAAATATTGAAGCTGTTTGGTACACAGGAAGAATGATGGGAGAAGCACTCGCACAAACTATTTGTGGAAATAAAACTGAATACAAACCAGGACATTGGTTTAATTCAGCAAAATTTTTAGATATTGAGTACCAAACATATGGTTGGGTTTTTAGCGAAAAAAACAAGCAAGAAAACGAAGCTTATTTTCAATGGAAACACCCAAAACAACATAAATGTATTACCATTTCTTTTGATAAAAATTCCAATAAATTTTTAGGGATAAATACTTTTGGGATTCGGATGCGTCACGAAATTTTCGATCAATGGTTAACCGAAAACAAATCTATTGAACATGTGTTAGAATATTTGGCAGATGCTAATTTCGATCCTGAGTTTTACAGTTTACATGAAAAAGAAATTGTAAATAAATTCAATATAGAGAACAACACAAATATTCAACTAAAAAAGAAAAGTTGGAAACGAATTTTCAGTTAAAGTCACTAAGAAATTCTATTTCAAATAACACTTAATTTTCACAAAAAACAATTATTTTGAAAATAATAAAAAATTCAGGTCTAATTATCTTTTTAGTAGGATTGGCTATATTTATAGGAACTATTTTTTCTGGTACATTCAACTTAAAGCAAGCTGAATTAGATTCTTTTTTACAGGAACAAAACTATAAAAATACACTTATTAAAAGTGCACTACAAGAAGCTGCAGTTACAAATGAAGATTTGAATATCTTCGAGTTTTCGAGTCGTGTACGAAAAGCATATCAAAAATCTAATGATTATTACGATCAACAGATTGCAAAATACGAAGCAGAAAAAAATTGGGATAAAAAAGGAGAACAATATCAATATAAAATAAACGGAAAACCACACACACTAAGTTTTAATTTAGCAAAAAAAGCAGGAAAAGGTTTTGTAACTGAAAACCCTAGTTTGGCTTGGTTTTTAACGTTTGGTTTAGGAATTATTGGTGCCTTATTATTTATTCTTCCGAATCTTATATTATTAGGAAAACCTGGTATTAAAAACGATGGTATTTATCATGATTCTGCAACAAATAGAGGTTTTATTGCGTGGATGGTACTTATCTTTTTAGTTTCCTTTTATTTGGTGTTATATTTCTTTGCAGATTATGTAGTGAACTGGACTTTTATTTTAGATCCAATTAGCGAAACTTTAGGTGGACGACCTGCAAGCCAATGGTTTGTTTATGGGTTTTTATATTGTACAGTAATGCTAACCATGGGTGTTAGAATGTTTATAAAATACAGACATAATAAATATCAAATTGTAAGAACAATTTCTGTTTTATTCTTCCAAATTGTGTTTGCTTTTTTAATTCCAGAAATAATGGCAAGCCTACAAATGCCAGAATATGATTTTAAAAATGCATTTCCATTAGATTATGATTTTTTCTTTGAATGGAACTTAAAAAGTTTAGCGGAAACTGGCGGAATTGGAATTTTCATCTTAGTTTGGGGAATCGTTTTAACCTTAGTTATTGTACCAGTAATGGTGTATTTCTTTGGAAAACGTTGGTACTGTAGCTGGGTTTGTGGTTGTGGTGGTTTGGCAGAAACTTTGGGCGATCCTTACAGACAACATTCTAACAAAAGTTTAAATGCGTGGAAGTTGGAAAGATGGTTAATTCACTCTGTTTTAGTTTTCTCTTTAGTGATGACTTTAGTAACTCTTTACTGTTATTTTACAGGAGCACAATCGTTCTTAGGAATTAATTCTCAATGGATTAAAGACAGTTATAGTTTCTTAATTGGTGCTTGGTTTGCTGGTGTAATAGGAACTGGGTTTTATCCGATTTTCGGAAACAGAGTTTGGTGTCGTTTTGGATGTCCTTTAGCTGCTTATTTAGGCTTGGTACAACGTTTTAAATCGAGATTTAGAATTACCACAAATGGTGGCCAATGTATTTCTTGTGGAAATTGTTCTACATATTGCGAACAAGGAATTGACGTAAGAGCTTACGCACAAAAAGGAGAAAACATTGTTAGATCTAGTTGTGTGGGTTGTGGAGTTTGTTCTGCAGTTTGTCCAAGAGGCGTTTTAAAATTAGAAAATGGCCCTGAAAATGGTAGAATAAATCCGACTGAAATTTTACTTGGAAATGATGTAGATTTAATGGAATTGATAAATGATAAATAAAGAGTTTTCAGTAGCAGTCTCAGTATTAAGTGACAGTTGCAATTTTCAGTTAGTTTGCTTACGATGGAAATTAACATAGAATGATTAAAAACAATACATCTATTTGTAATTCTTATTCAAAGAAAAAAAACTTTGCATCTTTGCGAATATGCATAGTTCTTTTATTAATAATTTTATGGTCTACAAACGTTTTTGCTCAAAAGAAATATTATAAAGAATATTACAAAAACGGACAATTAAAACAAGAAGGTTGGCTTTTAAATGATATAAAAGTAGATTATTGGAAATATTATTACAAAAACGGTAGTTTACAAAAAGAAGGCAGTTTCAAAAACAATTTTGAAATAAAATATTGGTATTTTTACCGCCAAAATTCTAGTATAAAACAAGAAGGTCATTTTAAAGAAGGTAAAAAAAATAACTGGTGGTTATTTTATGACAAAGAAGGAAATGTAGACCATAAATGTCAGCTTAAAAATAACAAAAAGAATGGATATTGCTTAATGTATAACAAGAAAAAGTTAATAAAAGCGAGCAAGTTCAAAAACGGAAACAAATTAAAAGAATGGACAGATTTTTCATCCTTTAAAGATGAAAACAATCTAAATGATTTAAGACAATGACACCAATTATAAAAGTTATTATTCCTGCCTATAATGAGCAAGATTCCATTGGAAATGTTATTAAAGACATTCCTAAAAATGTACAAGAAGTTATTGTTATTAGCAATAATTCTACAGATAATACTGAAGAAAATGCTTACAAAGCTGGTGCAACTGTTTTATCTGAAACGAGAAAAGGGTATGGTTATGCTTGTTTAAAAGGAATGGAATACATTGCAGACCAAGAAATAAAACCAGATATTGTTGTTTTTTTAGATGGCGATTATTCCGATTATCCAGAACAATTGACTGAAATTATTTATCCAATTATTAATAAAAATATCGATTTTGTAATAGGCGCTCGTGTAAAACGACTACGTGAAAATGGTTCTATGACGCCACAACAAGTTTTTGGAAATTGGTTAGCAACATTTTTAATGAAGTTATTTTTTGGAGCAAAATTTACAGACTTAGGGCCTTTTAGAGCCATTAAATACGATAAGTTATTGGCTTTAAAAATGGAAGACAAAACCTATGGTTGGACTGTAGAAATGCAACTAAAAGTATTAAAACAGAAAATGTCTTACGAAGAAATTCCTGTAAAATACAGAAACAGAATTGGTGTTTCTAAAGTATCTGGAACCGTAAAAGGAAGTATTATGGCTGGTGTTAAAATTTTAGGTTGGATTTTTAAATATAGTTTCAAATAATGATATTAGATATTATCATCGTAATAATAATTGTAATTTATTCAATCTCGCTATTGCTTATTTTCATGTATGCTTTGGCACAATTAAACTTGCTTTTTAATTATTTAAAAGCAAGAAAAAAAATAGATACCTCAGAAAAATACGATTTTTCAAATCCTAACGAAATTCCTTTTGTAACCATACAATTACCTGTTTATAATGAATTGTATGTAATGAAACGTTTGCTAAAAAATATCGCAAAATTAGAATATCCTTTAGATAAATTGGAGATTCAGGTTTTAGACGATTCTACAGACGAATCTATTGAAACGACTGCAAAACATATCAAAAAAATTCAAGAAAAAGGAATCGATATTCAGCATATTAGAAGAAGTAACAGACAAGGTTTTAAAGCTGGGGCATTAAAAGAAGGTTTAAAAATTGCAAAAGGAGAATTTATTGCCATTTTCGATGCCGATTTTTTACCACAAAAAACGTGGTTGTACGAAACTGTTCCTTATTTTAAAAATGAAAAAATTGGTGTTGTTCAAACACGTTGGGGACATATCAATAGAAATTATTCTACGTTAACTAAAATTCAGGCTTTTGCTTTAGACGCACATTTTACTTTAGAACAAGTGGGTAGAAATAGCCAAGGACATTTTATAAATTTTAATGGAACTGCTGGTGTTTGGCGTAAAGAATGTATTTACGACGCAGGAAATTGGGAAGGAGACACACTTACAGAAGATTTAGATTTAAGTTACAGAGCGCAATTAAAAAAGTGGGAATTTAAGTATTTAGAAAATGTAGAAACGCCTGCAGAATTACCAATTGTTATTAGCGCTGCAAGATCGCAACAATTTCGCTGGAACAAAGGTGGTGCAGAGAATTTTCAAAAAATGATGCGTCGCGTAATTCGTAGCAAAAACATTTCTTTTAAAACAAAAATACACAGTGTTTTACACTTGCTAAATAGCTCTATGTTTACCTGTATATTTTTAGTTGCAGTTTTAAGTATTCCAATGTTATACATTAAAAATGAGTTCGAACATTTAAAAATTTATTTTTATGTGATGAGCTTTTTCATAATTAGTTCTTTTATATTTTTTATCTGCTATTGGCACATGTACAAAAACATTTATGGAGGTGGATTCTTAAATTTCATAAAATATATTGGTGCATTTTTTACATTTTTCTCAATTGCAATGGGCTTTTCTTTACACAACACAATTGCAGTTTTGGAAGGTCATTTTGGTAAGAAAAGTGAATTTGTAAGAACCCCAAAATTCAACATAAAAAACATAAAAGATGCTTGGAAAACCAATAAATACATCAAGCAAAAACCTTCTGGACATGTAATTATCGAGGGTATTTTAGCCATTTATTTTGCATATGGAATGTACAGCGCATTTATTGTTGGAAATGAAGGTGGCGATTTCGGTCTTTTTCCTTTCCATTTAATGCTTTTTATTGGTTTTAGTTACGTCTTTTTCAAATCTATTTTTTCTAAAGCATAATGCCTTTGTCAGAAAAAAATAAAGCCATTTTTTTAATTAGCATTAGTGTAATTCTGTATTTTTTCTTTGCTTATTTTTTAGAAAGAACTGCTTTTTATCCGCTTTTATTTCTTTGGTTTTCTTTATTCGGTTGTTTCTATTTTTTATTGAAAAATAAAAGCATTCCTTTTTCCACTTACGCAGGAATAATGGTGCTTTTCAGGATTGTTTTCCTGTTTTCTATTCCGAATTTATCACAAGATTTTTATCGTTTTATTTGGGATGGTCGCATGATTTTTAATGGTTTTAACCCATATTTATCATTGCCAGAAACCTTTATGCAACAAAACCTAATACCAGTTACAGATGCTGTGGAATTGTATCGTGGAATGGGCGAATTAAATGGAAGCCATTATACGAATTACCCACCATTAAATCAGTTGTGTTTTTTAATTGCAGCAATTTTTGTGAGTAAAAGCATTTTTGGTTCTGTAATTGTGCTTCGAAGTATTATTATTTTAGCTGATATTGGTATTTTATACTTCGGAAAAAAACTGTTGGAAAGATTCAACTTACCTATTAAAAATATCTTTTGGTATGTTTTGAATCCCTTCATAATCATAGAAATGACTGGTAATTTACATTTCGAATCTGTAATGTTGTTTTTCTTGGTTTGGGGTTTGTATAAATTACATCAAAAAAAATGGATTTGGGCAGCAGTTTTAATCGCTTGTTCTGTTTCCATTAAATTGATTCCACTGTTATTTTTGCCCTTATTTTTTCAATGGTTTGTTCCGCTTTTCAACTTGAAAAAAGAGAAAAATTCAACTTTAATTCAAGAACAGTCGAGAACGAAACATTTACTAAAGCTAATTGCTTTTTACACCATAATTTTAGCAACCACGCTCCTACTATTTCTACCTTTTTATTCTTCAGAATTAATCGCAAATTATTCCAATTCGGTTGGTTTGTGGTTTCGAAATTTTGAATTTAATGCAAGTTTCTACTATATTTTTAGAGAAATTGGGTACTTATTTCGAGGTTATAATGAAATTGCAATTATTGGCAAAATCACTCCGATTTTAACGATTTTATTTCTAATTTTCATCACATTTTTCAGAAAAAACAGCCATCTAAAACAATTGATAACTGCCATGTTATTTGGTTTGTGTTTTTACTATTTTACAGCTACAACTGTTCATCCTTGGTATTTAGCTACCCCTTTAATTTTATCAGTTTTTACAAAATATAAATTTCCAATAGTTTGGACCTTTGTAATCGTTTTAACCTACCAAGCGTATGGAAATAATCCATGGAAAGAAAATTTATGGTTTGTGGCTTTAGAATATTTAGTTGTTTTTTCCTACCTAATATATGAGCTTCAGCGAAATTATAAAATAAAGAAATTGTAAAATCTTTATAGTATTCTCTATTTCTGATGAGATTTTTGTATTTTAGTAGCTTATATTTTATCATATATGAAAAGACTTACCATAAAAGACATTGCTAAAGAATTTGATGTTTCCATTTCAACTGTATCTAAAGCGTTGAATGATAGTTATGAAATTAGTGTAAGTACGAAAGAGAAAATACAGAAATACGCTAAAGAGAACAACTACAAACCTAATTTTAACGCGTTAAGCTTAAAAAATAGGCAAACGAAAACAATTGGAATTTTAATTCCAAACATGTTAAACTATTTTTTCGCACAAGTTTTTAATGGAATGGAAAAAGTAGCCAATGAAAAAGGCTATAAAATTATTTCTTGTATTTCCAATGAATCTTTTAAAAAAGAAGTGGAAACTATAGAAATGCTTTCCAATGGAAGTATCGATGGTTTTATTTTATCCCTTGCAGAGGAAACAGTTTTAAAAAACAATTTTAAACATTTAGAGGATTTAATAGATAATGGTACTCCAATTGTAATGTTCGATAGAGTTGCAGAATCTATAAAATGTGATAAAGTTATTACAGACGATTTTGATGGAGCTGCAAAAACCGTTAAATATTTAGCAAAAACGGGAAGCAAAAACATTGCTTTTATTTCTACCATTAGTAATTTAAAGGTTGGTAAAAAAAGACATCAGGGATATTTAAAAGGTTTAGAAGACGCTAATCTAGCAGTCGATAACAATATAATTATTAATATTGTTAATGAAGATTATAAAACCTACGAAAGTATTCTAAAACCAATTTTCGATACTAATAAAATTGATGCTGTAATTGCAACAGACGAATCTTCTGCAATTGCAGCAATGAAAGTTGCACAGAAAAATGGGCGTAAAATACCAGAAAACTTCTCTGTAGTTTCTTTTTCTAACGGAATTCTGGCAAGACACTCAAGCCCAAAATTAACAACTGTAAGTCAGCATGGAGAAATCATGGGAGCAACTGCTGCAGAAATGCTAATTAACAGATTGGAAGATAAATCCGATACAAAAGAAGCACCACAAACCGTTATTATTAAAACCGATTTAGTAGAGCGTAATTCTACAAAAAAAGGATAATTCCAACCACTTTTTATCGACAAGAATTCCATTTATGAATTTAGAAAAAATAAAGTTAGTCGTTTCTGATATGGATGGAACGTTACTAAACTCTAATAATGAAGTAAGTCCACTTTTTTTTGAACTTTTTCAGAAACTAAAAGAAAAAAAAATTCATTTTTGCGCAGCAAGTGGAAGACAATACAATAGTATTGTAGATAAATTAGCACCTATTAAAGATGAAATTTATGTGATTGCAGAAAATGGTGCAATTGCTAAAAAAGGGGATGAAGTTTTGCTTTTAAATTCTTTAGATTCAGATAAAATCATTGACATCATTCCAACTTTAAGAAAAATTGATGGAGCAAATATGGTCTTGTGTTCGCAAGATTCAGCATATATAGAAAGTAAAGATGCTCGATTTATAAACTTATTTCAAGAATATTATTACAGTTATCAAGTTGTAGACGATTTGATTGAAGTTGCAAAAACAACTCCTGTTTTAAAAATTGCAGTATATCATTTTAATTCTTCAGAAGATTTTATTTATCCAGAAATAAAGCATTTAAAAAACGATTATTTACTGAAAGTTTCCGGACAAAATTGGTTGGATATATCTACAGGTAAAGCTAATAAAGGAAACGCCTTAAGAGAAGTTCAAAAAATGGTAAATGTAACGAAGGAAGAGACAATGGTTTTTGGCGATTACCACAATGATATTGAAATGCTACAAGAAGCTGAGTTTAGTTTTGCGATGGAAAATGCACATAAAGACATTAAAGAAATTGCAAATTACGAGACAAAAAGCAATAATGATCTTGGTGTTGAGAGAGTTTTGGAGGAGTTGGTTCAAATTAAGAAATAGTTATTACAAAGAGATTCACAGAGGTTTTCTCTAAGAACCCTAAAGGGTTGAAAATATTGTAAGTTACCAATACCTATAAGCTTTTTAAAACCTTGCAGGAAAAATTAATCCTCATAAGAAACCGTACTTTGTCTTTCTCTATTTATATGCAACTTGGTTACATCTGGTCTTGAATAATGTCCAACAACATCAAAATTTTGTCTTTCTTCTAAAACACGATTAAAATCTAACGTTTCTATAATTAAACCTTCTTTATGTAAAACTGGTTCTACTAACCACTCTCCATCAGGAGAAGCAATACAAGAACCTCCATTTGCTAAAACTTCTGGTGCATCTTTTACAATTTTATCATAATGTGGAATATCTTTTGGGAAATCTGTTTTTGCCATTAAACTGGAAACAGAAATTACAAAAGAACGCGATTCTCTCGCGATAAAACGTGTAATATCTTTGGTGTTATAATCGCTTCCTGGCCAAACTGCAATGTGTAAATTTTCGCCTAAACCATATAAAGCTGTTCTTGGTAAAGGCATCCAATTTTCCCAACAATTTAAACCACCCAAAGTAAATTCTTTCAATGGATGCACTTGTAAACCATTTCCATCTCCTGGAGCCCAAGTTAAACGTTCGTCAAAAGTTGGTTGTAATTTCCTATGGACAGATTTTATTTCTCCTTCTTCGTTTATATACACTAAAGAAGCATAAATACTGTGTCCTCCTCTATTTTGTGCGCGTTCCATAATTCCTAAATAAATAGCAATTTTGTTGTCTTTTGCCAATTTACAAATGGAATCTAATTCGCCTTTTTCTATTGTTATTGAGTTTCTTACATAATGTGCATGAATTTCTTTCTGAGTTTTAGAATTCCATTCTGCACCATTTGTTATTGAAATCCAAAATGGATAACCAGGCAATAATGCCTCTCCAAAAACAATGAGTTCGCAGTTTTCTTTAGATGCATCTAAAATTGATTTCTCAATTTTTTGAATTGTCTTTTCTTTATTTAACCAAACTGGAGAAATTTGTGCTAATGCTACTTTTAATAAGTTGTTTTTCATAAAAATATAATTTATCTATAGAAACAAAAAAACTTTAATAATTTTCTTTTCTACACTTCAATACTCACCACCAAACCTTCATTACTTCTAATATTAAAAACGGTTTCGTCATCAAAAATTAAATATTGTCCTTTTATTCCGACTAACTTTCCTTTGTAATTTGGTGTTTTTATCAAATTTAGACTTTTGGGTTTTGCTGGATATTTTACAACAGGAAATTTTAAATTGGTTTCCGAATTACTATTGATAAAATATTCTTTGGCTTCCTCAGGAATATATTGTTCTAATTTATTTCGCCATTCGACCAAATTTTCATCATCTACATCATTCTTTAGCATTTTTCGCCAATTGGTTTTATCGGCAACATGCTCTTTTAATGCAACTTCTGTAATTCCTGCTAAATACCTATTTGGCACTTCTACAATTTCTATGGCTTCATGTGCACCTTGGTCTATCCAACGAGTTGGGACTTGTGTTTTTCTTGTAACACCCACTTTTACGTTGCTCGAATTTGCCAAGTACACAATATGTGGTTGTAATTGCACCGATTTTTCATATACCAAATCACGGTCTTCTTGATCTAAATGTGCTGTACTTAATTCGGGTCTCATAATCCAATCTCCAGCAGAAGGAATGTCAAAAAAACAAGATTTACAGAAACCTTGTCTGTAAATTTCTTTTTCTAAATGACAGTTTAAACATTCGTATTTCACGAAAGAAATCGTAAATTCCTTATTTAACAGCTGATTCATGTTTAAAAAATCGGAATTCATATCTAAATAATACTGAATTTCTTCAGCATTTTCCGTTTTCATTTTTTTTAAAACTCCTTGGTATGTCATCTCACAAATTTTAGTATTTTTAAACTTCGGTTTTAAAGTGCTTATTTTTAAAATCCAACTAAACAAACTTACGAATTTCTATGGCGTTTCAAATTATCAATTCTATTATTTCTTGGTTTTTAAAGAAACGAAAACATCAAATAGAGCTGTTTCTTAAATATCCAATTGATGTTCAAAACGAACTCTTATTAAAACTGATTAGTTCCTCTAAAAACACCGAATTTGGAAAACTAAAAGAGTTTTCATCAATAAAAAACTACAGAGATTTTTCAGATAAAGTTCCCATTCAGAAATACGAAACTTTTGAGCCATTAATCGAACGTTCCAGAAGAGGAGAACAAAATGTTTTTTGGCCTTCGCCTATAAAATGGTTTGCAAAATCGAGCGGAACTACAAATTCGAAAAGTAAATTTATTCCTGTGAGTGACGAGGCTTTGGAATATTGCCACATGAAAGCAGGAAAAGACATGTTGTGTTGGTACATTAACAACAACCCAAAAACGCAGTTATTTACTGGAAAAGGATTGCGTTTGGGAGGAAGTTCCGACGTTTACAGAGATAACGATTCTTATTTTGGAGACTTGTCTGCAATAATTATAGAAAACATGCCTTTTTGGGCGGATTTTAGTTCTGCTCCCAGTCAAGAAGTTGCGTTAATGGGCGAATGGGAAACCAAAATGGATGCCATTATCGATGAAACAATCAACGAAAACATTACTAGTTTGGCAGGTGTGCCAAGTTGGATGCTCGTTTTATTAAACCGAATTTTAGAACGAACAGGAAAAGACAATATCCTGGAAGTTTGGCCAAATTTAGAAGTCTATTTTCACGGTGGTGTAAATTTTAATCCATACCGCGAACAATACAAAAAAATAATTCCAAAAAAGGAATTTAAATATTACGAAATTTACAATGCTTCCGAAGGTTTTTTCGCAATTCAAGACAGAAATGGTTCTAAAGAATTATTGTTAATGTTAGATTACGGAATATTCTATGAGTTTATTCCTATGGATACTTATAATGGAGAAAACTCTGTTGCAATTCCTCTTTCTGAAGTAAAAAAAGATGTAAATTATGCCATAATAATTACTACAAATGGTGGTTTGTGGCGTTATTTAATTGGTGATACTGTGAAATTTACAAATTTAGATCCACACAGAATTAAAATTACTGGGCGTACAAAACATCATATAAATGTTTTTGGTGAAGAGTTAATTATCGAAAATGCAGAAGAAGCTTTAAGGTTGGCTTGTGAGAAAACAGAAGCAACTATTAAAGATTACACAGTCGGCCCAATTTTTATGGAAGGAAAAGAAAAAGGTGGACATGAATGGATTATAGAATTTGAAAAAACACCAAAAAATCTTTCCTTTTTTACAGAAATGTTAGACAATGCATTAAAGGCAATAAATTCTGATTATGAAGCGAAACGTTATCAAAACATGACGTTGATGGCGCCAAAAGTTCACAAAGCAAAAGAAGGGTTATTTTACAGTTGGTTAAAGAAAAAGAAAAAATTGGGTGGCCAACACAAAGTACCAAGACTTTCTAATTCTAGAGAGTTTGTAGAGGAACTTTTAAAACTTTAAAATGCACGCTTTCTTCGAAAAAAATGCATCATTATTATTAGAAAACCCAGAATTAGCTGAGGCTTTTCAAAAAATAATGACTTTCGAAAAATATCCAAAACAACATATTTTACACGAAAGTGGTAGAATTTGTAACCATATGTATATTATAATTTCTGGTGTTGCAAGAGTTTTTTATTATAAAGAAGATAAAGATATTACATGTCATTTTGCTTCAGAACAAGAAAGTATTACTGCAATAGATAGTTTTATTCAGCGTAAAACAAGCAAATATAATATTGAAGTTTTAGAGGACTTAGAAGTCTTTAAAATAGCACATTCAGATTTAGAAAACTTATTTGCATCGAATCCAAAATTCGAACGTTTTGGACGTTTATTTTTACAGCAAATTTATATTGATTTGGTAGAAAGAATAGACGATTTACAACTAAAAACGGCACATGAACGTTATGAAATTCTATTAGAGAAAAGACCTCGACTTTTCTTAAGAGTCGCCTCTAAACACATCGCTTCTTATTTAGGAATGACCCCAGAAACTTTTAGCAGAATTAGAGCAAAGTAATTTCTTGACAATTGTCAAGTAGAACTTATTATTTGTGAAATACCTTTGATGTAGAAAAACATTTCAATGGTAAAAAAGAAAATTCTACTTATTAATGGACATCCAGATAAAAAAAGTTTTTGTTTTGGTATTGCTGAAGCTTATAAAAAAGGGGTACTAAATTCTAATGCTATTTTTGAAGAGATTCATATTCGTGATTTAGAATTTAATCCGAATTTAGAATTTGGTTATCGAAAAAGAATGGAATTAGAGCCAGACTTGCTAAAAGCTCAAAAATTAATTAAATGGGCAAACCATATTGTTTGGGTGTATCCTGTTTGGTGGGGTTCTTATCCTGCAATTTTAAAAGGTTTTATAGATCGTGTATTTCTGCCCAATTTTGCTTTCAAAAAAAGAGAAAATTCAGTTTGGTGGGATAAATATTTAACTGGAAAATCTGCAAGAGTTATTTCTACTTTAGACCAACCTGCCTGGTATTACAGATGGATAAACAATCAACCAAGTTACAATTCAATCAAAAAACTGACTTGTGATTTTGTGGGCATAAAACCTGTGAAATTTACAACAATTGGTTCTTTAAGAAATTCTAAAGATAGTTATAGGGAAAATTGGTTATACAAAATTGAAAAATTAGGTAAACTAAACAGGTAATTAAATCTTACGTTCTACAACATAATCAATCATAGTAAGTAACGATTTTTTATACTCGGAATTTGGGTAGTTTTCTAAAATAGCAATTGCTTTGTTCTTGTAGTCGTTCATTTGGTTGGTTGTGTATTCAATACCACCATTCTTTTTTACGAAAGCTATAACCTCTTTCACACGTTTCTTATCTTTATTATGTTTTTTTATAGAGCTAATTAACCACGCTTTTTCTTTTTTAGAACAATTATTTAAAGTGTGAATTAAAGGCAATGTCATTTTTTGCTCTTTAATATCAATTCCAGTTGGTTTTCCTATTTTCTCATCAGAATAATCGAACAAATCGTCTTTAATCTGAAAAGCAACACCAATATATTCTCCAAATTTTCGCATTTGTTGTACACAATCTTGGTTTGCACCAACAGAAGCGGCTCCAATTCCACAACAAGCGGCAATTAAAGTAGCTGTTTTCTTACGAATAATATCAAAATAAATAGCTTCTGTAATGTCTAATTTTCGAGCTTTTTCAATTTGAAGTAATTCCCCTTCACTCATTTCACGAACTGCAATAGAAATAAGTTTTAACAAGTCAAAATCTTCATTATCTATAGAAAGCAATAACCCTTTAGATAACAAAAAATCACCCACTAATACAGCAATTTTATTTTTCCAAAGTGCATTTATAGAGAAGAAACCTCTTCGTCTGTTAGAATCATCTACAACATCATCATGTACCAAGGTTGCTGTGTGTATTAATTCTACAACAGATGCTCCTCTGTAAGTTCGCTCGTCGAAACCACCATTAGAAACCATTTTTGCTACTAAAAAAACAAACATTGGTCGCATTTGTTTTCCTTTTCTACGAACAATATAATATGTAATTCTGTTTAATAACGGAACTTTAGAAAGCATAGATTCTTTGAACTTTTCTTCAAAGAGTTCCATTTCGTTTTTTATGGGAAGTTTTATAAGTTCTACTGGTTTCACAGAGTAAAAGTAATTATTTTATTTTTACGATTTATTTGCTAACTGTCCACAAGCGGCATCTATATCTTTTCCCCTAGAACGCCTAACATTTACAGTAATATCATTCATTTCTAAATTTGAAATGTAATTATTTATTGCAGATGGACTTGCTTGTTGAAACTCACCATCGTCAATTGGGTTATATTCTATTAAGTTAATTTTACAAGGCACATATTTACAAAACTCTACCAATGCTTTTATGTCTTCTTTTCGGTCGTTAATTCCTCCCCAAACAATATATTCATACGTAATTGCACGTTGTGTTTTTTCGTACCAATATTCTAAAGATTCTCTTAAATCTGCTAATGGAAAATTAACATTAAAAGGCATAATTGAAGTTCTAACTTCATCTATTGCTGAATGTAGCGAAACTGCTAAATTGAATTTCACTTCTTCGTCGGCCATTTTTTTAATCATTTTTGGTACCCCAGAAGTGGAAACTGTTATTCTTTTAGACGACATACCTAAACCTTCTGGCGAGGTAATCATCTCAATAGATTTTAGCACGTTTTTATAGTTCATTAATGGTTCTCCCATTCCCATAAAAACAATGTTGGTCAGTTTTTTATTATGATATAACCTACTTTGTTTGTCGATAACTACAACTTGATCGTAAATTTCGTCTGGATTTAGATTTCGCATTCTTTTTAAACGTGCAGTTGCACAGAATTTACAATCTAAACTACAACCAACTTGGCTCGAAACACAAGCTGTTGTTCTTTTTGGAGTTGGAATTAAAACGGATTCTACCACTAAACCATCGTGTAATTTAATTCCGTTTTTTATGGTTCCATCTTTACTCTTCTGCATAGAATCTACCTTAATATGGTTGATTACGAAGTTTGCTTCTAACATTTCTCTGGTTTCTTTAGAAATGTTTGTCATTGCTTCAAAAGTATGTAAAGATTTGCTCCAAAGCCATTCATAAACTTGATTTCCACGAAATGCTTTGTCGCCATTTTCCACAAAAAAATCTCTTAATTGTTCTTTTGTTAAGGCTCTTATGTCTTTCTTTTTAGTCAAGTTTTCTATAATTTTGAAAAGTTAAAATATTACAGTTGCAAAAATACGCATATAATTTGAAGTTATGGCTAAAGCTTGCAAATAGGTGCGTTAGCGATTGAAATGGCATCCTTTTTAAATGAGGAAATAATTGGTGTATTTTATAATGAGATTGCCACATAAAGCAAAAAAAGCTTTATTCGCAATAACTTATTTAAAAAGATATAATGGAAAGCGTGACCTTTTTAGGGAACGCCCAAATAACAAAAAGACTGACAATTATACATCGTCAGTCTTTAAATTTTATATTATTCTTTTATAGAATAAATTAGATTATCAACATTGCGTCTCCGTAAGTCGAGAATTTATAACCTTCTTTTATCGCTTCTTTATAAGCATCCATTAAGAAATCGTATCCTGCAAATGCGGCAGATTGCATCATTAAAGTAGATTTTGGTGGATGAAAATTTGTAATCATCGCGTTTGCTATACTAAAATCGTGTGGTGGAAAAATGAATTTATTGGTCCAACCTTCGAACGCATTTAACTCTTGTTTCGAAGAAACCGAAGATTCTACAGTTCTCATAACAGTAGTACCCACAGCACAAATTCTTCTTTTTTCTTTCTTCGCTTTGTTAATTTTATCTGCAGTTGCTGCTGGAATTACAATTTGCTCAGAATCCATTTTGTGTTTCGATAAATCTTCTACTTCAACTGCACTAAAAGTTCCTAAACCAACGTGTAACGTCATTTCTGCAAAATCGACTCCTTTAATTTCTAAACGCTTCATTAAATGTTTCGAAAAATGTAAACCTGCAGTTGGTGCAGCTACAGCTCCTTCGTGCTTCGCAAAAATAGTTTGGTAACGCTCTTCGTCGATTGCTTCTACCTCTCTATTTATTTCTTTAGGTAATGGAGTTTGACCTAATTCTAATAGTTTTGCTCTAAATTCTTCGTAAGAACCGTCGAATAAAAAACGTAAAGTTCTTCCTCTTGATGTAGTATTATCTATTACTTCTGCTACTAAACTATCGTCTTCTCCAAAAAATAATTTGTTTCCAATTCTAATTTTTCTTGCTGGATCTACTAAAACATCCCACAATCTATTTTCTGCATTTAATTCTCTTAATAAGAAAACTTCTATTCTTGCTCCTGTTTTTTCTTTGTTACCAAACATTCTTGCAGGAAAAACTTTGGTATTGTTTAACATTAAAACATCACCTTCATCGAAGTAATTTATAACGTCTTTAAATTGTTTGTGTTCTATAGTTTGAGTTTTTCTATCCAAAACCATTAAACGAGATTCGTCTCTGTGTTCTGCTGGATAAACTGCTAGTAACTCTTCTGGTAACTCAAATTCAAAATGTGATAATTTCATATATATATTTTGCTATAAAGGTTGCAAATATACGATATGCGAATAGGCGTTGTCAAGTGTTTCGTCTATTAATTTACAGTTTATCTATTTTAATACCAATTTGTTGCATATCATCCCAAAATTTCTGAAACGATTTTGTAACAACTTCCGCATTTAATATATTAATAGGAACTCTTAATGCTAAAGGTGCAAATGCCATTGCCATTCGATGATCGTTATAGGTTTTTATAGAAATATTTTCGTTAATCTCTACTGATTCCTCTAAACGCAAACTCTTGTTCGTTACAGATATTGAAGCGCCTAAATTGGTTAATTCTTCTTTTAAAGCCTCTAACCTATCTGTTTCTTTAATTTTTAAGGTGTGTAAACCTGTTAAATTACAAGAAATTCCTTCAGAAAAACATGTTACTGCAATTGTTTGTGCAATATCTGGTGCATCTCTTAAATCGATTTCTAAAACTTCTTTATTGGATGCTTTTTCTTTTTTAAGGTTGATAAAATTCTCACCGAAAGTTGTTGAAACCCCAAAATGTTGATAGATTTCTGCCAAGCAAGAATCGCCTTGTAAACTTTCTTTTTTATATGCTGATAATTTTATTTCTGAACCAATTTCAGCAGATGCAACTATCGAATAAAAATAACTTGCAGAAGACCAATCGCTTTCTACTACAACTGTTTGTTTTTCAATTTCTTTCTTTGGTAATACTTTTATAATATTTCCTTCGAAATTTGCTTCAATATTTAATTGATGTAATAAACTCAATGTCATATTAATATATGGGATTGAGGTAATTTCGCCTACCAATTCTATAGTTAATCCGTTTTCTAATTTTGAAGCAATCAATAATAAAGAAGAAATATATTGGCTACTAACATTTCCATTAATTTGGACATTATCCGCTATTAATTTTCTTCCTTTAATACGAATTGGTGGATAGCCAACTTTATCTTCGTAAGAAATATCTGCGCCTAAATCTTTAAGTGCATTTACCAAGATTTCGATAGGTCTGTTTTGCATTCTTTCGGAACCTGTAAGCACAGTTTCTCTACCTTCCTTTACTGCAAAATAAGATGTTAAAAAGCGCATTGCTGTTCCTGCATGCCCAATATCTACAATTTCTTTTTTTGTTGATAATGCATGTTGCATGTGAATAGAATCGTCTGAATCTGATAAATTTTCAATTGTAATTTCAGGGAATAAGTTTTGTAAAATAAGTAATCTATTAGATTCACTTTTAGAACCAGAAATTGTTATTTCTTCCTTTATTTTTTTATCCTTTAAAACATTTAACAATATGTCCATTCTAAAACTTGATTTTAATTCTTATTTTTAAACCTCAAAACTACAACTTACCAAACATGAAAAAATATCTTTTTCTGGCAATTTGCATGATTTTCTCTGTGAACGCCAAAGTTAATGCACAAAAAAATGCTAACAAAGTTTCTAACGAATATTTTAGCGCAGTAGAATGGCGAAATATTGGCCCTTTTAGAGGAGGAAGAAGTGCTGCTGTTACTGGGGTTTCTGGGAAAGCGAATCTTTTTTACATGGGCGCAACTGGTGGTGGCGTTTGGAAAACTACAGATGCTGGTAATACTTGGCAGAATATTTCCGACGGATTTTTCGGAGGTTCTGTTGGTTCTGTAGCAGTTTCTGAATCGGATAATAATGTAATGTATGTTGGAATGGGAGAAAAAACCGTTCGTGGAAATGTTTCTTCTGGAGATGGAATTTGGAAATCGGAAAATGCAGGAAAAACTTGGAAACACATGGGTTTAAAAAATTCACGCCATATTCCAAGAATGAGAATTCATCCTAAAAACCCAGATATCGTCTTTGCAGGAGTTATGGGAGATTTATACAAACCAACCCAAGAAAGAGGTGTTTACAAATCTATTGATGGTGGAGAAAACTGGAAAAAAGTGTTGTTTTCGGATGAAAACTCTGGAGTTATCGATTTAATTATCGACCCAAATAATCCAAGGATCTTATACGCAACTACTTGGGATGTTCGCAGAACTCCTTACAGTTTATCTTCAGGAGGTAAAGGCTCTGCCATGTTTAAAAGTACAGACGAAGGAGAAACTTGGACAAACATTTCTACAAATAAAGGATTGCCAAAAGGCATTTGGGGAATTTCTGGTGTTACAGTTTCTCCTGTAAATTCCGATATTGTTTGGGCATTAATTGAAAATGAGAAAGGTGGAATTTACAAATCTACAGATGCTGGAAAAAATTGGCGTTTGATAAATTCTGAAAGAAAATTACGTCAGCGAGCTTGGTATTACACACGTTTGTATGCAGATACACAAGATGAAGATATTTTATATGTGTTGAATGTTCGCTACCATAAATCTACAGATGGAGGAAAAACATATTCTACTTATAATGCACCTCATGGAGATCATCACGATTTATGGATTGCACCAGAAGACAACCAAAGAATGATTATTGGAGATGATGGAGGAGCGCAAGTTTCATTTGATGCTGGAGAGAATTGGAGTACATATATGAATCAGCCAACTTCTCAATTTTACAGAGTTACTACAGATAATCATTTTCCATATAGAATTTTAGCCGCGCAACAAGACAATTCAACCGTTAGAATATCTCACAGAACTGCTGGAAGATTTATAACAGAATCGGATTGGGAATCTACTGCTGGTGGAGAAAGTGCTCATATTGCTGTAGATCCTTTAAATAATGATATTGTTTACGGAGGAAGTTATGGAGGTTTGTTAACAAGACAAAATCATAAAACTGGAGAGACAAGAGCGATAAATGTTTGGCCAGACGATCCTATGGGACATGGAGCCGAAGATTTTAAATATCGTTTCCAGTGGAATTTTCCTATTTTCTTTTCGCCAAATAATAAAAAACGTTTGTATGCGGCTTCTAACCATTTACACGTTACAGAAGATGAAGGACAATCTTGGAAATTAATTAGTCCGGATTTAACAAGAAACGACCCAGAAACTTTAAAATCTTCTGGTGGACCAATTACACAAGATAATACTGGTGTAGAATATTATGGAACTATTTTCGCAGCAACAGAATCGCCTTATGAAGCTGGCTTAATTTGGACGGGTTCAGATGATGGTTTGGTGCACGTTTCTAAAAATAATGGCGTTTCTTGGGACAATGTAACTCCGAATAAAATGCCAGAATGGATGATGATTAACTGCATTGAAGTAGATCCTTTTACAAAAGGTGGGGCTTATATTGTAGGAACGAAATACAAGTCTGGAGATTACAAACCTTATATCTACAAAACAGAAAATTACGGAAAATCGTGGAAATTAATTGTAGATGGAATTGAAAACGAAGCTTTTACAAGAGCTTTAAGAGCAGACCCAAAACGTAAAGATTTGTTGTATGCTGGAACAGAAAAAGGTATGTATATTTCTTTTAATGATGGAAAAGATTGGGAATCTTTTCAGCAAAACTTACCAATTGTACCTATTACAGATTTGGCGATTAAAAATGATAATTTGATTGCTGCAACTCAAGGTCGTTCGCTTTGGATTATTGACGATTTAACACCAATTCATCAACTAAATTCATCAACTTTAAAAGAAGAAATTGTTTTATACAAGCCAAAAGATGCTTATAATATGAGTGGTGGTCGTGGAAGAACTTCGAGAACTGCTGGAACGAATCATCCAGGAGGTGTTGCTGTAAATTATTTTATTAAAGAAAAAGGAGAAAAAGAGGTAGTTTCTTTATCTTTTTATGACACAAATGATAACCTTATCAAAAAATATTCTACAAAACCAGATAAAGAAAAGAAGGAAGAAAATTTAAATGTAAAAGACGGAAATAATATTTTCTATTGGAACATGATGTATCCTGGAGCTGAATCTGTAAAAGGAATGATTCTTTGGTGGGCATCTTTAAGCGGACCAATGGCTTTGCCAGGAAACTACAAAGTGGAATTGGCTGTGAATGATAAAAAAATGACTCAAGATTTTAATATTTTGAGAAACCCAACTTCGGAAGCTACAGAAAGTGATATGAAAGCTCAGTTCGATTTCATTAACGATATCAACACAAAAATGACGGAAATACACAAAGCATTAAAAAATGTAAAGAAAATTAGAAGTCAAGTTGGGTTGTTAAAGAAATCTATTAAAGATAAAGAAAAGCACAAAGCTTTATTAGACTATGCTGATACTTTAGTAAAAGACATGACCAAAATTGAAGAAACATTGTATCAAACAAAATCTAAAAGCGGACAAGACCCTTTAAATTACCCAATTCGTTTGAATAATAAATTGGCTCATTTAAATTCTTTAACCAGAATTGGAAATTATGCTCCAACACAACAAGCCATTGATTTTAAAAATGCAATCACCAAAGACATTGATGCAGAATTGGCAAAACTAAATGCTTTGTTTGTAAATGGAGTGAGAGAGTTAAACCTAAAAGTAAAAGAAAGTGATATTGATTTGATTCAGTTGGATTAGGATTTATATTATAAATTTATAAAAAAAGTCAGTTCTAAATTTTTAGAACTGACTTTTCTTTTCTGTCATTCCTGCCTTTCGACTTCGCTCAAGATAAACTCCAGCAGGAAATCATAGTTAGTAAATAAATAAAGCTGTAAAACCTCTGTAAAATAATTACCTTTTTTTGAAGTGACTTTTTGAATATTTTGAAGAGTCTCTTTGGATTCCTGCCTTCGCAGGAATGACAAATTACTTATTTCATCTTCTTATTCGTAACCCAAATACCATAAAAAGTACTTATTACAATTTTTAATCCCCAAAAAGTTTTCCATTTATCGCCAGCGAAATTTATTTCATTCACTTTTGCGAAATCGCCAGCAAAAATTTCTTGCCAAGAGTTCATAAATAACGAAATTAAAGTTACCAAAATAAAAAAAGGAATGGCAACTTTTACAAAATTAGACCAGAATAATGGTTGTTTTATTTTTTCTAATAAAGTCATTTTATTTTAATTTTTGATTGTTATGATGGCGATCGTGATCGCGTTTCGTTTTAATATCTAATTTCTTCTCAAAAGCATCTTGCAAATCGATTCCTGTTTGGTTTGCCAAACACAAAACTACGAAAAGCACATCTGCCAATTCTTCTCCTAAATCTTTATTTTTGTCCGATTCTTTTTCACTTTGCTCTCCATAACGTCTTGCAATAATTCTAGCAACTTCACCAACTTCCTCCGTTAATTGTGCCATGTTTGTTAATTCATTAAAATAACGAACTCCGTGATTTTTAATCCAATCGTCTACTTGTTTTTGTGCGTTTTCTATGTTCATTTTTTTTAGTTTCAGAATTACAAAGTTACAAAGTATAAAAGAGAGTTTTAGTAGAATAATTTAGTTTGTATCTAAACTTATTTTCTTATAATTTCGCTAAGACCGATTATTAAGACATTAAAACAACGTCATAATCGTCTTAAGTTAAGTGAAATTTGAGAAATGGAAATAATATTCACAAAAGGTAAAAATAGAAATACTCTAACTTGTAAAAGAAAGGATGGAACATTAACAAGTGCGAATCTTGGACCTGATTTTCCAAATCACGACATTGCTCACTATCTTGTTGAAAAAAAATTCAAATTGGAAAAAGGTTTTTACGGAAAGGTTAAATCTGGAATGACTATAGAAGAATTATCAGATAAAGAAATAATTCGAAATTTGGGCTCTGAAACTTGGCTATCTGAAATTATGGCGAGAAACCTTCAATCTGTTGGTTCTGGTGCAGCGAAAACTGAACAATTTATTGAATTAATAAATTGGGAAGCTCAAAGTATTAACGGAATTAGAGTTCCGCAAATGAACTTAACAGATATTGAAAAAATGAAATTGGAATTTGACCAACTATGCGAAAAGTGGAATTTAATTCCTGAAAATGGACAATTAAAACTGATTTTCGAATAAAAAAACTGCATACAACACCGTAAAAAAATTGCTTGTTTTTAGCTTAACCAAAAAGTCGCTTCATTTTTGCAAACGTTAATTATTCTGCGGAAAATTAGCCGTTCTTAAAAATCGCAACTTTCCAAAACATAAATACGCTAACGAAACTCAAAAATCACTTCCACTTAATCCCACAACCAACACTTGGTTTTTGGTTTTCTATAACAACTTTATTTTCCAGCAAATTATCTAAAGCATTTCTAATATCTTTTCCAGTTATTGGCACTCCATTATTGGGTCTAGAATTGTCTAATTGTCCATGATAAACAGATTCTAAATTTTTATCAAATACATAAAAATCTGGTGTACAAGCTGCATCATAAGCTTTTGCTATTTCTTGAGTTTCGTCAAACAAATACGGAAAAGGATAATTTTGCTTTTCTGCAACTTGCTTCATGTATTTTGGTGCATCTTGAGGATAATTTTCAATATCATTAGAACTAATTGCTATAAAACCAATGCCTTTTTGTTGATATTCATTCGCCATTTTTACCAACTCAGCATTTACATGAATTACAAACGGACAATGATTACAAATAAACATAATTACAGTTCCTTTTGCGCCTTTTACTTCGGTTAAAGAAACCATTTTATCGTTTACTGTATTTCGTAGAGTAAAATCGGGTGCTTTTGCTCCAATTGAAAAATTGTTTGATTCTGTTAATGCCATAATTAGTTTTTAGTGGTTAGGGATTTAAGTATTAGTAATCTCTAAAGTCTTTGCGAGGTGCAAAGCAATCTTTTAATTAGATTAACAGATTGCTTCAATCGTACCTCTTTCGTAATGACGTTATTTTTCAGCCAATGCTTTTGCACAAATAAAACCACCTGTCCATGCATTTTGGAAGTTAAAACCGCCAGTAACAGCATCAATATTTAAAACTTCGCCAACGAAAAAGAGGTTTTTGTGTTTTCTACTTTCAAAACGTTTAAAGTTTATTTCTTTTAAATCGATTCCTCCAGCAGTAACAAATTCATCTTTAAAAGTAGTTCTACCATTTGCATTGTAAACCCCTTTTGTTAATTGATTTGCCAAATTTTCTAATTGACGAGAATTTAAATCTGCCCAATTTTGGTTTGCATCGATTTCAGAAAACTTTACAAAACGTTCCCACAATCTTTTTGAGATTTCTGCAAAAGGCGATTTTAAAATTACCGTTTTTCGAGGTTCTTTCTTTTTTAAATTTAGTAAAACGTTTAATATTTTATCAGTGGGTCTTGAGAGCCAATTTACTTCAATATTATATTGGTACTTTCTATCTGCCAAAATTCTCGCGCCAAAAGCAGACAATTTTAAAACTGCTGGACCACTCATGCCCCAATGTGTAATTAACAAAGGTCCTGACGCTTCTAATTTTGTGCCCACAATATTAACAGTTGCATTTGGAACCGCGATTCCTAATAAATCTACAATTCTTTTATCGTTGATATTAAACGTAAATAAAGACGGAACAGGCTCAATTACAGAATGATCTAAAGTTTCACATAACTCCCACACTTTTTTGGAACTTCCAGCAGCAATTACTAATTTATCTGCTTTAAAAACCTGCTCTTTTGTGTTAACAACCCATTGATTATCTTGTTCATAAACAGAATTTACACCATTGTTTGTCAACACTTTAATTTGCAACTTATCAACAGCTTTTTGGAAGCAATCTATAATTGCCTGACTCGTATTTGCTTCTGGAAAAACACGATTATCATCTTCTATTTTTAATGGAACTCCTCTATCATCAAACCATTCAAAAGTATCTCCTGTCATAAATTGATGAAAAGGACCCAATAACTCTTTTTCTCCTCTTGGATAAAATTTAACCAATTCTTTTGGTTCAAAACATGCATGCGTAACATTACATCTTCCTCCTCCAGAAATTTTTACTTTTTGTAAAACATCTTTCCCTTTTTCGAGAATTATAATGTCTAAATCTGGGTTATTTTCTTTCGCATTTATTGCTGTAAAATATCCTGCTGCTCCTCCTCCAATAATAACAATGAGCCCCTTTTTATTCCCCAAAAGGGAAAATTCACTCTTGCTTTTATCTTTATTTTCTATTTTCATGTTTTACGAATGCTTTCAATTAAAAATATTATGATTTTGTATCAAAACTCCACCAAAAACTTTAATTATAATTTTTATATGTTTTTAACTCACGTTTGAGTTTCCTCCCTTTGGGAGGATTAAGGTGGGCTTAATCATTTCTGAATACGAAAGAATTGTTTGAAATCCTTTATTTTTAAAATAAGCTGGTGTTGTTGAATTTCCTGTAACCATTACAAAATCGCCACCCCAAGCTCCTAAACTTTTAATTTCTCCAAAATAATCTGGAAATAATTTTTCTTTTACTGGTTTTAATTTGATAATTGAACTGATAATTTGCTCGTGTTCAATAATTAATTTATTAAACTCTAATATTGATTTTGCTTCTAAAAACTCATCAGAAATAGCAGAAATTCTTTCTATTTCTTTCTGATAATCATCTCCACTTTCTCTAAATTTTGCGATTCCTTCTTTAGAATCTTGTTTCTGATTCAAATGCACAAAAAACAAATTTTCTTTAAAACTCGGATTAAATTCAACTTGTTCTACTTTCGGTGTCATTTCGAGCGAAGTCGAGAAATCTCTTTTAATTTGATAAAATATTGGTGTATCATTTTGCGCACAAGCAATATCGTAACCACTTCCTTTAAAAGAATTCCATAACAGTTGAAAAGCATCTACATTTGCCCAACTCGCAATAGAATTTATTAAAGTTGATGAACTTCCTAAACCCCAATCTCTTGGAAAAGTGAGTTCCGTTTTTACCAAAAACCCATTTTCTGTTTCCAAAAATTTTGGATTCATATTTTTGGCTTCCTTTAAAATATCTAACAAAGTTTCTGCAATTATATCTGCACTTCCTTCTTTATCTGAATTAAAAGTTGCTGAGATTAATCGTAGTTTTTTTAAATCGAAAATAGCTTCAAACCAACATTCGCCTTTGCTCGTAAAACTTCCCCAAATGATTTCTGGTTCTTTAATTTTTTCAACAATTAAATTTTGCCCGAATTTTGTTGGTAAAGCCAAGGATTTAGCACCATCTAAAACGAGATATTCTCCTGTTAGTAATAATTTTCCGTTTGAATAATAGTTTTTCAAGATAGTTGTTTTTGTCATTCCTGAGTAGGCAGGAATCCATACTAATACTTTAAATATTTCTAACCCAATCTTTAAAAAAGATAGGTGTTTTTATATTCTCCCATTTTAATCATCATTTGTACCATAAATTATTTAATACAAATTATAAACAATAAAAGAAATATAATGTCCTTTTATTTTATTTGTTTTATTACAATATTGATAAGCTACTTTCTTTCATCAATTTACTTACTTTGGATTCCTGCCTACACAAGAATGACAAACTATTAAACCAGCCCAAATTGTTTAAAATGATGTGTAAAATGTTTTACATGAAATTTTTGCCAATGTTCATAATCTAACTCACCAAAAAAAGGATGATTTTCATTTTTTGCGGTTTTAAAATGATCTTGAAAAGCTTCAATTTGAAAAAATAAATCGTTGATAGATTCTTTTATTGTAGAAAATTTCGCAGGAATTGGTTCTTCTGATAACATTGGAGCTTTAAAACCAACTTTCAATTCGCCATCTGTATTTAAAAAGGCTTTTCTTCTTGCCGATTTTCCATCTTCTACAAAAAAATCTGCATTTACTTTTCCGTTAGAAACTTTCATTAAAAAAGACAAATGCTCTATCATTTGTTGTCCATTCATTTTTCCAAAAAGCGGTTTCGTATTCACATTTAAGTTCGTAAGTGTGTTTTTTAAACTCTCAAAATTTAAAAAATTTACCCAATTTACTTTTGGAGCTCTTAATTCTTCCAACTTTTTTACAACTGCACTATGAGAAACAGTTTTAGTATCGAAATATTTTTCAATAATTACTTTTTCGGTATCATTTGCTCCTAACTGATTTAAAATATTCTGCAAGTGCATTTTCATATGTCCATGCTGAATTCCCTTCGTAGTTAAAGCTCTTAAAGCTGCAAAGTTCTGCGCCAAACCAGCTGCTGCCATAATTTGCATTAATTCTCTTGCAGATGGTTTTTGTAACATTTCCAAAGACAATTTCGCCATTGGATGCAAACCTGTTAATCCACCAACAGTTCCTAAAGCCAAAGGAAGTTCTATCCAAAATTTAAAAATTCCGTTTTCAATAGAACAATGAGACAGACTTGTATATTCTCCAGATCTTGCAGCATATGCGTGAACTCCTGCTTCTACAGCTCTAAAATCGTTTCCAGTTGCCAGAACTAACGCATCAACTCCATTCATAATTCCCTTATTATGCGTTACTGCTCTATAAGGTTCTACTTCTGCAATTTGTACTGCCTGATGAAATTTTTCAGCAAATTTCTCTGGATTTTCTCCACCTAAATCTTCTATTTTACAACTTACTTCTGCCCTTACCAAACATTCTGGAACGTAGTTCGAAAGAATACTCATTACCACTTCAATTTCTTCATTTTTAAAAGCATTTGCCATCGCTTCTAAACAGGAATTTATAAAGTTTGCACCCATAGAATCTTTGGTTTCAAACGTTACATGCAATTGATAATAGTTGGCAATTTTATCGGTTTTGTCTTTTAATTCAATATTTAAAATTCCTCCACCACGTTTTTCCATATTTTTAGTAATGGAAGCTGTTGATGCCAATAATTCTGTTTTATTTTTGTTGAAATAAGTTTCTAGATCGGCTTTTTTGCCAGCATACATAAAATGTATTTGTCCGATTTTGGTTGTTGAAATTACTTCCGTTGTAAAACCACCTCTTGTACTCCAAAATTTCCCCACCAAAGAAGCCGCTGCAACTACAGAACTTTCTTCTATTACCATTGGTAAAACATAGGTTTTATTATTAATAACAAAATTTGGAGCTACTCCAAATGGCAAATAAAAATTTGTGATGGTGTTTTCTATAAAATCGTCATGTAATTGTTGTAAACCATCATCTTCATTCCAATATTGTTCTAAAATAGATTTCGCATTTGGATTCTCGTTTAAGTAATTCTCTGTTAGCCAATTGATTTTTTCCGCTTTTGTAAACTTGGAAAAACCTGATATTTTTTTGCTCATTTATCTTTCTGTAATCTATATTAAACAAATATAAATGAATCCTCTAAAACATCGTACTATATTCAACTTTTCTCATTTTTTTACCATTTTTTTGTTGATTTTTCCGTAAACTTGGCAAACTTTTATTAAATATTAAGGTCTGTGATGAAGAAACTATTCATTTTAGCAACTATTTTACTTTTATCTAATTGTAATGATAAGAACACAACAAGTTCTAACGAAGGTGAAGGAACAAAAGAAATTTCTTTGGAAGAGATTTGGGATGGTACTTTTTCTACAGATAGAATGAACGCTTTAAACTCCATGAATGGCGATTTTTATTCTCTTTTAAATTACGATAAAGATAGCAAAGAAACCACAGTAGATAAATATAGTTACCAAACTTTAGAGAAAGTAGAAACTATTGTAAACAGTAAAAATTTACAAGATTTAGACGGCTTTTCTTCTTACAGTTTTAATGCAGATGAAACCAAATTAATCTTAGGAACAAATTTCGAAAAGATATTTAGACGTTCTTTTAAAGGTACTTTTTATGCGTATGATATTGCTTCCAAAAAACTAAGTTTAATTGGAAAAGACATACAAGAACCTATTTTTTCTCCTGACAATAAAAAGATTGCTTATGCAAAAAACAACGATCTTTTTATTAAAGATTTTGCGAATAATTCTGTCATTAAAGTTACAAAAGACGGTAAAAAAAACAGTATTATTAACGGAATTACAGATTGGGTTTACGAAGAAGAATTTGGTTTTGTAAGAGCTTTTGAATGGAGTAAGGACAGTAAAAATTTAGCTTTTTTACGTTTTGACGAAAGCGAAGTTCCAACTTTTTCTATGGATATTGTTGGTACTGGAAATTACCCAACGCAACAAGTTTTTAAATACCCAAAAGCAGGCGAAAAAAATGCAGTTGTAACTTTGCACATGTTCTCTATTTCATCAAAAAGAACAAAGAAAATTGCTTTGGGCGATTACGAATATATTCCAAGAATTAAATGGTCTAATGATGCGAATATTTTAGTTGCTACGACTTTGAATCGCCATCAAAATGATTTAAAATTACACAAAGTAAATGCTTTAAATGGCAGGACTACTTTGCTTTTAAATGAAACTGATAAAGCCTATGTAGATATTCATGATAATTTAACTTTTTTAGCAGACAATAGTTTTATTTGGACGAGCGAAAAAGACGGATTCAATCATATTTATCACTATGATTTCTATGGAAAACTAATCAACCAAGTTACCAAAGGAAAATGGGAAGTAACGAATTACTATGGTTTTAATAAAGACAAGAAAACAATTTATTATCAATCTGTAGAAAATGGCTCTACCAATAGAGGTGTATATTCTATTGATTTAGATGGAAATAACAAGAAAATATTAAGTAAAAAAGATGGCACAAATCAAGCTGCTTTTAGCACCAACTTAAATTATTTTATTAACACCTATTCATCTGCAAAAACACCTCCAATTTATTCTTTATATACTGCTGAAGGAGAAATGTTGAAAGCAATTAAAGAAAATAATAAACTTCAAAAAGATTTATTGAAATATAAAATGAGTCCGAAAGAATTTTCCACCATTGAAATTAATGGAAACGAATTGAATATGTGGATGATTAAACCTGTGGATTTTGATGAAAATAAAAAATATCCATTATTAATGTTTCAATATTCTGGACCTGGTTCGCAACAAGTAGCAAATCGCTGGAATGCAAGTAACGATTATTGGCATAATATGTTAGCCCAAAAAGGAATGATTGTGGTTTGTGTAGATGGACGTGGAACCGGTTTTAAAGGAAGTGATTTTAAAAAATCTACCTACTTAAATTTAGTAAAATATGAATCTGAAGACCAAATTACAGCGGCTAAAAAGTTGGCAGAACGTTCTTATATTGATAAAAATAATATCGGGATTTGGGGTTGGTCTTTTGGTGGACATATGAGTACAAATTCACTTTTAAAAGGAAATGATATTTTTACAACTGCAATTGCTGTTGCTCCAGTAACTTCTTGGCGTTTTTACGACACTGTGTACACAGAACGTTTTTTGAGAACTCCACAAGAAAATCCTGCTGGTTATGATGAGAATTCTCCAATAAATTATGCAGATAAGTTAGAAGGAAACTATTTATTAGTCCATGGAACTGGAGATGACAATGTACATGTGCAAAATTCTTATAGAATGACAAACGCTTTAATTGAAGCCAATAAACAATTCGACCAATTTATTGTACCAGATAGAACTCATGGAATTTACAAAGGAAAAAACATGCGTTTGAATTTATATACGAAAATGACCAACTTTTTAGAAGAAAATTTACTAAATAAAACAAAATAACAAACCGAAATAAATAATAATTATGTTAGACAAAGGAGTTAGTACAACTACAGAAGATCCACAAATGTTTGGACACCCAAAAGGGTTATTTTACTTATTTTTTGCAGAATTATGGGAACGTTTTAGTTTCTATGGAATGAGAGCGTTGTTAACGCTATACATGGTTCAAGAAATATTTAAAGCAATTGCAGAGCGAGACACAGCAACAGCTGTTGTATATGCTTCTTACGGATCTTTGGTGTATGCTTCCACTGTTATTGGTGGGCAGATTTCTGATAAAATTTTAGGAATGCGAAGCTCTATATTTTTAGGAGGAATTTTAATGGCAGTTGGGCATTTTGTGTTGGCTGTGGAAAATGATGTTGCATTTTTCGTAGCACTTGCTTTAATTGTTGTTGGTAATGGTTTTTTTAAACCAAATATTTCAACATTTGTAGGTGCGCTTTACGAAGAAGGAGATGTTAGAAAAGATTCTGGTTTTACCATTTTCTATATGGGAATTAACATTGGTGGTTTTGTGGCACCTCTTTTATGTGGTTGGTTAGCTGCAGAATATGGATGGCATTATGGTTTTGGATTGGCTGGTATTGGTATGATGGCAGGTTTAATTTTCTTTTGGAGCGGTATTAAAAAGAACGTTTTTGGAGATAAAGGTATGCCACCTAGTAAGGAAATATATGAAAAACAAATAATAGGAATACCTCAAAAAACATTAATCCCAATTATAGCAGTATTATTTGTACCTGTAATTGCATATTTACTTTCTTCTTGGCAACAAAATTATGTTGGTGGAATATTTAAGTTTATTGGTTTTGCAGTTTTAGCGTATTTAGGATACATTATGTATAGCCTAGACTCTGTTGCTCGTAAGAAATTATTTATGGCAGTTTTAATTACTTTCTTTATGACCTTATTCTGGGGTTTTCATGAATTATCTGGAAGTGTAATTACATTATTCGCCTCAAGAAATGTTGCCTTAGATGGCATAATGTCTGCAAGTCAAACAAATGCTTTAAACTCAATGTTTATTATAATTTTAGCAATTCCAATTTCTCTTTTATGGGGTTATTTAGCTAAGAATAAACTAAATCCAAGGACTCCTTATAAATTTGGATTAGGACTTCTTTTAGCTGGTGCAAGTTTTTACATACTTTCTTTAAGTGGTGCTAGTGCAGATGCCAATGGGATGGTTCCTTTTACCTATTTATTAGTAATGTATTTTATTATTTCTATTGGAGAATTATTTATGTCTCCTGTAGGTTTATCGAAAATTACAGATTTATCTCCAAAAAACATTGTCGCTTTTATGATGGGAGTTTGGTTTTTATCATCTGCTTTCGCATTTCAAATTGTAGGATTTATCTCTGAACAATTAGCAATCGAGAGTACAGATGCAAATGTTGGAGGGATTGAAACACTTAGTGTTTATACAGATGGATTTCACTTAATTGCTTTATACGCCTTAGGAGCAGGAGCAATTGTATTGTTATTCTCTCCATTAATGAAAAAATTAATGGGTAACGTTCATTAATAAAAAATATTTTAAAAGCCTCACAAAGTTAAATTGTGAGGCTTTTTTTATGCTAAAAATATCTAAAATTTAATTTTTAAAATTCTTTGTAAATTTGGCATACCATTTGCGAACTACTTCATATGAAAAAAATAATAACAATTATAGCAATAACCGCCTTTGTATTTCAAACGAATGCTCAAAAAATAAATTGGATTACTTTAGAAAAAGCTGTGGAGCTTCAAAAAACAAATCCTAAAAAAATTATGATGGACATGTATGCTGTTTGGTGTGGTCCTTGTAAAATGTTAGATAAAAATACTTTTCAGAATAAAAGTGTTGCTGCATACGTAAATAAAAACTACTATGCTGTAAAGTTTAATGCTGAAGGAAATGAGGAAATTTCTTTTAAAGATAAGGTCTATAAAAACCCTAATTACGATTCTAAAAAAGCAAGAGGCAGAAATTCTGGGCACGAATTATCTGCTTATTTTGGAGTGAGAGCATATCCAACAATTGTTTTCTTGGATGAAAAAGCCGATTTTATTGCTCCAATTCCTGGTTACAAAACTCCAAAACAATTAGAATTGTTTTTAAAATTATTTAAAAGCGATGCTTACAAAGAGATAAAAAGTAAAGAAGATTTTGTAAAATATCAAGAGACATTTCAATTTGAATTTTCAGAATAAATATTGAACAAATAGTTATTACTTTAGAATATAAGCTCCATTTTTACCTGTGTAAAAAAATGGAGTTTTTTGTTTATTAGAAGTTTCTTCCCATCTAAATACATAACTTTTATAATTAGAACCATCTGCAATTATTTGACTTGGTTTTATTGTTTTAATTAGTCTTTCTAAATTTATTTTAGGTGAATATTGTAGTAAAATAATTGGGTTCTTTAAATCTCGAAATTGATAAACTCCTAAACTATCTACCAGTAAAATATTCTTGTTTGTAAACTGAATGAAATTGTTGAAGTTTACAGCTTTTGTTTTCGAAATTCTTTCTGAAACCCTGTAAGATTTAATACTAAAATTATCTTTAAATTCGATAGAATCTAAATCGTGTTGTAATAATAATTTTTCGCCTGTTCTTTCACCAATTATAGAAGATCTACTTTTATGAAAAACAATTAATTCCTCTTTATTTTTATTTTTTTTAGTTTCATAAAAATAAATACTTTGTACTCCTAAAATCGCGATTAAAACAGCTATTAATTTTTTTTGTTTTTTTTGAATTAAAAAGTCAACACTAAAAACTATAAGAGCATACCAAGCCAACATCCATAAAAATGAGATGGATATTTCTTTGAATAAAAAAGCTTCTTGATGCGAAATCCAACTTACAAAATTGTTCATCAAAGAAATTACGACTCCATATAAATCTGCCATAAATTGTGGTAAAATATTTAATAACGAAGTTATAATTACTAAAATTCCACCCAGTAAAATATACATTAGAAAAGGTATAATTACTAAATTAGAAGCCAAAAACAACCCTGGAATTTGTTCAAAATAATAAATACTTAAAGGTAAAATTCCTATTTGAGCTGCTATTGAAACTGTAAATAATTGCCATATTTTGTCTAAAATTTTCACTTTTGCTTGTATTAATTGATACAATTTTGGTTGCACCCAAATAATACCAAAAACTGCTAGATAACTCAATTGAAACCCAACATCGAACAAAAACATAGGTTTTATAATTAGTAAGAAAAATAATGAAGAAACTAACGAGAAGAAGACAACATTTTTCTTTTTAAAACTTAAACCAACTGCTAAAAAAGTAAACATGGTAACTGCTCTTACAACTGATGCTGAAAGTCCTGCAATAAATGCAAAAACCCATAATAGAAAAATTATAATAATTGTTTTTAGGTACTTTCCATTTTGTATTCTTTCTAAAGGTTTAAAGATAAAAGAAAGCATTAACAATATTACTCCAACATGTAAACCCGAAACTGCTAAAATGTGAATTGCACCTGCTCTAGAATAATTTGCAATTAATTCTTTTGAAATACCTTGTCTTTGTCCTAAAAGCAAAGCATTTATTACAGATAATTCGTCTTCTTTAAAATAATATTTCTTTAAAGATTCTTGTACTAAATCTCTAAATTTTGCAGACAAACCCACTAATGTAGTACTTTGAGATTTTAATATTAAAAAACGATTATTCTCTGTAAATATTTGTTGATGGATTCCTTGTTTGGCTAAATAACATTTATAGTTAAATTGATGAGGATTTAATGGTGGATTTATCGCTAAAAACTCAGGTTTTAAATCGATTAAATCATCGACTTTTAAGGAATTATATAAACTGTCTTTTTGGACATTTAATAAAACTATTCCTATCGTTTTTTGTTGCTGAATTTGAATTACTTCAGCTTCATATTTATCTGAATAATTTCCAGATTTTAAAATCTTTTTTATTTTAAGTATAACGTTTTCCTCAGCTTTTAGATGATGTTGGTAATAACTATCATAATTAGTATCATCAGTAATAAAAACAGAGAAAACTCCAATATTAAAGAAAATAATTGCGGTTAAAATAGTTGTTACAAAACGATTTCTAATCAATAATAGAAGCGCAAGAACTAAAAATATCGAGAAAGATTCTTGAAAATTAAATGTCCAAAATTTCGTATAAAATTGAACAAGGATTCCAATAATTAAAAACACTGTAAAGTGCATGGGTAAATAATTCTTTAGCTTTTTCATGGCTAGCTAAAGATACTATATATTTTTCAAACATCTATAAAACAGTAAATTACAAAATATTAGTTGCTTTTACAAAGGCATTTTTCCAATATTTTTCTGATAATGAAGAAACAATAACACCTCTAGAAGTTGTAGAATGAATAAATCGAATAACTCCTTTTTTTACGGAAACAATTAAACCAACATGATTTATTCTTCTTTTAGTTTTAGAGGTTTTAAAGAATAATAAATCGCCTTTTTTAACCTTTTTTAAAGGGACTTTCTTTCCACTTTTTGCAATATCTCTAGAAATTCTTGGCAACTGAACATTTTCTTCTCCAAAAGCAACATATACAATTCCAGAACAGTCCATTCCTCTTTTGGTAGTACCTCCGAATTTATATCTAACACCTTGATATTTTAAGGCATTTGCAACAATCTTATCAGCTTTCGAAATTGGTTTATTCGAAGTTTTAACAACTTTCTTCGAAGACGAGCAACTCATCAACATAGAGAATAATACAACAAGGAAAACACCTTTTTTCATCTAATTAAACTGGTTTACAATTTCTGTGGCTACTTTTTTAGAAGCTCCCTTTCCTCCTAGTTTTTTCTCTAAATCGAAATATGCTAAAAACAGTTCTTCTCTATGTTTTGTTTCCAAAATTTTAGCTAGCTCTTTTCGTAGATTTTTTGTTGTAAAATCGTTCTGAATTAATTCTTTAACCACTTCTTTGTCCATAATTAAATTTACTAAAGAAATAAATTTAAGTGTTATAATTCTTTTGGCAATTTGATAAGAAATAGCGCTTCCTTTATAACAAACTACTTGTGGCACTTTAAACAAAGCTGTCTCTAAAGTTGCAGTTCCAGAAGCCACTATAGCAGCATAAGAAACGCTTAATAAATCGTGTGTTTTATTATTAATGAATTTTACATCTTTACCTTTAATTATATTTTGATAAAAACTTAAATCTTGACTTGGAGCTCCAGCAATTACGAATTCATAATCTTTAAAATCTCCTGTTAGAGACAACATTACAGCCAGCATTTTCGAAATCTCTTGCTTTCTACTTCCTGGTAATAATGCTATAATGGGTTTATTACTTAAACTATGTATTTTTCGGAATTCCTTCTCTTTTACTTGAGTTCTACCTGCAATTGCATCAATTAATGGATGTCCAACAAAAGAAACTTCGTAATTGTATTTTTTATAAAAATCTTTTTCAAAAGGAAGAATTACAAACATTTTATCTATGTCTCTTTTAATATCTTCCACTCTTCCTGCTCTACTTGCCCAAACTTGTGGCGAAATATAATAATTGGTTTTAAAACCAGCTTCTTTTGCCCATTTTGCAACTCGTAAATTAAAACCAGAGTTATCTATAAAAATAATTACATCTGGCTTAAATGCTGCAATATCTTTTTTGCAAAATTTAATAAAGCCTAAAACTTTACTTAGGTTCATTAAAACTTCCACAAAACCCATAAAAGCACGTTCCTTATAATGTGTAACTAAAGTTCCACCAACAGCATGCATTAAATCTCCTCCCCAAAAACGAATATCGGCATTTGTATCTTCTTTAAACAATTCTTTCATTAAGTTAGAACCATGTAAGTCTCCAGAAGCTTCACCTGCAATTATGTAGTATTTCATTTTAGAAAAATTTTAAAACCAGTGTTGTTAGCGCAATTAAAATAGTCGCAATTAAAACACCTTTTGCTTTATTATCTTGTTTCTTTTTAATGAAAACAAAAAACACAAACAAATTCGGAATTGCAGCTAAAGAAAGTACTTTTCCATATAAATTTCCTTCACGAATCATTTGTAGAGTTTCATTAAAATTATATCTAGAAAAGTATTCTAAATATAAAAATATGCCTCCAAAAGTGGCGAATAACGATACTAAAACTCCAATTAAAATATCTTTCTTTACAGTTCCCAAGAATTTAATTTTTGAATCATATGATGTGCAGTCATATCAAATTGAACAGGAACTACAGAAATATAGCCATTTTCCAATGCATAAATATCTGTATCTTGTCCTTTATCTTTATTTACAAATTCGCCAGAAAGCCAATAGTACTCTTTTCCAAACGGACTTTTACGTTTGTCGAAAATTTCTTTCCAATAACCATTTGCTTGTCTACAAATTTTTACTCCTTTGATTTCTTCTTTCTTTAAATTTGGGATATTCACATTCAAAACAACACCTTCTGGAATTCCGTTTAAAAGTGCATTTAAAGTAATATTTTTTACAAATTCTTCAGATGGTTTAAAATCTGCATGCCATTTAAAATCTAACAAAGAAAATCCAATTGCAGGAACACCTTCAATACCTGCTTCAACTGCAGCACTCATGGTTCCAGAATAAATAACGTTAATAGATGAATTCGCACCATGGTTTATACCAGATACACATAAATCTGGTCTTCTATTTAATATTTGATTAACTGCCATTTTTACACAATCTGCAGGAGTTCCAGAACAGGTATATTCTAATTGTGGACCATCGTCTATCGTAATTGGGTTACAAGTAAGAACATTATCTACAGTAATTGCATGTCCCATTCCACTTTGTGGACTATCTGGAGCAACCACTACAACATCGCCAATTTTATTCATTATATTAATTAAAGCTCTTAATCCTGGAGCAGTTATTCCATCGTCGTTAGTTACTAAAATCAGTGGTTTTTCTTGCATAATTGGTTATTTTGAAAACAAATGTAGTTCATTTATTGGAGTTTCTTTTTAACAATTTGTAAAGAATATCCAAGTCTTTTTTTACGTAATATTGTGTTAATTAGTTTTAGATTCTAAAAATACCCAAATAAAAATAAGAAGAATATTCGTTTTTAAAAATATTTGGCATTATTTTAGTAACCAAGAAACTTAGAAGAAGTAATTATACAATACAAATCACGACATATTATATATGAACAAGAAAAATAAAATCAGTATTTCTATATTAGCTTTCCTAATGCTAATAACTAGCGTAAGTTTTCAAGCGAATAGCGAAATTAACATTAAAGATCCCAATAAAGATAAAATTCTTATTTATGTTTTAAAGAACATTCTTACCAGAGGCCATTTTGTTGTTAAAGATATGAATGACGATTTCTCTGAAAAAGTTTATAAAAATTTTATAGACGGTTTAGATCCTAGCAAACGTTATTTTACACAAGAAGATTTAAAAGAATTTTCTACATTCAAATACGAAATTGACAATCAACTTTTAAAGGATGATGTTTCTTTTTACAATTTAGTGTATGGTCGTTTTTCAGAAAAAATTAAAGATGCAAAATCTTATTACGCAGATATATTAGCAAAGTCTTTTAACTTTAATAAAAATGAAAATATAGACGTCGATTACGATAATGTTCCATTTGCAAATAATGAAAGCGAACTTATTGATTATTGGAGAAAGCAATTAAAATTAAGTACGTTAAGTAGAATTCAAGATAAACTTGAAAAACAAGAAAGTAAACTTAAAAAAGATAAAAAACACAAAACAAAATCGTTTAAAGAATTAGAAAAAGAAGCAAGAGCAGAAGTTCTAAAAAACATGAACGAATTGTATTTAAGAATCGAAGAATTAGAACACGAAGACTGGTTTTCTACTTTTTTAAATAGTGTTGTTGGCGCTTTTGACCCACACACAACATATATGGCTCCAAGAATAAAAGAACGTTTCGACCAAGACATGTCTGGGAAATTAGAAGGAATTGGAGCTCGTTTATTAAAAAAAGGAATTTATACAGAAATTTTTGAATTAGTTTCTGGAGGTCCTGCTTGGAAGCAAGGAGATTTAGAAGTTGGAGATATTATTTTAGAAGTTGCTCAAGGAGATGAAGAACCTTTGGATATTGTTGGTATGCGTTTAGATGATGCCATTAAATTTATCAAAGGAAAAAAAGGAACTGAAGTACGATTAACGGTTAAGAAAAAATTAGATGGTTCTACAGAAATAATTTCAATTATTAGAGATGTTGTAGAATTAGAAGAAACTTTTGTAAAATCTACCATTGTAGAAAAAAATGGTAAAAAATACGGTTTAATAGATTTACCAAGATTTTATATCGATTTTTCTGACAGTAATGCAAGAGATTCTGCGAAAGATATGGAGAAAGAAATTGAACGTTTAAAAAGCGAAAATGTTTCTGGTTTATTAATAGATTTAAGAAATAATGGGGGTGGCTCTTTAAAAACTGCCATCGAAATTGCTGGTTTATTTATTACTGAAGGTCCAGTTGTTCAAGTGAAATATCGTGGACAAGATCCAGTTGTTAAAAACGATGTAGATCCAAAAATGCAATGGGATGGCTCTGTTGTGGTTTTAGTAAATGAACTATCTGCTTCTGCTTCAGAAATTTTTGCTGCTGCAATGCAAGATTATGGTAGGGCTGTAATTATTGGTGGAAATCAAACGTATGGTAAAGGAACTGTGCAAAGTGTAATTCCCATTAATAATTTTTACCCAAAATTTGAAGATGATTTAGGTGCAATAAAAATGACAATTCAAAAATTCTATAGAGTTAATGGTGGTTCCACACAAATTGAAGGTGTTTATTCGGATATTGCAATGCCAGATAGATATAGTTATATGAAGTTCGGAGAGCGCGATTTAGAAGGTGCTTTGGTTTGGGATAAAGTTCCACAAGCAAAATATACACAAACAAATTCATATCAAAATTTTTCTGAAGTTGTAAATAATAGTAAAGAAAGAATTGCAAATAATCCGAAATTCAATTTAATTAACGATTATGCAAAATGGCTAAAGAAAAACCAAGACAATACTTCATTTTCTTTAAATTATAAAGAATTTTCAGATGATAGTAAGAAACAAGAAAATTCTGCAAAAAAATATAAGACAGCTTTCGAATATAAATCGAATTTAACTTTTAATTCTCCAAAATATGAGCTTCCTTCACTAAAAAAGGATTCTATTTTGGAGCAAAAAAGAGAAGATTGGCATAAAAATCTTGCTAAGGATGTATATGTTGCAGAAGCATTAAATGTGTTAAGTGAACTAAAATTAAAAGACGGTACACAAATCGTAAAAAATTAAATTACAAACAATCTTATTAACCTGATAAAATTAAAATTTTATCAGGTTTTTTTATACTACAAACTATGAATTTTAAAATTGAATTTGCTACAAAATGGTCGGATTTCGACCCTAACAGACACATGCGCCATACAGCTTATAATGATTATGCTGCAGAAGTTCGTGTCCGTTTTTTTGCAGCACATAATTTTTCTATCGAAGAATTTACAAAGCACAATATTGGTCCAATTCTATTTACTGAAGAAACTTCGTTCCGAAAAGAAATTCATTTAGGAGAAAATATTACTGTAAATTTAAAATTATGTGGTATTTCCGAAAATAACGAACGTTGGAAATTAGTGCACGAAGTTTTTAATGAAGCTGGGAAGTTATCTGCAATAATTAAAGTCTATGGAGCTTGGATAGATTTAACAAAAAGAAAACTTACAGTACCACCAAAAGAAACTGAAAGCTTATTTTTATCAGCTGAAAAAACTGAAGATTTCGAGATTATTCCTATGAAGTAATTATAGATAAACTTCTAAAATCTTGCTGTTTTTAGATACTGTATTTAACTCTATTTTATCTATGGAAGCAGGTAATAAAATTGTTTCTCCTTTTTTAAGTTGATAAATTTCGTTATCGAATTTTAGTTCAAGAGATCCATCTACACAAATATAAATTACAAAAGAATCTAAATTTGAGAAGTCTTTTGTAATTGTATTTTCGACAATTAAAATATTTGTTTTAAAGTAAGGCGAATGCACTAATTCATTAGAAATATTCGATGCTGTTTCGTAATAAGTCTTATACTCTTTATGAGATTTAAAATCGATAACATCTATAGCTAAATCGTTATGTAAATCTCTTAATTTACCAGTTTTAGCATCTACTCTATCATAATCGTAAATTCGGTATGTAATATCTGAGGTTTGCTGAATTTCCGCCAATAAAACGCCTGCTCCAATGGCATGCACTCTTCCTGTAGGAATATAAAAAGTATCACCTTCAGAAACTTTTTCATGGTGTAAAACTTCTAAAATAGAACCTTCATCTAAATGTTTTTTATATCCTTCTTTATCTAATTCTTTATCAAAACCAACAATAAGTTCTGCGTCTTCATCAGCTTCCATTACATACCACATTTCATTTTTTCCAAATGAATTGTGTCGTTCTTTAGCAATTTCGTTACTTGGATGCACTTGAATAGACAAAGGTGTTTTTGCATCAATAAATTTTATCAATAAAGGAAATTCTGTCCCGAATTGTTGGTAAACTTTATTTCCTAAGAAATCTCCTTTAAATTCCTTAATTAGATTTCTTAAGGTTTTGCCCGTAAAAGGCCCTTCAGAAACTACTGTTTCACTATTTTCCACATCAGAAATTTCCCAAGATTCTCCAATATTATTTTCTGAATATTCTTTATTTAAAACTGTTTTCAATTTTTCTCCACCCCACAATCTATAACTAAATACTGGCGAAAATTTTAATGGATGTAATTTCATGAAAATAAAAATTAATTAAAAATAAAAAAAGCTGAAGTTTTCACTTCAGCTTTCATATTGTACAGGCGGAGAGACTCGAACTCTCACACCTCGCGGCACTAGATCCTAAGTCTAGCGTGTCTACCAATTCCACCACGCCTGCAACTTTTCCGAAGATTTCGGGATGCAAATATAAACAATCCTTAGAAACTACAAACTTGTTCATTATAATTTTTATATTTTTGAGTTAAATAAAACAAATGCTCATGAATTCTATAAATTCCTATATAAAAAATAACAAACAACGCTTTTTAGATGAATTAGTCGATTTATTAAAAATTCCATCTATTAGTGCAGATAAAGCATACAAAAAAGATGTGTTAAATACAGCAGATTTTGTTTTAGAAAGCTTAAAAAAAGCAGGTTGCGACCAAGTTGAAATGTGTGAAACACCAGGCTATCCAATAATCTATGGAGAAAAAATTATCGATAAAGATTTACCTACAATATTAGTTTATGGACATTATGATGTGCAACCAGCAGACCCAATAGAACTTTGGAGTTCTCCACCTTTTGAGCCTGTAATTAAGAAAACAGAAATTCATCCTGAAGGAGCCATTTTCGCAAGAGGTTCTTGTGATGATAAAGGACAAATGTATATGCACGTTAAAGCCTTGGAGTATATGACTTCTACTGGAAACTTACCTTGCAACGTAAAATTTATGATTGAAGGTGAAGAAGAAGTAGGTTCTGAAAGTTTGGCTTGGTTTGTTCCAAGAAATAAAGAAAAATTAGCCAATGATGTTATTTTAATTTCAGATACAGGAATGATTGCTAACGACATTCCGTCCATAACTACAGGTTTACGTGGTTTAAGTTATGTGGAAGTGGAAGTTACAGGACCAAATAGAGATTTACATTCTGGTTTGTATGGTGGTGCAGTTGCAAATCCAATTAATATTTTAACAAAAATGATTGCTTCTTTGCATGATGAAAACAATCGTATTACAATTCCTGGTTTTTATGATAATGTTGAAGATTTATCAACCGAGGAAAGAGCAGAAATGTCAAAAGCACCATTTTCTTTGGAGAACTATAAAAAATCTATTGCAATTGGAGATGTTTATGGAGAAGAAGGATATTCTACAAACGAAAGAAACGCTATAAGACCAACTTTAGATGTAAATGGAATTTGGGGAGGGTATATTGGTGAAGGCGCAAAAACAGTAATTGCAAGCAAAGCTTACGCTAAAATTTCGATGCGTTTGGTTCCAAATCAAGATTGGAAAGAAATTACCGAATTATTCAAAAATCATTTCGAGAGTATTGCTCCGAAAGCGGTTTCTGTAAAAGTAACTCCACATCATGGAGGGCAAGGTTATGTTACTCCTATAGATAATATCGCATATCAAGCTGCTAGCAAAGCATACGAAACCACTTTTGGTAAAACACCAATTCCACAAAGAAGTGGAGGAAGTATACCTATTGTTGCGCTTTTCGAACAAGAATTAAAAAGTAAAACTATTTTAATGGGCTTTGGTTTAAATTCGGATGCTATTCATTCTCCAAACGAGCATTTTGGTGTTTGGAATTACTTAAAAGGTATCGAAACAATTCCTTACTTTTATACTTACTTTACAGACCTACACCAACAACAATAAAATTAACATATATGAAAATAAAAGTTTTAAAAATTACAGTTGCAACTTGCTTGTCGCTTTTAATATTTAACTGCACAAAAGAAAAAAAACAAAAAGAATTTACAATAGCAGAATATGAAGCTGCTGCAAAACATATGGACAGGAGTTTATACAGTCTTGTATACAATCAAGTTTCTGGGGGGTCTTTTGTTGGAAAAAATTCAGTATTATATGCTACTACGAATAAAGATGGAAAAAGATTTGTACTGGTAAATACAGACTCTAAAACGAAAGAAGATGCTTTCGATCATAAAAAATTAGCCAATTTACTTTCTAAAGAATTCGATAAGGAAATAAAATCAGACTATTTACCAATTTATGGAGTTTCTATTTCTAATGATTCAAAAACGATATTATTTTCTGCAAATAGAGAACAATATTCTTACAATTTAGATGATAATACTATATCTAAAACAGCATCAAAAAAAAATAAAGCAGGCAGAAATGAACATGTATCTCCAAATGGGAAATTAGTAGCTTTTATCGATAATAATAATCTTTGGATTCGTAATTTAGAGACTAATAAAAAAACACAAATTACTTTCGATGGTAAAGAAGATTATGGATATGCTATCAACAATGCTGGTTGGGTTAAAAGTGATGGTGCTGTACTAAAATGGTCTCCAAATTCTGATAAAATTGCTACGTTTCAACAAGATGCAAGAGATGTTGGAATGATGTATTTAACCTCTACAAATGTTGGGCATCCAAGATTAGAGGCATGGAAACACCCACTTCCTGGAGATGAGAAAATTTTTACAATCGAAAGAGTAATAATTCATTTAGGTAAAAAACCAAAAACGGTTCGTTTAAAAATGGATAAAGATTTCCAAAGAGGTTCTACTACAGACCATATTGCGGATTGGGACAATACTTTATTAGATGCTCAATGGAATAAAGAAGGAACAAAATTTGCTTTTGTTTCTGGTTCTAGAGATCATAAAATTGCACATTTACAAATTGCAGATGCAAATTCTGGAAATGTAAAATCTATTCACAAAGAAGTAGTAGATACATATTACGAATCTGGTGTTAATACAGAAAATTGGAAAGTTTTATTCGATTCTAACGAATTTATTTGGTATTCAGAAAAAACAAATTGGGGTCATATTTATTTGTATGATTTAGCAACAAAAAAATTAAAAAACCAAATTACCACTGGAAATTGGCTCGTAAAACAAGTTAAAAATATTGATGAAGAAAATAGACAAATTTATTTTTCAGCTGGTGGAAAAGAAGAAGGAAATCCTTACCATAATTACTTTTACAAAGTAAATTTCGACGGAACAAATCTTACCAACTTAACACCTTCTAAAGGAACACATTCTGTAACTTTTTCTGAAGATTATTCTATATTAGTAGACACATATTCTACAACCACTACTCCACCAGTTTCTGTTTTAAGAGATGGAAATGGAGAAAAAATCATGGATTTAGAAACTGCAGATATTTCTGAATTAAAAGCAAATAATTGGCAAAAACCAATTGAATTTTCTGTAAAAGCAAGGGACAAAAAAACAGCTATTTATGGAGTTCTGTTTTTACCTAGTAATTATGATGAAAATAAAAAATACCCTGTTTTAAATTATATTTATCCAGGACCACAATCTGGAAGTGTTGGAAATTATGGTTTTAGAGCTGTTTGGAGTGACTTTCAAGCAGTAGCAGAACTTGGTTTCGCTGTTGTTGCTGTAGATGCAATGGGTACTCCAATGCGTTCTAAATCTTTTCATGATGCTTATTATGGAAACATGGGCGATAATGGTTTGCCAGATAATATTACCGCTATTAAACAATTAGCGCAAAAATATAAAGGAATGGATATTGATCGTGTTGGAATTTGGGGACATTCAGGTGGAGGCTTTGCATCTACAAGAGCTGTTTTTGCATATCCAGAATTTTATGATGTTGCAGTTTCAGGTGCAGGAAACCACGATAACAGAAATTACGAAGCAGATTGGGGTGAAAAATGGCAAGGACTTTTGGTAGAAGGCAATAAGAAAGGTACAACAAATTACGATAATCAAGCAAACCAATTAATTGCAAAAGATTTAAAAGGAAAATTATTAATAACACATGGTGCTATGGATAACAATGTACCTCCTTCTAACACAATGTTGGTTGTAGAGGCATTAATTAGAGCGAATAAAGATTTCGATATGATTTTATTTCCAAATAAAAGACATGGATATGGAGACATGACAAAATATATGACAAGAAAACGTTGGGATTATTTCGTTACACATCTTTTAAATGCAAAACCAGCCAAAGACTTCAAACTAAAATAAATGAAAAATACAGTTTTAATAATATTCCTTTTCTTAGGATTCTCATCTGCAAAAGCACAAGGATTGCTTAGCGAAAGAAGCAAGTTTACAAAACAAGATACACTTAGAGGTTCCATAACTCCAGAAAGAATTTGGTGGGATTTAACCTATTATCATTTAGATGTAGAAGTAAAACCTGATGATAAATTTATTTCAGGAAAAAATACGATTAAATATACCGTTTTAAATGAATATCAAACATTGCAAATCGATTTACAAGAACCTTTAAAAATTACTAAAGTTACACAAGATGATAAAGAATTAGAAGTTATTCATAATGGAAATGCTCATTTTGTTCAACTTCTAAAAAAGCAACAAATTGGTAGAACAGAAAGTATAGTAGTTTATTATAAAGGAAACCCAAAAGAAGCAATTAGAGCTCCTTGGGATGGAGGTTTTTCTTGGAAAAAAGATAAAAACGGAAATCATTTTGTAGCAACTTCTTGTCAAGGTTTGGGCGCAAGTGTTTGGTGGCCTTGTAAAGACCATATGTATGACGAAGTGGAGAACATGCGAATTAGTGTTACTGTACCTGAAAATTTAACAGATATTTCTAATGGAAGATTAGAAAGTGTTGTAGATAATGGGGCTACAAAAACATACAATTGGTATGTAGACAATCCAATTAATAATTATGGAGTAAATATTAATATTGGCGATTATGCTCATTTTTCTGAAGTTTTTTATGGGGAAAAAGGACCTTTAGATATGGATTATTATGTATTAAAAGACAATCTAGAGAAAGCAAAAGAACATTTTAAAGAAGCTCCAAAAATGATGAAAGCTTTCGAACATTGGTTTGGGCCTTATCCTTTTTATGAAGATGGTTACAAATTGGTAGAAGTGCCATACTTAGGGATGGAACACCAAAGTTCTGTTACATATGGAAATAAATTTATGCAAGGATATTTAGGAAGAGATTTATCTGGAACTGGTTGGGGTTTAAAGTTCGATTTTATAATTATACACGAATCTGGCCATGAATGGTTTGCGAACAATATAACTTATGTAGACATTGCAGATATGTGGGTTCATGAGAGTTTTACCAACTACTCCGAAAGTTTGTTTTTAGACTATTATTATGGTAAAAAAGCATCGTCGGAATATGTAATTGGTACAAGAAATGGAATTGGAAATAAACGCCCAATTATTGGAGATTATCTTGTAAATAGTGGTGGTTCTGGAGATATGTATCCAAAAGGTGGAAATTTATTACATACTTTAAGACAATTGGTTGATAATGATGAAAAATGGAGAATGATTCTAAGAAAAATGAACAAAGTATTCTACCATCAAACAGTTACCACACAACAAATTGAGGCTTTTTTAAGCAAAGAAACAGGAATGGATTTAACACCATTTTTCAATCAATATTTAAGAGATATAAGAATTCCTAAATTAGAATATTCTATAAAAAATAATAATTTAAATTACAGATGGATTGATGTTGTAGATGGTTTTAAAATGCCAATAAAAGTTACAATTAATAATAAGGAAGAATGGTTAGAACCTACTTCCAATTGGAAAAAAAGGAGTTTAAAATCAACAAAGAACGATTTTAAAACAGATCCTAATTTTTATATTTATACAAAAAATAAATAAATTATTTATTTGTCTTTTTGAGAGAAATTGTAAACTAATTTATCTAGTCTTAAAAGAGTTATTAATTACTCTCGAAAAGACATTTTAGGCTTATTTTATAAAATAAGCCTTTTTTATATAATCTACCTTTGGATATTTTTCTCTTAAAAAGACATTACCCAATTTATTGATTTTGCCTTGTTGTCTTCCTAATTTGTCTCCATAACCATCGTAAAACTTTAAAACATTTTCTTGGCCAGCAATTACTTTTGCAACGACAGGAAAACCAGTTACACCAGAATATGCCAATTTATCTAATCTATGATTTTCCTTTAAATTGATAAAAATCTGATTCGATCTCGTATTTACTCCTCCTCTAGCAAAAGAAATAGTCATAGAATCGTTTTTTATAATTACAGGTTCATCTTCAATTCCTTTTTGCCAACTTTTATTGATTAGAGAGTCATTATGAATACCAAATTGAGCCACAAAATTTGGCACCACTCTATAAATCGCAACATCGTTATAATAGCCGTATTTAATTAATTGATACAAACGATCTACACCTTTTGGCGACCATTCTCTGTTTGCTTCAATATCGAAATTACCTTGCGTTGTTTCAAATCTTGCTTTAAAAGTTGCTGGTGCTTCTTTTTCTAGCCATTTTTCTTTGAACTTGTTTGTTGCACAAGATGTAAATAGAATGATTCCTGCTAGTAGAATTAATTTATTTCTCATTTTATTTCTTTCGTTTTTCTTTTGTAATTCAACAAATATAATAAAATGTAGCATGAAATGTTTATAGGGTTGCAATTGTAAGACCTTGAAGTTTACTCTAAATAAAAATATTCCGCAATTAGTTAACAAAAAAGGCTTAAACGAAGTTAATCCAAGTAATTCAGGAAAAGGTTTTCACTTAATATTTATGTAAAAAGATGGTGTATTTGACATAAAAAGCTTCAAAAAAACCAAATGGAAAGGAATTAGTGGTTCTTCAGATGAGAATATGAATCTAATTATTAATTCTAATGGTGTAAAAACAATCAAATAATTATTTTCTCTATAAAATATCAAAAACCTCGAAATTCGAGGTTTTTTTATGTAACAAATTCTGTTTTAATACGTTGTACTTCTATATTTAAAACTATAACCTGTGCTTAAAAATTTCTTCATCACCTGTTCTGGAGTCGATAAAAACCTAATTGAAAACTGTTCTAATGGAGAACAAAACAAATATGCAGGTATTGGAGCCACTGTATTTTTTACTGCAGTTATGGCAACCATTGCTGGAAGTTATGCGCTTTTTACAGTTTTCGACACTATTTTTGCTTCTATTTTCTTTGGATTAATTTGGGGATTGTTAATATTTAATCTAGACAGATTTATAGTTTCCACAATAAAAAAATCGGATTCTAAATGGAAAGAATTCCTGCAAGCTTCTCCAAGAATTTTATTGGCTGTTATTATTGCGATTGTAATTTCTAAACCTTTAGAATTAAAATTGTTTGAGAAGGAAATAAATCAGGTTTTATTGACAGAGAAAAACCAAATGACCTTAGAAAATAAAACTCAAATTGCTGAACAATTTACGCCAGAAATTGCAAGCATAAATTCAGAAATTGAAGACTTAAAACAAGAAATTAATACCCAAGAAGCAAAAACAAATGCTTTATATGAAATATACATCGCAGAAGCTGAAGGCAGAAAAGGAACAAAATTATTAGGTAAAGGACCTGTTTATAAAGAAAAACGAGACAAACACGACGCTTCTTTATTGGCTTTAAATAATTTGAAAAAAGAAAACGCAGAAAAAATTAAAAACAAAGAAGCAGATATTGCTACTTTAATAGAAAACCAAAAAAACTACGAAAGTAAAACACAGCCCATTATTGCAAATTTCGATGGATTAATGGCAAGAATTAATGCTTTAGGCAAATTACCCTGGTTGCCATCTTTCTTTATTTTCTTATTGTTTTTAGCGATAGAAACATCACCAATTTTTGCTAAATTAATTTCACCAAAAGGCGAATATGATTTTAAATTAGAAGATAATGAATCTGCTATAAAAACTTGGGTAAAACAACAAGTAGACCAAAGAAACCAATTATTACAAGCAGACATTGCTGTTAACAAAAAAGTGTATGAAGATATTGCAACAGAGGAAGAAATATATGCTTATAAACAAAAAATGGCTCGCGATTTAATGAAATTGCAAGCCGATTCTTTTTATAAAAAACAACAAAAAATGTTGTAAAAAGCCTCCCATAATCCCTCCAAAGGAGGGAGACACTGTTATGTGTTTTTATTTCCCTTTATATAATCTCTAAACTTACTTTATAATTATATGAAAACTTAAGTCAGTCGCAAGAGTGTTTTCTCCTTTGGGGAAAATGTCTGAAAGACAAAAGGGGCTTTCTATTCTTTTTCCGCCATTTTCTTAACGTAATCTGTAATAATTACAATTTGCGTTGGGCCAACTTTTCCCTCAATATATTTTGCGTTTTCGTGATCTAAAGAAATTCTACGAACTGCTGTTCCTTGCTTGGCAACCAAACTAGAACCTTTTACTTTTAAATCTTTTATTAAAACCACAGAGTCTCCAGCCTGTAAAATAGCACCATTTGCATCTCTATGAATTATCTTTTCGCTTTCGTCTAAATGATCTCCAGATTCTTTTGCGAAACGTAAATCGTCATCTTCCAAATACATCAAATCCAACAAATCTTTTGGCCAACCTTCGTTTCTTAAACGAGACAACATTCGCCAAGCAACAACTTTTACAGCTCTAAACTCACTCCACATAGAATCGTTTAAACAACGCCAATGATTTGCATCTGTTTCTTCTGGATTATCGATTTGAGTTATACAAGTTTCACAAGCCAACAAACTTCCATCCATTCCTCCACCACCAGTTATGGTTGGTTTTACATCATAAACAGATAAACTATCTGTTGCTGTACATAATTCGCATTTATTTCCACTTCTGTTTTCTAACTCTTCTTGTAAACTCATTTTCTTGGATAAATAATTTGGTTCAAAGCTACATCAAATTTATGAATGTCGTTAATTTTTTGAATGGGTTTAAAAAAATTAATCCCAATTGTTTTTACTGTAGGTTTGCATTCGGATAAAAAACCATCGTAAAATCCTTTTCCATAACCAACTCTGTAGTTATTTTCATCGGAAATTAGCATAGGTACTAAAACTAAATCAATTTCTTTTGGGTCGATTTCTTGGGCATTAATTGGTTCTGGAATTCCCCAAGAATTGACTTCCAATTTCGTGTTTTTATCGAAAATAAAATGCTGTAATGTATTGTTCCCAAAGTCGCATTTACTCACCACAATTGTTTTATTTTTTTTATTTAAAAAATCGATAATGGGTTGTGTATTTATTTCATCAAATTTTCTAATGCTTAAAAAAAGATGAACAACTTGAATTTCAGAAAAATCCAATTCAAAAATTTGAGTGTAAATATCTTGCTCTAATTCTAATTTTTGATTTGGAGATAATTCCTTTCTTTTTTCCTTATATATTTTTCGAAGTTCTTTTTTAAACATATTTTTTTATTGAATTTCTAATGAAGTAAATTGAAAACTATTTCCATCAAACAAACCTTTATCAGAAAGCTTTAAAGAAGGAATAACCAACAACGCCATAAACGACAAACTCATATATGGAGCTCGTAATTTACTTCCCATTTGTTTCGCCATTTTATCTAATTCAGCATAAGATTTTCCAATTTCTTGTGCAGATTTATCAGACATAATTCCTGCAACTGGCAAGGAAACTATTTTTTCTTCGGATGAATTTACAGCACAAACTCCTCCTCTATTTTCGATAATTAAGTTTACAGCTTTGCAAATTGCTTCGTCAGAAACGCCAACAGCAATAATATTATGCGAATCGTGCCCAACAGAACTTGCAATTGCACCTTCTTTTAATCCGAAATTTTTAATAAATGCAATTGCTGATTTTTCATTTTTATAACGATTTACAACCGTCATTTTTAAAACATCTGTTGTTATATTTGAAACTAAATTTCCATCAACAATTAAACTTTTTGCTTCAATTTGGTTGGTAACTAATTCACCATCCAAAGCTTCAATAACTCTTATTTTTTCTACTGAAGATTCGAATCTAAAATCTTCTTTTTTCTTTTTATCAGTTTTGAAATTATTCAATACTCCAAAATCTACATCTTTTACAAAAGACGTTCCGTTTTTGGCAACCAATTCTCCATTAATGTAGGTTTCTAAAACCTTGAATTGCTGTAAATCTTCCACAATTATAAAATCGGCATCATCTCCTTTTTGCAACAAACCAACCTCTAAATTGTAATGCTTTACTGGATTTACACAAGCAACTTGTAAAACTTTAAAAACATCTATTCCTTTGGCAATTGCGCGTTCACAAAGCTGATTAATATGACCTAACAACAAATCATCTGGATGTTTATCATCTGAACAAAACATCATATTTTCGAAATGTTCTGGTAATAAATCTATTAAAGCTTCGAAGTTTTTTGCGGCACTTCCTTCACGAATAAGAACCTTCATGCCTTTTTGTAATTTCTCTAAACCTTCCTCATAAGAAAAACACTCATGATCTGTAGAAATTCCTGCAGCGATGTATTTGGTAACATCATCTCCTCTTAATCCTGGAGCATGCCCATCAATTGGTTTATTGTTATTTTTTGCATGTTCTATTTTTGCTATAACCTCTTCATCATCAAATAAAACTCCTGGATAATTCATCATTTCTGCTAAATATTTAATGTCTGGATTTTCCATCATTAATTTAATATCGTCAGAATCTATAATTGCTCCAGCACTTTCAAAAGAAGTTGCTGGTACACAACTTGGCGCACCAAAATTAAATTTTAAGGGAACTTTATTTCCGTTTTCAATCATAAAATTTACACCTTTTACTCCTAAAACATTGGCAATTTCATGCGGATCTGAAACTGTTGCAACTGTTCCATGAACAACTGCAATTTTTGCAAATTCAGATGGAACTAACATCGAGCTTTCAATATGAATATGTGCATCTACAAAACCGGGTAAAATAAAATTTTCTATAGTATGACTCGCTTCACGAATTGTAGAAATTTTCCCATTTTTAATAGCAACCTCTCCTTTAAAAATTCGTTGATTTTGTATATCTACAATGTTTCCTTTTACAATCATAAAAAATGTTTATTCAAAATTACAAATAATCATTGAGGGTTGATAAGAATTAGCTACTTTTAGGGCAAAATTTAACCTAATGAAATATTTCTTTACCCTTTTTATTGTTTTTGTTGCATTTACTTCAAAATTAAATTCTCAACAGAAAAACCCTATTAAAGATTACAAATCTTATATAGAAAACGAGCAAGTTATAAGTGAAAATAAATTAGATGCCCATGCTTCATTTACATCTTTTTCTAATGAAAAAAGTAGTTTTACTAACAATCCAGAATTTTATAAATCTTTAAATGGAATTTGGAAATTCAATTGGGTAAAAAACCCGAAAGATAGACCTACAACTTTTATGAAAAATGGTTTCAATACTAAAAATTGGAGCGATATAAAAGTGCCATCTAATTGGGAAGTAGAGGGTTTTGGTATTCCTATTTACGTAAATCACCAATACGAATTTGCAGATTATAAAGCAATGATTGCAGATGATATGGAGTTGGTAGACACAAGATACCCAAAAAATCCAGGTGATGTTCCAGATAATTACAATCCAGTTGGTTCTTATGTTAAGGAATTTAATATTGATAGAAGCTGGAACAAAAAAGAAGTGTTTTTACATATTGGAGCTATGAAATCTGGTGGTTTTGTATGGTTGAATGGAAAATATATTGGTTATTCTCAAGGCAGTAAATTACCAGCAGAATTTAACATTACAGATGCTGCTAAATCTGGAAAAAACACATTGGCGATTCAAATTTTTAGATGGACAGATGGTTCTTATTTAGAATGTCAAGATTTTTGGAGAATTAGCGGAATTGAACGTAGCGTTTTTGTGTATGCACAGCCAAAGGTTAGAATTCAAGATTTTGAAGTAACCTCGATTTTAGATGATGCTTATAAAAATGGCGTTTTAAGTTTAGATATCGATGTTGAAAATCATATAAATAAATCACAAGAAACAACCATTGAATATCAACTTTTAGATGATAATAATCAATCTGTAAAAACAAGTAATAAAACTGCTAATATTTCTAAAAAATCGAAAGGGAAAATTAATTTTTCTACAACAATTCCAAATGTAAAACAATGGAGTGCAGAACATCCAAACCTATATACACTTTTAATAAAAGTAAAAGATTCTAAAGGAAAAACATTAGAGGTTTCGAATACAAAAATTGGTTTTCGTTCTGTGGAAATCAAGCAAGGTTTATTGTTAGTTAATGGACAAAGAATTACCTTAAAAGGTGTAAATACACAAGAAGCAGACCCAGAAACTGGGCATGTAATGTCGGAAGAATTAATTTTAAAAGACATAAAACTTTGGAAAGAAAACAACATAAACGCAGTTCGTTTAAGCCATTACCCAAGAGGAAAACGTTTTTATGAATTATGTGATATTCACGGAATTTATGTGGTTGATGAAGCCAATATTGAATCTCATGGAATGTATTATGGAAAATATTCTTTGGCAAAAAAACCAAATTGGGAGAAATCGCATGTAGATAGAATGGTTCGCATGGTAAAACGTGATAAAAACCACCCATCTGTAGTAATTTGGTCTATGGGAAATGAAGCTGGAAATGGTGTAAATTTCTTTAAAGGGTATACTGAAATCAAAGCAAATGACAACACAAAAAGACCAGTTCAATACGAAAGACCTTATAAAGATTACGATAGTACGTTGTTTGATATGGATTCAAATACGGATATAATTGTACCTCAATATCCTTCTCCAAGATTATTTGAAGAGATAGGAAAATCGAAAACAGACCGTCCTTTTATTCCAAGTGAATATGCACATGCAATGGGAAATAGCACAGGGAATTTCCAAGATTACTGGGATATTATTGAGTTGTATGACAATCTTCAAGGTGGATTCATTTGGGATTGGGTAGATCAATCTATTTGGAAAACAAATGAAAAAGGAGAGAAATTTTATGCTTATGGAGGTGATTATGGTAAAAATATGCCAACAGATAATACCTTTTTAAATAACGGAATTGTTTTTCCAGATAGAACTCCACAACCAGGATTGTATGAAGTAAAAAAAGCGCATGAATTCATCAATTTTAAAGACAAGGGAATTAATAGACATAACGAATTAAGAGTTTTACTTGAAAATTTATATGACTTTACCAATTTAGATAAATTCAATTTCTCCATTAAAATTAAAGCCGATGGAAAAATTTTAGAAGAAAATTCTTTAACAGATATTTCTGTTGAAAGCCATACTGGAAAAATAATTCGAGTACTTTTAAAAAACATTCAATTTCAACCAAATACAGAATATTTTGTCGAGATTTCTGCCATTACAAAAAACGATTGGGGTTTATTACCTAAAGGTTTCGAAGTTGCTCATGAGCAAATTTCTTTAGACAGAAAATATGTAACAAAAGCTTCTGAAAAAATTATCAATAGCAATATTAAAATTTCAGAAAAAAGAAATTCGATTGTAGTTTCTGGAAATAATTTCAAAATTAATTTTGATAAAAATAAAGGGCAGATTACTTCTTATCTTTTTGAAAATAAAGAGCTTTTAAATAATCAAAAAGGACCAAAACCAAATTTTTGGAGAGCTGTTACCGACAACGATTTTGGAAATGCAATGGATAAGAAAAATATCGAGTGGAAAAATGCTTCTTTAAATGCAACTGTAAAAAACATAGAAACAAAAACGCTTGAAGACAATACAGCTTTGGTAAACATCACTTACAATTTACCTGGCGTAAAAACCACATTTGTTTCTTCTTATTTTATCTTAGAAAATGGTGTTATTAAGATTGAAAACACTTTAAATTCATCGAATTATAAAGGAGATATTCCAAGAATTGGAATGAGAATGCAGGTTCAAAAAGAATTCGATAATCTTACTTATTTTGGACGTGGGCCTTGGGAAAACTATCAAGATAGAAAAGCTTCTGCATTTGTAGATTTATACGATTCTAAAGTGAGCGACCAATATGTACCTTACATTCGTCCACAAGACAATGGTTATAAAACTGACACACGTTGGTTGGCAGTTTCTAACAATTCTAACAACGGACTTTTAGTAGTTTCTGGAGATAAAAATTTAGTGAGTTTTAGTGCGCTTCATATGGAAAATGAAGATTTTGACACCACTGCTGGTTTGGATTATAAAAACTCTAATATGAGTAAACATACGATTGATATTAAAGAAAAAAACTTAGTTCAATTAAATATTGATTTAGGTCAACGTGGAGTTGCTGGAGATGATAGTTGGTATTCTAAACCACAAGAAAAATATCAATTTAAATCTGATAAAACATATTCTTATGGATTTTATTTAATTCCGTTTTCAAATAAAAATAAAACCGATTTTATAGAAATAAATAAAACTTTTAAAAACTTAAAATAGTTTTTTTGATGCAAATTACTGAAGCTGAAAAAATTCTTTTTGAACAATACACCATTAAAGGTAAAGCATCAAAATTACCGGGAGAATTGGATGCTAATTTTAAAATTAAAGTTGACGACAAACCGACTTATATTTTAAAAATAGCAAATGAAAACTCATCTGAATCTGAATTAGATTTTCAAGAAAAAATCTTGTTACATCTTTCTAATTCAGATAAAAAAACTAAGCTTCCTCAATTGATAAAAAACAATTCTGGAAGTTTTATTTCTAAAGTTGAAACAGAAAAAAGCACCTTTAGAAAAGTACGATTGCTTTCTTGGATGGAGGGTAGAATTTGGTCGGGAGTAAATCCGCAATTAAACGATTTACGATTTAGTTTAGGCCTAAAAGCAGGAGAAATCACTAAAAAACTTATAAATTTTAATGATAAAGAAGCAGAAAGAGTATTTGTTTGGGACATTGCACAAACTTCCTGGGTAAAAGAATATTTGTATTTGTTTTCTAATGAGGACAAAGAATTGGTTTCTTACTTCTTAAATCAATTTAATAATTTTCAAAAAGACTATAAAAAACTTCGAAAAAGTGTGGTTCATAATGATGTGAATGACAATAATATTTTAGTTTCAGAAGATGTATTGAATCCAATAGTAACTTCAATTATAGATTTTGGAGACGCTATAAAAACGCAAATAATTAACGATGTTGCTATTACTTGCTGTTACGCAATTATGCATCATAACGATCCTTTAGAAGCAAGTTTATCAATTATAAAAGGCTATCATTCTACTTTTAAATTAGAAGAAAAAGAGTTAGAATTTTTATATACTTTAATCGGAATTCGTTTGGTTGTTTCTGTAACAAAATCTGCAATTAACAAAAAAGAAAATCCAAATAACACCTATCTATTAATTAGTGAAAAATCTGCATGGGAATTACTAAAAAAATGGAAAACAGTTTCTGAAGATTTTGCACATTATAGCTTTAGAAATGCATGTGGTTTTTCTGCAAATCCTAATCAACTTAAATTTGAAAATTGGGCTAGAAAACAAGATTTTTCTTTGGCTGAATTGTTTCCAACAATCAACAAAAATAAAATTGAACAATTAGATTTAAGTGTTTCTAGTTCTTGGATTGGACACCAAAAAGAGTTTAACAATTTAGATTTATTTCAGTTTAAAATCGAACAACTTCAAAAGGAAGTTCCAACTAAAATAATTGCTGGTGGTTATTTAGAACCTCGCTCTTTATACACTTCTACTTCGTATGATAAAGTGGGTAATTATGGAAAAGAAAGCAGAACAATTCATTTAGGAGTCGATTTTTGGTTACCAGAAAACACACCTGTTTATGCACTTTTCGATGGTGAAGTTGTAATTGCTGATAATAATTCAAGCGACAAAGATTATGGTGGTTTTATCATTTTAAAACATCAACAAAAAGAATTTCATTTTTATACTTTATATGGACACAACACTGCAGAAAGCGTTCTAAAACATAGAACTGGTGATAAAATTAAAAAAGGAGCACAAATTGCGGTTTTAGCGAATTATCCAGAAAATGGAAATTGGGCGCCGCATTTACATTTCCAAGTTTTTTTATCGATGTTAGATTATAAAAATGACTTTCCAGGAGTTGCGTATTTCAATCAAATTGATGTTTGGAAAAGTATTTGTCCGAACCCAAATTTATTATTTAAAGTTACTGGTTTTAAAGAGAATTTAATTGATAATTCTGATGAAATTCTTAACCAAAGAAAAGCACATTTAGGAAAAGGAATGAGTCTTCAATATAAAAAACCTTTACACATAGTTCGTGGTTTAGACCAATGTTTAATTGATTATTCTGGAAGAAAATATTTAGACACTGTTAATAATGTTGCACATGTTGGACATGAAAATTTCGAAGTTGTAAAAGCTGGTCAAAAACAAATGGCAGTTTTAAATACAAATACTCGTTATTTACATGAAAACATAAATCATTTGGCGAAAGAAATTCTTGAAACTTTACCAAAAGAAATCTCAGTTTTACATTTTGTAAATTCTGGAAGCGAAGCGAATGAACTTGCTCTAAGAATGGTAAAAACAGTTACAAATTCTGAAGAGATTATCGCAAGCGAAATTGGTTATCATGGAAACACAAATGCAACCGTAAATATTTCATCCTATAAATTTGATGGAAAAGGCGGAAAAGGTACTCCAAAAAATACCCATGTTTTCCCAATTCCGAATGCGTTTAGAGGAAAATATCGAGGAGAAAATACCGCTGATAAATATGCAAACGAAGTTCAACTTTTAATTGATAATATTCATCAAAAAAACAAAAAAGTAGGCGGTTTTATTATAGAACCCATAATTTCTTGTGGAGGACAAGTAGAATTGCCTGAAGGGTTTTTAGAAAAAACTTATCAAAAAGTAAAAAAGGCTGGTGGAATTTGTATTTCTGATGAAGTACAAACTGGTGTTGGAAGAATGGGAACTACATTTTGGGGATTTCAATTACACAATGTAATTCCAGATATTGTTACCATTGGAAAACCTTTAGGAAATGGACACCCAATTGCGGCTGTTGCTTGTACAAAAGAAGTTGCAGAAAAATTTGGAAACGGAATGGAATTCTTTAATACTTTTGGAGGAAACCCAGTTTCTTGTGCGATTGCAACACAAGTTTTACAAACTGTAAAAAACAATAATTTACAAGAAAATGCGTTGATAGTTGGAGATTATCTAAAGGCAGAATTATTAAAATTATCTGAAGAATTTCCAATAATTGGTGATGTTCGAGGACAAGGTTTATTTTTAGGTTTCGAGCTAGTTAATAAAGATTTACAACCGCTAACAAAAAAAACCAATTATCTAATCAATAGAATGAAAGATTTTGGAATTTTAATGAGTTCAGATGGACCTGATAATAACGTATTAAAAATAAAACCTCCAATTATATTTTCTAAAAAAGACGCTAAAGAAGTTATTTTTTACTTAAAATTAGTTTTTAAAGAAAACTTTATGAACTTGACTAAAATATAAACCCTATTTTTATAATTCAAAAACAGTTAAATTTATTTTATAATGATTAAAAAGCACATATATCTCTTATTATTTGCAATTTCTTCAACCTTAATTGCACAAGAGAAATCAGAAAAATGGGATGTAAATAATCCACACGAAAGTTGGTTATACAACTCCTTTAATTTAAGTACAGATGAAGGAACTTGGATGAATTTAGATGTAAGTCCTGATGGAAAAACAATTGTTTTCGACTTATTAGGAGACATTTACAAAATGCCTGTATCTGGAGGAACTGCAACAATTTTACGTTCTGGTTTAGCATACGAAGTACAACCAAGATTTAGTCCAAATGGAAAATATATTTCTTTTACAAGTGATGCAGAAGGAGGAAATAATATTTGGGTAATGAGAGCTGATGGGAATGATGCAAAATCCATTACAAAAGAAAAATTTCGATTGTTAAATAACGCAGTTTGGACTCCAGATGGAAAATCTTTAGTTGCTAGAAAACATTTTACGTCTACACGTTCTGTTGGAGCTGGAGAAATGTGGCAATATCCACTTTCTGGAGATGCTGGTTTAAAATTAACAACTAGAAAAAATGATCAACAAGATGTAAATGATCCTTCGATTTCTCCTGATGGAAGATATTTATATTACGCAGAAGACATGTATCCTGGAGGATTTTTCCAATATAACAAAGATCCAAACAAACAGATTTATGTGATAAAACAATATGATTTTGAAACTGGAAAAACCGAACAAATTACAGGTGGACCTGGAGGTGCTGCAAGACCAGTTGTTTCTAAAGATGGTAAATTCTTGGCATTTGTAAAACGTGTGAGAACAAAAACAGTTTTATACATACATGAACTAGAAACTGGAAGGGAATGGCCAATTTATTATGATTTAAGTAAAGACCAGCAAGAAGCTTGGGCTGTTTTTGGAGTTTACCCTCATTTTTCTTGGTTGCCAAATAATAAAGAAATTATTTTTTGGTCAGAGGGAAAAATTAACAGAATTAATATCGATTCTAAAGAGATGGTAAATATTCCTTTTGAAGTGAATCAAGATATTAAATTAGCACAAACACATCATGTAAAAAGAAAGGTTTTCGAACCTAATTTTACATCAAAAATGATTAAAGATGTAAAAACTTCTCCAAATGGAAACATGGTTATTTTTACTGCATTAGGACATATTTACAAAAAAGAATTGCCAGGTGGTGCTCCAATTAGAATAACTTCTTTAGAAGATTTCGAAGCAGAGCCAAGTTTTTCTCCTGATGGAAATACAGTAATTTTTGTTACTTGGAATGATGAGAATTTAGGTGCAATTTATAAGGTAAATATAGATGGAACAGGAGTTACTAAATTAACTTCAGAAAAAGGAATATACAGAACTCCAGCTTATAATAATGCAGGTACAAGAATAACCTACAGAAAAGAAAATGGAAATGGAGATCAAGGATACGATTACACTAAAAAAGCTGGAATTTACACAGCTTATTTAGATGGTTCTGGAGCAAATAAAATAAGTGATAGTGGAGAATTCCCTATATTTTCAGCAAATGACGAACGTGTATTTTTTCAAACTGGAGGGTCTTTTTTCGGAGGATTAACGAAGAAATTAAAGAGTGTAAATTTGAATGGAAAAGACGAAAAAAGTCATTTTTCCTCTAAATTAGCTAACAGATTAGTGCCAAGTAAAGACAATAATTGGGTAGCTTTTATACATCTACATAAATTATATTTAGCACCATTTGTTATGAATGGAAGTGAAATAAATTTAGATGCTAACACCAAATCGTTTAATGTAGAAAGTTTATCGGAAAATGCAGGAATAAATTTACATTGGTCTTCTAACGACCAAAAAGTTCATTGGACTCTGGGTGACGAATATTTTTCTAAATCGATTGTTAATAATACCACAGATCCTTTTGCAAAAACAAATTTATCTGCTGCAACAGCTACAAGCGTAAAAATTGGTCTGCAAACAAAATCTGATGTTCCTGATGGACGAGTTGCTTTTACAAACGCTCGTTTAATTACAATGAATAGTGATAAAATCATTGAAAACGGAACCATTATCATCCATAAAAATAAAATCGAAAAAATAGGAACTTCCAAAGAAGTAGCTGTTCCAAGTGATGCAAAAGTATATGACATGAAAGGCAAAACAATTATGCCTGGAATTGTAGATGTTCATGCACATGTAGGTGCTTTTAGGAATGGTTTAAGTACACAAAAACATTGGCAATTTTATGCGAATTTAGCTTTTGGAGTTACAACATCTCATGATCCATCAGTAAATACAGCTGCAGCTTTTACTTTAGAGGAATTACAAAAAAGCGGAAAACTTGTTGGACCAAGAATGTTTTCTACAGGATTTATTTTATATGGAGCAGAAGGCGATTTTAAAGCAGTTGTAAATAATTTAGAAGATGCTCGTTTTGCAATTTCAAGAACAAAAGCATTTGGTGCGAAATCTGTTAAAAGTTACAACCAGCCAAGAAGAGAACAACGTCAGCAAATTATGCAAGCTGCAAGAGAATATGGCGTAAATGTAGTTCCAGAAGGTGGTTCTAACTTTTATGCAAACATGAGTATGATTTTTGATGGACACACAGGAATTGAACATAATATTCCAGTTGCTCCTTTATATAAAGATGTTTTAACGCTTTGGAAAAATAGTAAAACTGGTTACACTCCAACTTTAATTGTAAATTATGGTGGAATGAATGGTGAGTTTGAATGGTATCAAAAATCAAATGTTTGGGAAAATAAAACCTTACTTAAATATACACCAAGATATGTAGTAGATTCTCGTTCGAGACACAGAACAATGGTTCCTGAGGAAGAATATAAAAACGGACATATTTTAGTTTCTGAATCGGTTACAGATTTATCTAAATTAGGTGTAAAAGTAAATTTAGGTGCTCATGGACAATTACAAGGCTTAGGTGCTCATTGGGAATTATGGATGCTTCAGCAAGGAGGTTTATCTAATTTAGAAGCTTTAAAAGCCGCTACAATTAATGGTGCAGAATATATTGGTGCAGCTGATGAAATAGGCTCTTTACAAGTTGGAAAATTAGCCGATTTAATTGTTATGGATAAAAATCCTTTAGATAACATTCAAAACTCTAATTCTGTTATTTACACGATGATAAATGGACGTTTATATGACATAAACACAATGAATGAAGTTGGAAATTATGACAACAAGAGAGGGCAATTCTATTTCGAAAATCAAGATTATAACCAAGGTTTTCCTGTGAATTTAAAAACGAATAGTTTTACGACTCCTACTTGTAGCTGTCATTAATAAATATAAAAAAAATAAAAAGACTGTTTAAATGAAGTAGAATTTCATTTAAACAGTCTTTTTTTTAACTTCATTTATAAACTTTCTAATTCTGCTTGTAGCTTCTTGGATAATCCTCTTACTATTAGATCGTAAGAATGGTTTATTAATTCTCTTACTAAATCATCTGAAACATCGGAAGAATTAATAATTACAGTATTCCAATGTTTTTTACTCATGTGAAAACCTGGCTCAATTCCTTCATATTCTCCACGTAATTCTTCCGCTTTTTCTGGATTACATTTTAAATTTATTTTAGTTTCACCTTTTTCCCATCTTTCTAAACCTACTAAAGCAAACATTTTTCCCATCACTTTAAAAACCAAGGTTACATCATCAAAAGGAAAATGTTCTGTTACTCCTTTTTTAGCAATACAGAAATCTCTTAATTGTTCTATGTGCATAAATTATTATATTTATTACAATTTAAAAAGTACCTTTATCTATCAAATTTACAATTATTATTCAAATGGAAAATGAATTTCTAAATAGATCATCTATTATTAATTATTCGAGTAAAAACTACGAAAAAACGAATACTTCGTTAATTTCTGAAATAATTTTTACTAAAAATGATGACAACACTCAATGGCTTAATACCTATGGAATTAAGTATCAAGAGTCTTTTAAGAAGGTTATTCATCAAAATAAATTAGACGATTTTTTAATAAAATTGTTGAGTGATGAAGAACACCCAAATAAAGTAATTTTATTAGATGGTTTGTTATTTGTAACTACGCGTGTCTTAATTACACAAAGTTCTAAATTTGAATCGGAGCAAATGATTTTTATTGTTTCTCCTGATTATTTATGGTCTATTCAAGAAAAACAAGGAGATTATTTTAATTGGATTCGTGAACGTTTAGAAGGTAATAAAGGAATTGTTAGAAAGAAAAAAGCTGATTATTTATTATTTTTATTATTGGAATCCATTATAGATAACTACCAAGATACCTACCAAGAAAACGCTGAATTAAGTTCAGATCAATTGAGTTCTGCGAATATAAAACCTACACCAGAATTTACTTCTTTGGTTGAAAAAAGAAAGCAAGAATTATTCAATTTTAAAAAAGCGACTATTAGTTTAAAAGACACAATTGTTAAATTAGAAAAAATTGAAATTAAAGGTTTTAACGTAAAATATTTTAGCGAATTAAAAGAGCAAACAAATAACTTAATTTCTAATATCGATTTTGAATTACAAGAACTAGAAAGTAAAATAAACTTAATCTTTAGTATTCAAGGTCATCGTTTAAATGAAGTAATGAAAACATTGACAATTCTTTCTGTAATCTTTATTCCGCTTACTTTTTTAGCTGGAATTTACGGTATGAATTTCGAGAACATACCAGAGTTAAAATCTCAATATGGGTATTTTATTTTATTAGGTGTTATGGTTTTAGTTACCATTATTTCTGTTTGGTATTTTAAACGAAAGAAGTGGTTTTAATTTTTTCTAATCTTAAATATTAAAATAACAATGTAAACAGAGAACATAATCCCAATAAGTTTTAAGAAATGTATAATGGTTCCAATTAAAGAACTTAACATTGAAGTAAATATTGGCCAATTTTGTGATAAATTATTTAAAAAAGATTTTATTATTGAAGAATTATCTAGAAAAAAATACGCTGCAAAAACAAATATTGTAATTACAAAAACTCTTATGATTTCTGAAACCTTTTCACTCATCCAAAAATTCTTTTAAAATATTTAAACTTTCCTTTGGATTTTCTTCCATTGGAACGTGACCAGAATTTTCTAGAACAACCAATTTAGAGTTGGGTAAAATACGATTCATTCTTTTTCCATTATCTAAAGGAATCCAAGTATCTTGTGCTCCCCAAATTAATAATGTTTGTGTTTGTATACTTTTTAATTTATCTGTATTTGCCTTTTCAGTTGGTTTAAAATCAATTTTTGCTCTGTCTATAAAAGCTTCTCTGTTTCCAACTCTCAAAGCCATTTTATGATAACGTGTAATTAAAGAATCTGTAATTTTAGAATCATCTGCATATACTTGTTCCATATTTTGTTTGATTACAAATTTTGGGGTAAAATATAAAAACATCGAATTTATAATTGGTGTTTTTGCCATTTTAAAAATCCAAGGTTGTGGTTTATTTGTTGGCAAACCACTTGCATCTACTAAAATTAGTTTTTCAACTTTATCTGGATTTTCTGCTGTGTAATTCCAAGCAATATTTCCTCCTAAAGAATTTCCTGCTAAATAAAATTTAGAGAAATTCATTTTGTTTAAAAAATCACTTAAAAACTTTGTGTAACTCTTTATAGAATAATCTGCATTTTTATTTGGACCTGTAATACCAAAAGCTGGCAAATCCATCCTTATAACTCTGTAATTTTTTGTGAGCTCTTTTGTCCAAGAATTCCAAGTATGCAATGAAGAACCTGTTCCATGAACTAAAACTATTGGAAAGCCTGTTCCTTCATCTTTATAATGAACTTGCATTCCATCGATTTCTAAATATTTAGAATGTTCATTTGCAAACTCACTTTTTAAATCTTCAACAGAAATATCAGCATATATTCCACCTTTTATCAGTAGGATTAATAGAATTAAAAATCCGTAAAAAACATACTTTTTTTTAATTCTTTTCTTCATAAATTATTTGATTATTTTATACAAAACTGGCTTGCTTGGAGTTGCATCATTCTCGAAAGGAGCAATCATTAAATTCAATAAATACTCTCCATCTTCAACTGAATTTGGTACATAAATAAACTCTGTAATTGTAGCATCCATTCTTAACTTTCCTGCAGTATTCCAAAATGCATTATGAGATAACAACTTGCCATCATCTTTTTCTTTATCAACTGAAGGTAAGTCAATTAGTAAATGTTTAATTCCTTTTTCTCGTAAATAAATAGCTGCTTCTTCTAATAAATAAGGCGGATTTGTATTCGAGTATTTCATCGATTTCTTGTCAGATAAATTTGGAATTGTACGAATTACTATTGCATCTCTTTTCTTATTACCTAAAGCAGTTTTAAGTTGTTTTGCAGAAATTACTAAATCTTTTCCTTTACTTTCTGGCGCAACTGTAACAACTTCTGCTAGAAAAATATAATATTTTAGATTTTTATTTACAGAATGTACTTTTTCTGTAATATGACCAACACATTCTGTATGTGTAATGTGCGAATGAGGATTGAAATGAATATTGTTAAAGTTTACAACTGCACCTTCAGAAACCTTTACCTTTTCCCCATCAATTTCTTCTGGAAAAATTTTTGGATCTTCTACATACCAGGCATTTACATTCTCTTTAGAAACATCTATTGGAATTGAAATATCTAAAGGATTAGAGATATTTACTACTATTTTTCTGGAATTGTATTCTATAGTTGCTTTCATTTATACTTATCTAATTTCTTAAGATTTTACTAATATCTCAAATATAGCTTTTTTAAAAGATGTTTGAAAACTCTTAAAGTAATTTGATACTAATTCAGCATAAATAAATCTGATGCAATTCCATCAACTAAAAATTTTCCTTTTTTTGTAGTTGTTAATTTTTCTATTCCTGTTGAAGTAATCTTTATTTCTAACAACTCTTGCTCTATGTATTTTTTAGATTGATTCTCTAAATATTGTAGATGTTTTTCTCCAAAATCATTTTTTATTTTATCCAAAGAAACTCCCCAAATAGTTCTTAAACCAGTCATTATATATTCGTTATAATTGTCGGTTTTAGATAAAATTTCCCTTTCTATTGGTAAGTTATTTTCTTGAATGGATTTAATATATTTAGCATTATTTCGAACATTCCAACTTCGTTGTTTTCCATCGAAAGAATGTGCAGAGGGTCCAATTCCTAAATAAGATTTCCCCAACCAATATGAAGAATTATTTTTACTGAAGAAATTTTCTTTTCCGAAATTCGATAATTCATAATGAATAAAGTTTGCCTTTTCCAACTCTTCAATTAAAATATAGAATTGTTCTTGTGCTTTTTCTTCATCAACATTGTTAATTTTTCCTTTAGCAATTAAAGTTTCTAAAGCCGTTTTTGGCTCAACTGTTAATGCGTAACTGGAAATATGTGGAATTCCAAAACTCAAAGCTTTTTGTATGTTTTCTCGCCATTCTTCATTTGTGCAATCTGGAATTCCGTATATTAAATCGACTGAAATATTTGTAAAATATTGCGAAGCAATTTGCAAACAATTTTTAGCTTCTGCTGAATTGTGTGCACGATTCATCAATTTTAAATCTTTCTCAAAAAAAGATTGAACTCCAATACTTAATCTATTAATTGGCGATTTCGAAAGTTCTATAATTTTTTCTTCAGATAAATCATCTGGATTTGCTTCTAATGTAATTTCCGGGTTTTGTACAACATCAAAATTAGTATAAACACTATCAATTAAAAACTGAATTTCTTCAGTATTTAAAACTGAAGGAGTTCCTCCTCCAAAATAAATAGTTTCTACAACTTTGTTATCTAATTCGTTTTTTCTAATTTCAATTTCTTTTACTAATGATGAAATCATTTCTTCCTTCTTTTTTAATGAAGTAGAAAAATGAAAGTCGCAGTAAAAACAAGCTTGTTTGCAGAAAGGGATATGTATATAAATGCCAGACATAAAATAGTTTTCAGTAGCAGTATCAGTTGGCAGACCTATTTAACGCCAAATTTACCAGGGTTATTAATCATATAATTAATTAACTTTCCAACTTCCGAATTTTCAGAAGATAAATTTTCAAAAGTACCTTTATCTATATATTTACACTCTAAAGCAAACATTAACCAAGTTAGAGTTTCTGAATTTTCTGCATCAGAATCACTTAATTTACTTGAAAAATGTTTTGGATATTGTCTCTTTCTATAGGGTTCTGAAATATTTGTAGATACACTTCTGGAAGATCTTCTTATTTGATCTGTTAAAGAATATTTTTCTTCTTTTGGAAAAGATTTAGAAATTTCAAAAATTTTCATCGATAAATTAAACGATTTTTTAAATGCTAATAAATCTGTAAAACTCATAACTTATATTTTATTAAAACTGTTAACTCAACACAGCTATTGCTACTGCTACTGCTACTGCTACTGCTACTGCTACTTAAAACTAAAAAATTATTTAATTTTTTTAGGATTCTGTTTTACAAAACTCGCCCAACCTGTATAGTTTTTTCCGCCAACAATTTTCCCTGAATTATAAAAATGACAAACTGCAGCTGCCAAACCATCAGTTGCATCTAAATTTTTAGGTAAAGTTTTTAAATTTAAAAGAGATTTTAGCATTAAAGCAACTTGCTCTTTACTTGCAGTTCCTTTTCCTGTTATTGACATTTTTATTTTTCTAGGCGCATATTCTGTAACTGGAATTTCACGAGACAAACCTGCTGCCATTGCAACTCCTTGTGCTCTACCCAACTTTAACATCGATTGTACATTCTTACCAAAAAAAGGAGCTTCTAAAGCAATTTCATCAGGATGATATGTGTCGATTAACTCAATTGTTCGCTCGAAAATTAGTTTTAATTTTAAATAATGATCGTCATATTTTTGAAGCATTAATTCATTCATTTGAATAAATTCCATCTTTTTACCGACAACTTTTATCAATCCAAAACCCATAATTGTGGTTCCTGGGTCAATTCCTAAAATTATTTTTTCTGTGGCCACAATCGTAGATTGTTTTTTGTGATTATCGTCTTTTATACTGACGATTATTTATTACTTTGCACGAAATGTACAACTCGCTTTCATACAAATCTAAACAATTCTTTTGGTTGATAATAAAACTATCTATTGTAATTGGTTGTGGATTTTTTATTTGGCAAAGATTAACTTCAAATAGTGAGTTTCATTTTTTTGATTTTTATCAAAATTTGATTAAAAACAACGTTTTTTCTACTAAAAACATGCTTTTTCTATTGATTTCTACATTTTTGAATTGGTTTTTAGAAATTACAAAATGGGAAACACTTGCTTCTTTATGTGTAAAAACAAGTAAGAAAAATGCAACAATTCAGAGTTTAGCTTCGTTAACGACTTCTTTAATTACGCCAAACAGAATTGGAGAATATGGCGCAAAAGCAGTGTATTTTGATAAATCTTTTAGAAAGCAAATTGTTGGTTTGAATTTAGTGGGGAATTTTTATCAAATGATAATGACGCTTTTTTTTGGAATTATTGGTTTTGGATATTTTGTTTATAACCATAATGTTTCTATAGATTATCACAGAGTTTTACGATTTTTATTATTGGGCATTTTTATAATTTCTGCTTTCTTTTTTGGCGCAAAACATTTTAATTATAAAGGCTATTCTGCTGAAAAAGCCAGAACTTTTATCAATAGAATTCCATTGAAATTGAATATAAAAGTTGCAATGATTTCTTTATTACGATTCGTCGTTTTTTCACATCAGTTTTATTTTTTATTGCTACTTTTTAAGATTGATATTTCTTATTTAGATGCAATTTCTGCAATTACAACTGTATATTTTATCAGTTCTATTGTGCCAATGTTGTCACTTTTTGATGTTGTTTTAAAAGGAACAGTTGCAATTTGGGTGTTTTCTTTTTTTAATGTTGAACCACTTTTAATTCTATCTGTTACAACTCTTATGTGGATTTTCAATTTTGTATTTCCTGCAATTATTGGGAGCTATTTTGTTCTGACTTTTAAACCTAACTTCGTAAAATGATTTGGTTTTTTGTATTTATGTTCATTTTGTATGCAATTTTAATTATTGCATTGGCTTTTGGTTTTACCAAAGTTTATGAATTTGAAGCTGAAAATTTGGAATCAAAAACTTCATTTTCTGTGATTATTCCTTTTAGAAATGAAGCTAAAAATTTACCTCAATTATTAAAATCTATTTCTTTATTAAATTATCCAAAAGAATTGGTAGATTTTATTTTTGTGGATGATGCCTCTTCTGATGATTCTGTAAAAGTTATTGAAGATATTCTTCCTAATAACAAAATGTCCATTAATGTTATAGAAAATAATAGAACCTCCAATTCTCCAAAAAAAGATGCGATTACAACTGCGATTTCAATCGCAAAAAATAATTGGATTATAACCACAGATGCAGACTGTGTTTTACCAGAAAATTGGTTAAATATTTTTGATAGTTTTATACAAACAACTAACCCAAAAATGGTGGTTGCTCCTGTTAATTATATTGCTATAAACAATTTTTTAGAACAATTTCAATTGTTAGATTTTATGAGTTTGCAAGGAACTACAATTGGTGGTTTTGGAATGGGATATCCTTTTATGTGTAATGGCGCAAATCTTGCTTACAAAAAATCAGCATTTTTAAAACTAAATGGTTTTGAAGGCAACAATACAATTGCAAGTGGCGATGATGTTTTTCTGTTTGAAAAATTTTTAGAAAGTAATAAAGAATCTGTAAAGTTTTTAAAATCGAAAGAAGCAGTTGTTGTAACTTTTCCTGTAAAAACTTGGAATTCTCTGATAAATCAACGAGTTCGTTGGGCTTCTAAAACAAGTAGATTTAAAGATTCTAAAGTAAAATTGATTGGTTTATTGGTATTTTTAATAAACCTGGTTATTCTTTTTAGCTTATTTTATTTTGATAATTTGCTTTTTATTTTTCTTCCAATAACAGCGAAATTAATTATTGATTTGTTTTTATTTATTCCAACAATCAATTTTTATAAACATAAAAAAGCGTTCTACAAGTGGTATTTATTTTGTAGTTTTTTCTATCCTTTTTTTAGTGTGTTTATTGTTTTTAAATCTATTTTTTCTAAATATAATTGGAAAGGAAGAAGTTTTAAAAAGTAGAAAATCTGGCAAACAAGTCTAGCCCTGATTGTAGCATTTGTTTGAGCTCTTTTTTATTCTTTTCTGAATAAAAAAAGCGAGTGCGAAAAGCAGGAAATAGCTCCTAAAAAAAAGTATATATTTGAATTATGAATAGATTTGGTTTAAGAACATCTAATCCGGCTTTTTCTCGATATTTTTGGGGTAAAAACAGACGATATTCTGCGAAAATGTCTTTAAGCGGAATTATCTTAAAATCGTTATTAATGTTGTGTTTGGTTGCGATAACTGCAACTTATACTTGGTCGATTTTCTTTGAAGGCGAAAGCGTAAAATGGCACACTTCCATTGGAATGTTCGTAGCAATTGTGGCGAGTTTATTCATCTCTTTTAAACACAATTTAGCAAAGTATTTATTACCAATTTATGCGTTGGCAAAAGGTTTCTTTTTGGGTGGGATTAGCGCTTACGCACACAAAAGATTTCCAGGTTTACCATTACAAGCTGTGTTTGTAACCATGGTTACATTTTTTGTGATGTTGTTATTATTTAAAACCAAAATAATAGTGGTTACAAAACAGTTTAGAGCAGTTGTAATAAGTGCGTCCATCAGTATTTTTACAGTGTATATGATTGCTTGGATTTTGTCTTTTTTTGGGATAAACCTCAGCTTTATTTGGGGAACTTCTTGGTATGCAATCGCATTTAATATAATCGCTGCAATTGTGGCTTCTTTAAGCTTATTATTGGATTTCGATTATATAAACAGGCAAGTTGGTAAAGCACCAAAAGAGAAGGAATGGCTAGCAACTTGGGGGTTTTTAATTACATTAATTTGGTTATATATAGAAGTTTTAAGGTTGCTGAAAAAGTTAGCAATTCGTTCTTAAAACAACGCTTCCATTATTGCATCTGCTTTAAACCAAAGTATTAAAACGATGGCTAATAAAATGACTAAAAAAAGTCCTTTTGTAGGTTTTGATTGTTTTTGTCTTCCGAATTTTCTTTTGAATTCCATTTTACTGAATTTTAATTGTTCTTTTTATCTCGACTGAAAACTGCGACTGCCAACTGAAGACTATAATTTTTACCACATAGAAACATAGTTCACAGTTGTTTTAATTACTTTTTCTAAATCTGTCTAAAAGCTGTGACTGAAAACTGCCTACTGAATACTGCCAACTTTTTTAACCGCTCTTAACATTTCTCTTTTTCCTGGAGGTCCAGGCAAACGTTCTACTGTAAAACCTACTGCTTGCATTGCTCTTCTAACGCTCCCTTTTGCAGAATACGTTACAAGAATACCGTTTTCTTTTAGCGAAGTAAACATTTTAGCGAAGATTTCTTCTGTCCATAATTGTGGTTGCACACGCGCACCAAAAGCATCGAAATATATTAAATTGAAAGTATCTTCGTCTGTAATATCTTCGAAAAACTGCTTTCTTTTTGTGAGCGAAAAATTGTCTGTAATTTGATGTTTTTCTTCCCAAGAAACTTCGTGCATTTTATCAAAAATAGCATTCTCTTCTTTGGCATCTAAAACAGAAATAAAATTCATTTTTTCTATTTCTTCTGCAGTAACTGGATAGGCTTCTACTCCAACATAATTAATTGGTTTTTTAGCTTCTAAATAGGTAATAAAAGCGTTTAAACCTGTACCAAAACCAATTTCGAGAATGGAAACTTCTTCAGTGGAAACTAACTTTAATCCGCTTTCTATAAAAACGTGATACGTTTCGTTAATAGAACCATTTTTGGAATGATATTGCTCATCCCAATCTGGTAAATGTATGGTTGTAGAACCATCTGAAGTAATTAATATTTCTCTTTTCACAATTCGAAATTGGTTTTTATAAAATTACTTTGTTCCTAATAAAACACCATTTGCTTCAAAAGAAAACTCTTTTTTTGGTTCCGTAATTTTTGCTATTTCTTCTTTACTTTTCCCTGCATCTTCTGCATAATGCTGTAATTCTTCTACAGGCGTAATTTTCACGAATGCTTTACCTTCTACAATTACTTCTTTTCCTTTCGAATCTAAAGGCATGAAAAATCCGTAATCTTTAAAACGAACCATTGTTTCTGTTCCTTCGTTTAAAGGTAATTTCATCCAACAACCTTTTTTAGAGCATACTTCTTTAATTTCTGAAGTAAATTTTACATCGATTGTATCACCAACATTCATGTTTTCGAATTTCGCTAACATTTGGTCTTTTGTTAATGCGTCTTTCTCTGAAATTTTATCTCCAAAAGTTGCAAATGCAATTTCTTGAATTGGTGTTTCTACTTCTTTATTTTCTTTCTTTCCGTCTTTACAAGCTGTAAAAACCAATAGTGCTATTGCACAAAATTTAACGATTGTCTTCATAAAATGCATATTTAATAATAGTATAGCAAATGTACATATTTTTAATGCAAAACCCATATTTTTATGTTCTTTCAGATGAATAAATTATGTACATTTGTCTTGAATATTAATCAATTTAATTATGAGTTCTAATATAGAAATCAAACATATAGAAAAGTCTAAAATAGAAAGTGTAGACTTTAATAATTTACCTTTTGGTAGTGTTTTTTCTGATCACATGCTTGTTTGTGATTATAAAGATGGAAAATGGCAAACGCCAGTTATTACACCTTATGAACCAATTTCTTTAGATCCTTCTGCGAAGATTTTTCATTACGGACAATCTATTTTCGAAGGAATGAAAGCTTACAAAGATGCTGAAGGAAATACTTTGTTGTTTAGACCTTTAGACAACTGTAAACGTTTAAATAAATCTGCAGAACGTTTGGTAATTCCGCAAATTCCTGAAGATGTATTTATGGATGGTTTAAAAGCTTTATTAAAATTAGATGAAGCTTGGATTCCAAAAAACGATGGAAGTTCTTTATACATTAGACCTTTTATGTTTGCTTCTGGAAACGGTTTTCACGCTTCGCCTGCAAATGCCTACAAATTAATTATTTGTACTGCGCCTTCTGGAGCATATTTTGCTGGTAAAGTAAAAGTTTTAATTGAAGAAAAATATGCACGTGCTGCAAATGGTGGTGTTGGTTTTGCAAAAGCTGGTGGAAATTATGCTGCACAATTTTACCCTACTCAATTAGCGATTGAAAAAGGTTATAACCAAGTAATTTGGACAGACGATAATACTCATGAGTATATTGAAGAAGCTGGTGCAATGAATATTTTCATCAGAATTAATGATACTTTAATTACAAGCCCTACAAGTGATAGAATTTTAGACGGAATTACACGTAAAAGTGTTATTCAGATTGCAGAAGACATGAATATT